>JABJMA010000069.1 GCA_018659605.1 Rickettsiales bacterium
CAATTTCGGTTACGAAAGATAATCTTTTTATTGAATATCTTGCATTAAACCTCAAAGGGTTAGCTTCTCCAGCAGTAGAAGATTTCTTATTAGGAAGAAATCAAGAACCGAAAAAAGTAACAGAAACAATTATTACTGAATCTCAAGCTATTGAGGAGGAAGCAAAAACTTTGATTAAGAAGCCTGTAAATATTGCAATTTTTAATATTAATCCAAAAATGAGACCAGAATTAAAAGAAATTGCTTTTAGCCCGAAGAAAGAAATTGAAGATAAGGCTGTGATTTTCCATCCATTAGCAAATCTTTCTGATAAATCAGAATCAGTAGATTTTGATATAAATCAGGAGAGATCAATAACACGTGCAATGCCAGAATCATCATTAATATTTGGTAATAATAATGATGAGAAAGGTTTGTATGAGGTAGAAATTGCAGAATCACAGCGGAAAAGCGAAGTAATCAGCTATATGATAGATTTTAAAAGAACCTATCCGCAAATATTCATCGCATTGGATATGAAAATACGAATGGAAGATAAGGCAAGAAGTTACAATTATAAGTTAAAAACACGTTTTGCTCAGGATGCTAGTAAAGCAATGGAATATTGCCAATCCATGTCAGATAAGGATGTAGAATGTATTGTCGAGAAGGAAACAAAAATAGTGGGTAATTTCGCATCGAAGGAAGATGCATTTAATTACAGAAATAAACTAGCCATTGAAGGAGCGCTGGCTGATAAACAAGTATATATTAAAAGGAATGAGGAAAAGACAGAGGTTGAAATAAGGGATGTAAATATTTCTCAAATTTCAACAGGTAAAGATAAATTAATCAAAGAATATGTTACATATCTAGGTGGTGTTAGCTATGAATTATTAATTACATCTGATAAATTATTTGATCAGTCAGTAGATAATTTCTGTAAGAAATATTCTAAATATCTTGAATGCGAATCAGGCTATATAACAAATCATGGAATTGAGAAAAATAAATTGGATTTAAGGCGAGGTGGACTTAATCGAAACACTGTAATTGATGTTTATGATGTGCAAACGCAAGATAATATTTGGTATCTCTTAACAACTGGTGAATTTAGCAATGTTGATGAGTCGTTTGATTTCTGTAACTCTATTGGAATCACAGATTCCAAATGTATTGTTTATGAGCGCTCATTATCATCATCAATATTAAGGCGTAATTAATAAGTTATAATCACAAATAATTTATCACATTATACTAAATAAGGTTCTTACTAAGAGGATTTAATATATTTTTTATTTACTAGTTCTTTTGGTAAGAAATCTTGTTCAATTTCCGGATGATCATGGGAATAAATATAATCATTGCCAAAACCATATGTGCTAGCATCTTTATAATGTGAGTCTTTTAAGTGATCTGGAACGGAATAGATCATTGCGGATTGCTCAATATCATAAATTGCATTATCTATGGCCTTATAGGCAATATTTGATTTTGAAGCTTTAGCTAGATAAATAACAAGTTGAGAAAGCGGAATTCTACATTCTGGCAGGCCTAATATTTCTACAGATTGATAGGTAGAAATAGCATAGGAAAAGGCATTTGGATCTGCTAATCCGATATCCTCACTGGCAATTACAATTAGCCTTCTTGCTATAAATCTAGGATCTTCGCCCGCAGATATCATTCTTGCAAGCCAATAAATTGCAGCATCAGGATTAGATCCTCGTATAGATTTCTGTAGTGCTGAGGCTAAGTTATAATGTTCCTGAATTGAATGTTTGGTATAATTTCTTTGGGTAAGGCTTTCAATCATTTCGAGGGATAGATGCTTTTTTGGATTATTCTTTAATAAAAAATATGAGCTCTCCACCAAGTTTAAAGCTGTTCTTGCATCACCAGCAGCATGCTTGCAAATATATTCACCAATTTTATCATCTAAGGTAATTTTACCATGATGAGTCATGAGGTAACTATAGCCTTTCCGTATTAATTTTAGAAGATCATTACTTGCCAATATCTTTAAAGATAAAATCTGCATACGAGATAATAATGCAGGTGTAATCTGGAAAGAGGGGTTTTCAGTGGTGGCTCCAATTAGAAAGATCGTGCCATTTTCTAAATAAGGTAATAATGCATCTTGTTGTGTTTTGGTATAGCGATGAATTTCGTCTATAAATAGGATCGTTTGTTTATTTTCAGATTCTAATCTACTCTTAGCCATTTTAATAATATCACGTAATTCCTTTAATCCGGAATTAACAGCGCTTAACTCTGAAAAAAATGCATTATATTTATTAGCAATTAAATGTGCTAAGGTAGTTTTACCTGTACCTGCATTACCCCATAAAATTACCGAAATAAGATGGCCAGAATTTAGCAGATTAATAAATGAGCTGTTATTTGATAATAAATGCTCTTGTCCTAACAGTTCTGAGAAAGATTTTGGACGTAATATCTCGGCTAAAGGTGTTTGTATTTTATGTGATGAAAAGTTAAATGATGACAAAATTATCCTATTGTAAATTGTTTGTAGCTCGAGATATATACTATATAGCTTTGTATTAGTCTCTCTTAGAATATCAACTATAGAGTTAGCTTATGTATATTTTGTGACATTTAAGCTAACATCTTCGTTATATTATATTTAAACAAAAGAAATCCTTAAGAGTTAGGTACCTATAAATTTTATTTTCTCTAAAAGATCTATTTGATTTATATTATATATTATTAATATATTGGTTTATTAAAATAAAATTGGTCTCTTATGTATAAATTAATAATTTCATTATTTGCTATTTTCTTATTATCATCATGTATATCTTTTGAATTTGCTCAAGAGACACATTTTGATTTATATAGAAATTCGAATGGTGGTTATAGTTTTAATTATCTACAGCCTCGAAAATTAGGTCAAGGATTAGAAACTAAGCAGAATTTAAAAAATTGGACTTCTGCTTATCGGCATTGCCAAAACTATAAAATTGTTAATAAGCGCTCAAGTATGAATTATTATATTATTAACGGTAAATGTATTTAGAAACATGTTAGAAAATATATTAAAATATCTAGCAATAGCTATTTATTGCTTTTTATTTTTTATTTTTGGTATTTTTAGTCGGAATTCTCAAATTTTACATAAAATTATCTCCTCCGTAACTATTGAAAGAGAAAGCTCTCTTTATGGAGATTATGATAAAGAATTTGCTAAAGATATTACAGTTTGGGTAGATGATCAGGATAAAGTTCATAATGATTTAATCCTCATAGCAACCCATTTTATTGATAATCCAGGATTAATACTAGTAAATAATTTAGGCGAGATTGTTCATAGCTGGAATATACAAAAAGATATAGTAAATCCAGAACTTAAAAAGGTGCATGATATTGATTTAGAGCCTGAGGACACTGTGCAGGCTGTTGTTGATGCTCATTTATTTCCAAATGGTGATGTGATAGTTACTAATGATCTAAGGGAATTTGATAATTATCGTGGTATTAGCATGATGAGGCTCGATAAGGACTCAAAAGTAATTTGGCAAATTATTGATGAGTTTCATCATGATTTCAATATTGATGAGAATGGTATTATATATGCATTAGATTTTGATCTATCAACAGATTTTCCATTAATAGATTTTACTGATAGTAATGCGAATATTGCTTATATGAATGATATGATAAATATCATAGATAGTAGTGATGGTAAGATATTAGACAAAATATCTATAACAGAGGCTTTTGCTGATTCCGAATATTCTTATTTCCTAACTAGTTTTGTATTGGAAAAAAATCACACCTTCCAACAGTTTAAATTTAAAGATGGTACAGATGTTTTTGATATTTTGCATACAAATTCTGTCCAATATATTTCTTCTGACTTAGCAAATAATAGTATATTTGAAGCAGGAGATTTACTTATTTCAATGCGTGGCCTAGATGCTGTAGCGGTTATCCGTCCATCATTAAAAAAGGTTGTATGGGCAAAGACTGGCCCTTGGAGAAATCAGCATTATGCAAGGCTAAATCAAGATGGTAATATTTATATTTATGATAATGATGGTAGCGGAACAGTAGTTAGTAAAGGTGATAAAATTACGATTAGTCGGGCACCACGAATATTGTCTTACAATAGCAAAAATGATAAAATAAATATAGTTTATTATAATCCTACTTACCCAGAATCATATAGTTATTGGCGAGGTTATTTTAAAAAATTAAAGGATGATAGCTTTATTATTTCCTCATCTGCACAATCTAGGATTTTGCAAGTAGATAATGATGGTTCAGTAATTTGGGAATTAAGAGCCGTTACAGATAGAGATGTTGATAATATACCTTATTTGAGAAGGCTTGTAAGCGTAAGACATTATTATTCTGATTATGTTAAATTCTAACATTTTGAGCAGTTATAAATTGGTATTCACTTGCTATCTGCTGCATATATATTATGAGTTTAAATTAAAATATTTATAATTCCTACAATGTTTTTCCTAAGAAATTTCTTTATTCTATTTACTTTATTATTTTGTCATAATGCAAATGCATATTTAGCTCCTTTGCTTGGTAGCGCTGGTGCGATAGCTGGTTTTATAGCTTTCATCTTTGCTATTCTTGCTTCTTTTGCATTTCTCATATGGTATCATTTTAGGAATTTCTATAAAAAGATCATTAATAAGTTTTCTAAGAAAACAGGGAATATCAAGCCAACAAAATCACAGGATTAATGCCGCAAGAATTTTCAAATCTGGCTTATTATTTGGGTAAGCAGATTTTCTCTAATAAGAAATTATGGATTGCATTAGGCAATCTGGAAACAAAATTAATCAAAAATAAATTAAGTATTGAATCTCCTGATGAGCCTATATACATTACGGGTTTAGCTAGATCTGGAACTACATTAATGCTTGAGAATATAGTCCAAAACCCAGATTGCACATCACATAGATATAGAGATTTTCCTATGGTTTTTACGCCATATATCTGGAATAAATTATTATCCTTTTGTGATCTTTTTACACAGATCTCAAAAAAACATGAGCGCTCACATCAGGATGGAGTGGAAATATCAGCAAAAAGCCCAGAAGCATTAGAGGAAATTTTATGGGAGAGTTTTTTTGCAGATCTCCATAATGATAATATAGAAAATATTCTACCAGAAAATACTCAGAATAAAGAATTTTCTCAATTTTATTTTCAGCATATTAATAAATTATTATTAGCTAGATCATCAAAACGATATGTTACCAAAGCTAATTACAATATTACTCGATTACATTATTTGCTTAAGTTAAATAATTCGAGTAAGGCAATTATCATGGTAAGAGACCCTGTATCACATATTAATTCTATCGTAAGGCAAGATAGAATTTTTTCTGAGAGTCATCGTAAAAACCCGAAAACTAAGCATTTCATGCATATGTCCGGACATTATGAATTTGGGCTAGATAAAAAATTAATTAACATTGATGTTGAGAAATTTACTAAGATACAAAAGCAATTTAACACTGGTAATGATATAAAAGCCTGGGCTATGTATTGGAGTATGGTATATAATTATGCAAAATCATTAATTGAGCAATTACCTAAATCAAATGTAATGTTATGTCGGTATGAAGATTTATGTAATGACCCAAAAAATACATTAAAAGAAATTTATCAATTTTGTAATTTAGCTCCATCAAATGACCTGCTTAATACTCAGTCCAGTAATATCAGAGGCTTATCAGTGCCAAATGAAATTAACAAGAATAATATTAAAGAGATTATTTCTATAACAAAACCAATTGCTAATTATTTTGGTTATTAATTTTTAAATACAGAATCTGTTCTAATATCATAAGATTAAAGGATTATTAATCCGTGCGGCCGTTTGTTCCCACCCCTTAAAATATTGAATTCGGTTAATCCCGGGCGGGAGGACCCCGCCCCTACAAGTTTCAGCATCCAATATGAAATATGAATTATAAAATTGGGCGAATATATGTCCTCCTCCAAGCCACCCGTAAGATACAGGAATATTAATTATTCGGTATAATGATCACCCCGTAGGGGCGGTGTCCTCCCGCCCGGAAACATGAGGAATGTTCATTATTTGGTATAATGATCACCCCGTAGGGGCGGGGTCTTCCCGCCCGGAAATATGAATTATAAAATTGGGTGAATATATGTCCCCAAACCCAGAACAGGTGCGATAGCATTATTAAAACAAATAGATTATTTATCCAATAAAAACCCAATATTGCAGGCATTATCAGTGTTATTATAGGTTTTGTAAGCAGGTCCATCTACGCAATAATCACTTTCTACTACCTCAGCATCATTTAGATAAAAAGAATTATAACCAATAATCTTGCCTGTATTACTATCACCATCGTCATATTTGACATCAATTGCTTTAGCTTCTTTTGTAGTAAATATACCGCCGTCACTATAGGCACCCTTGTAAGATATATATGAGCCTAATTTAAGAATGTTATTATATAGGCTACTATCGTAATCGAAGCTTATATTACCTTCATTCAAAGGAGATTTTGCTATAGAATCTTTCTCATTCCATTCTCCAAAAAACTTTGTATCTACAAAGTTAGCTAAGGATAGATGTTGCCAGGCACGATATATTTCACTATTTGATTTTTCATTAAGTTCTAAAATACCATCGCCATCACCATTACAATCTGCTTGGGCTCCACATATACTATCAGAACTATCATCAAAATAACTATGAGCTGATGAGAAATCACCAGGAATGGCCTGATATGTAGCCACGAACTCATGGAAGGCATATTTATAGCTAAATATCTTTTTGATAGAGGATTGTATCTGTGCTTTACGAACAATTTTTAACCCACTTGTAGCACCAGCTACAAGTAATGAAATTATAATAATAACTAGTGATAATTCAAGGAGCGAAAAGGCTTGCCTAAATTTATAAGCAAACATGGAGGGTTTTATACAGTCCGAATTATAGCGGTCAACTAATTTATTACAAATGCCCTGTATATTTTATTGCGGGCGGGGATTTACATAATACCCAACTTCATAATTCAAATCTCATATCTGATGTTGCTACTTGTAGGGGCGGGGTTCTCCCGCCCGTGATTGAACGAATTCGTGATTTTCAGGCGATCGCAAGGTTTTCACCCTATGAAATTAAGTACTTTTTATTAATTTAATACCGATTGATCACATTGGCTATCAGATCAATTACCATATAAAAACCTTCATCTAATTCCTCTTGATTTACAGGGGCAATCGAGGACATTAAAAGGTTTCTTACTGGCTCAGATAGTTTCTTTAATCGGATGTCAGAGCTATTAAGCTGATGGTTTGGAAAAAATATTTGCGTTTCAAAAGAGATTTCATTTGGGATAGCTATATAAAAATTTATAAAAGGAGCTTGGTCATCAATGCTACCTGGTAATATTGTGATAAACTCAAAACTTCCATCTGTGCCAGTTATTGTAAAACCGGCATTCTGAAAATATGGATCATAATCGGGGGTGTGTTTTGCAGTGTCATTATAAACGCCGTAAGCATTAGCCTGCCAAATTGTAATATCAGTATTAGCAATAGGATGGCAATTTACATCACGAAGAAAGCCTTTTATATAAATAATATGTCCTGATGCGACATCGGGACTTCCCACAGCCCTACGTAGATTATTAGATGAGATGTCTTTATATTTATTAAATTTAATTCTTTCTGTTAGGACGGGCGTTGGTGCGCAAGGCATCATAGCTAAAGCATCAAGAGTTAAGACTGAAAATTGACTCTGATTTAAGATAGAGGGATGCTCAATAGGAGTTGCATTATTGGATATGTCTATATCAGGTTTTGGCAGTGGAATACCAACGATTTTTGCAATATCATGCTTGTCTAAAGTGGTTTTGTAAGGATAGAGTGAAAAAAGTTTGTGCCCAGATTTAGTATCTGCAGCTATTACGTTCCCATTAAGTAGTAAAAGAAATATTAAATATAGTCGAAGCATATTCTATGAAAATTTTATCTTATACTGAATGAATTGGTAATAAAAACAAGCAGAAATCTAATTAGATATAATACAAATATAAAGGTTGCTGCTGGTAGTAACTATACTGGTTATTAAGCTAAATACATTTTACTAAACTTCTATCAAAAGATAAGAAAATATTTATCTCTTATCAGCAAAGAAGTTTTGTAATAATTGCCTTGCAGCATCACTTAGCATTTCAGGGTATATTTCAATTTTAGGATAAGCATTTTTTTTATATAGAATTTGCGCTCCATTTACCACTCCGCCAAATTTCTCATCATATAGACCGAAATAGATCTTGCTGATTTTGGCGGTAGCAATTGCAGAGGCACACATACAGCACGGCTCTAAAGTACTAAAAATAACATAATTTGATAAGTTGGTAGTTTTTAATTTCTGACAGGCTTCTCTAATAGCTAAAATCTCTGCATGCGCAGTTGGGTCATTTAAAGATCTTGTTTGATTATGTGAGCTTGTAATTATTTTACCATTTCTGTCACTAATTACTGCGCCAACAGGAACTTCGTAAGCTGCGTAAGCTTTCTGTGCCTGAAAGATGGCAGCTTGCATTAATTTGACAGGAATTAACATTATGTATCATTATGAAATTTGATATTGCTTTAAAAGCAGTCTTATAATATTTAAGACTTAAAATCTATTACTTGCTTTTATTCTGTGAATTATATGTCTAAAAAATTATTTCTATTCTCATTTATTTTAATTCTAACTTCATGCATTGAAACTGTTGCTATTGCAACTTTTGGCACAGGGTATTTAATTTCTCGAGAAAAAACTGTAAAAGAAACGGTGCTAGATTCGGCGATCTTAGCCCAGGCCTCAAAAATATTATTAAATAATAACAAAGACCAGAAATTCTCTAAGATTAATATGTCAGTATATGACGGCAGAGTTTTATTGGTGGGATATAGTGAAAGCAGAGAGTATATTCAAGAAGCAATAAAATTGATTTGGAAGATTAATAATGTGAGCGAGGTTATTAATGAAGTATCTTTTGATACAGAGGATAAAAATCAGAGTCAATTCTTAGATTTTGCGTTACTGTCTAGTGTTAAATTACAGCTTATATGGAGCAAAGAATTAAAAGCTAAGGATGTGAATATTAGTATTTATAATGGTAATATTTATATTCTCGGGCGAGCTGGTGATGAGGATAAGGTTAAAGCTATAGCCGAGCTCTCGTCAAGTATTAAAGGAGTAAAAAAAGTAATTTCTCACATACAATCATAGCGCCGCTGCTATGTTTTGATATCACCGATGATATAAAATAATATAGTATTTGTCTAATTATGAATTTGGTGAGGATTTTCTGTTGCTAGGAAATCCTCGGAACCCCATCAGCATTAGCTAAATTTTAAGACAATTGCCTTTGGAATTAAGCTGCAGCTACTGCATCATAAGCGTAATTTTCATTAGCTACTGATGCGTATGCATAATTATCATTTGCATTTATTAAGACAGTTTGACTTGCGTCCAGGATGCCATTCCTAAGCAAAAACAAATTCTTTACTACTCACGTCGATACTAATTTCGTCCCCATAATACTTACCTAAAAGTCAGTTTTATTGGTGGAGACGCCGGGTACCGCCCCCGGGTCCGCAAAGCCTATTACAAGTCGCGTTTATTGCCATAGTATCTATTAAAAATAGACACGAAATAATTATAATATTTTTCATTTAAAAAATCTAGTATATATATATATTATAGTTTTTAACCCATAAGAATGCATTAGCTATCTGATTATATCAAATTTGTGCATTATTGTGAGCTAGAAGTTTAATTTAGCAATTTTGTAATAAGGATTATGGAAGAAAAAAAACATATCGTACATTCTTTTGAGACGGATTTAAGCAGTCTGGTAAACTCATTAAGTGCTCTAGGTGAAATGGTAGTATCTATGATTGAGTTCTCTCAAGAGTCACTAGATAAAGCAAGCCCGCTTTTAAAGGAAGAGGCAAAGATGCGTGATAAAAAAATTAATGAATTATATAGTCTAATTGACGATAGTGCGATCACGATACTTGCTCTTCGAAAGCCTGTAGCTATTGATTTGCGTTTCGTCGTAGCGGCTATTAAAATCGGAGCTCTATATGAAAAAATGGCAGATAGAGCAAAAAGCATTATTGCTAATTGCTGTAGGATTAATATCGCAATACCTGAAGATATCCAAAGACAAATTATCAAGATGAATTCTGAAATCATCAATATGGTAACAGAGATTAATAAAAATCTTCTTGAATATAATTTCCCGAAACTAAAAAAAGTTTTTGATAATGATGATAAAGTTGATGAATATTATGATAATTTATTAAAACAGATTATTAACAGTGAGAAAGAAATTTGCGATAACCCAGCTTCATTAGTTTCGCTTGTTTATATTATTAAGAGTTATGAGCGTATAGGTGATTATGCTATCAAAATTGTACGTCAGCTATATTATGTTCAGGCTGGTGAGATTAAAACAAAACTCTAATTACTGTATATATGACTAAGGACACAGTAGTTTTATGTATTTTAGATGGTTTCGGTATTAGCGAAAGCACAGAACATAATGCAATTTATCAGGCTGATACTCCGAATTGGGATCGTTTAATCAAGCAATATCCTATTTCTAGAATTGATGCTTCAGGATCTTCTGTAGGGTTACCTAATGGTCAAATGGGAAATTCAGAAGTTGGTCATTTAAATATAGGTGCTGGTCGTATAGTTAAACAATTATTACCATTAATAAATTCTGAGATTGAATGTGGTAAAGTAAAAGATAGGCCGATATTACAGGATTTTATTCGTAACACTAAAGCAGGTAATAACATCTGCCATCTTGTTGGGATTATATCAGATGGCGGAGTGCATGGATATATGGAGCATGTATTAGCTTTTGCTGAAATCCTGGCAGCAGCAAATATTCAAGTTTATATACATGCAATATTAGATGGACGTGATACTGCCCCAGAATCTGCTTTAGATTTTTTATCGGTGGTACAAAATAGAATTAAATCACAAAGTAATATTAAGATAGCTTCAGTTACTGGTCGATATTATGCTATGGATCGAGATAATAATTGGGAAAGAGTTAAGCTAGCATATGATAATATTATCAGAGGAAATGTAAATCAGATCTCTGATATAAACGCTTATATAAAGGAATCATATGCTAACAACATTACTGATGAATTTATTATGCCGGCTACTATATCAGGTTTTGCTGGGATATCAGATAATGATAGTATTTTTTTTACAAACTTTAGATCTGATCGCGCTAGACAAATAGCGAATGCTTTATTTCAAGATGATTTTACAGGGTTTGAACGTAGTCAAAAGGTAAATTTTGCTACCACACTTTCAATGGCCGAATATTCTAGTGATTTAACAGAAATCCTACCTTGTTTATTTCCAGTTGAGATGCCTAAAAACACATTAAGCGATGTTTTAGCAGATTCTGGATTAAGGCAATTACATATAGCTGAAACTGAAAAATATGCTCATGTCACTTTCTTTTTTAATGGTGGAGCTGAAGCCCCAAAACAGGGTGAGGACAGAATTTTAATTCCATCACCTAATGTTGCTACATTTGATATGCAGCCTGAGATGTCTGCAGTAAAAATAACTGAAAAATTGGTTGAGGCCATCAATATAGGACAATATGATTTTATTGTCGTTAACTATGCCAATGCTGATATGGTTGGTCATACAGGTAATTTTTCTGCGGCAATAAAGGCAGTTGAAGTTTTGGATGATTTAGTAGCTAGAGTTTCAGATGCTGTTATTGCTAATAATGGCAATTTGATTATAACCGCTGATCATGGAAATATAGAACAGATGTATGATCAAAGGCAGGATCAAAAGCACACGGCACATACATTAAATGATGTGCCTTGTCTGTTAATCTCTCAGCAGGATTACAATATATCTAATGGTAAACTTTGTGATTTAGCTCCGACAATTCTGGAGATAATGCACATAACTCAGCCTGATGAGATGACAGGAAAATCTTTAATTATGGAAAATGACACGAATTCTTAACGAAGTTAAATTACTGGTTATAGCAGTTGTAATAGCAATATTAATCCGGAGTTTTTTCTTTGAGCCTTTCCATATACCATCGGGTTCAATGAAATCTAATTTACTTACGGGGGATTTTATTTTTGTTTCCAAATATCAATATGGTTACAGCAAATATTCTTTTCCCTTTGGCATTGTTCCGATTCAGAATAGAATATTTGATAGCAGACCAGAGCGTGGAGATATTATAGTTTTTAGATTGCCCCTTAATCCAAAAATCAATTATGTGAAGCGCTTAATAGGGCTACCAGGAGATAGAATACAAGTTAAAGATAGCGTATTATACCTTAATGGAAAATTAGTTCCACGTAAGAAACTTGAACCATTCCTGACAAAGGATAGAAATGGTAAAGATGTTAAGCTTGATCAATATCAAGAAACTTTACCATCGGGAAAAAGCTACAATATAATTGAGAAGGCATATGATTTACCCCAGGATAATACAAGGGTTTATGTAGTGCCAAAGGATCATTACTTTTTTATGGGTGATAATCGTGATAATTCCAAAGATAGTAGATTTAGCTATGATGTTGGCTTTATCCCTTATAAGAATTTAGTTGGAGAGGCTAAAATTATTTTTATGTCTTATGACAGATCGGAAGAGCCGCATAATATTTTTTATCGTATTTATGAGTTTTTTACTAAAATAAGATTTACAAGAATCTTTCAAAATATAGATTAGATATATGAGCATAATATTTAATTATAATTTTAGTGACAATGCGCTTTATGAGCGTGCTCTAACACATTCAAGTTTAGGTGCTGAGAATTATGAACTCTTGGAGTTTTTAGGTGATAAGATTATTTCCCTAATCATTACGGAGTATTTATATCACCAATTCCCTAATAAGATTGAGGGTGATCTTGCTAAGAAACATGCATATTTAGCAAGTGGTGTAGTTTTATCTGAAATAGCTCTAAGAGAAGAAATCAACCAAATCATTAAAGTTAGTCATGGTGAACGTAAGGAGGGTGGGCATCAAAACCCGTCAAATTTAGAAGATTGTTTAGAGGCTATTTTAGGTGCTATTTACTTAGATTCGAATCTAGATACAGTAAGAGAAGTTATCCTAGGGCTGTGGGAAGAATATTTTATTCAGGTTCAGACTCATATACCCATAGATCCGAAATCAAGACTACAGGAATTATTACAAAAGCGTAGGATGGATTTGCCCAAATATAAAATAATTAATCAAGAAGGCTTAGATCATAAACCAGTTTTTACAGTTGAGTTAAAAGTAGAAGGATATGAGTCTATTACATCTACTGCATCCTTAAAAAAGGAAGCTGAAAAGGAATTAGCACTTAGAATGATTAAAATATTAGAAAAAAAAGAGAAAAAAAATGAGTAATACTAAATGTCAGATCGTAACAATAATTGGTGAGCCAAATGCTGGTAAATCAACATTAGTGAATAGGTTAACAGGATCAAAAATATCAATAGTTAGCCGTAAGGTGCAAACAACTCGTAATGTGATTAAGGGCATAACTGTTATTGATAATACACAATTAGTATTTATCGATACACCAGGTATATTTAATGCTAAACATAATCTCGAAAAGGCTATTAATCATGAGGCTTTGAGCCAATTAGATAGTGGAGATACAGTTTTAATCATGATTGATGCCGCTCGTGATAATTTTACTAAAACTGAGGAAATTGCCAAAACTCTTAAAGAGTCAAAACAAAGAGTAGCTTTAGTGATCAATAAAATCGATTTGCTTAAGAACAAAAATAAATTACTTCAGCTAGCGGAGAAATTTCATAATAGTGGAGTTTTTGATGAGATATTTATGATTTCATCAATGATAGGTGAGGGAGTTGAGGATCTAGAGAAATATCTTGTTGAAACTGCACCTAAGTCAGAATTTTTATATCCTGAAGATCAAATGTCCGATATGCCGGTGCGTTTTATGGCAAGCGAACTGACACGGGAGAAGCTATTTGAAAACCTACATGATGAATTACCTTATAATCTTTTTGTTGAAACAGAAAACTGGGTTGAAACGGATGATAAGATAGTTATTAACCAGGTAATTAATGTCCTAAAGGAAGGCCAAAAAGCGATTGTTATCGGCAAGGGAGCCGAGATGATAAAGACGATTGGCACCGAAGTCAGATTGGAATTGCAGGATATGTTTGATAAAAAAGTTAATTTATTCTTACATGCCAAAGTCAAGAAAGATTGGCTCGATAAGCCGTATGTATTTCAGTCATTAGGTTTGAAATTCCCAAAGAAAGATACTAGATAAAGTTTTATCTTAGGTCCCAATTATGCCTGTAATATCTTCACTTAATTGATAGCGGTCTTCATAATTAATTAGATAAAATATGTAGCAGTATAAGAAATACTTATTTCGCTATGGAGAATCTGATTTTATGTGTTAGTTTGAATTTTTCTAATATATTTTGTTATATAAATGAAAATTATTTATATGGGTAGCCCGGATTTTGCTATTTGGGCTTTACAAAAAATACATCATTCAGAGCATAATTTACTCTGTTGTTATTCACAGCCACCAAGAGAGCGGAATCGTGGTAAGAAGGTAATTAATACAGTTATTCATGACTATTGTTTGAAGCATAAGATTGATTGCCACACCCCACTTAATTTTAAGGATGGGCAGGATATAGAGTTTATGCGTAGCATGCAGCCGGATTTATTGGTGGTTTGTGCATATGGATTAATATTACCTGAGGCTTTACTTAAGATTCCTAAATTTGGCGCTATTAATATCCATCCGTCAAAATTGCCAAGATGGCGTGGCGCTGCCCCAATCCAGCGGAGTATTATGGCCGGTGATAAAGATACAGCGATTTGCATTATCAAAATGACCAAAGCTTTAGATCAGGGTGATATTATCCTGCAGCATGATTTGGCTATAACTAGTAGCATGAATGCAAGTCAATTACATGATGTTGCGGCTGAAATTGGTTCTGACCTGACGTTGCAAGCTATAGATTTAATTGAAAAAGGTCAGGATAAAGCCATCCCTCAGACAGAAGAGGGCGTCACTTATGCAAGTAAGATTCAAAAATCCGAAAGCAAAATTGATTTTAATAAAACTGGTAGCGAAATATTGAATCTTATTAGAGGCCTAGCTGATTACCCAGGAGCATATATGGAGTTTAAGGGTAAAAGATTAAAGATATTTAAGGCAGAGTTTACCGAGCAGGAACATCATCAGAATATTGGGGCAGTAATTTTGGACAAAAATTCTTTTGTAATTAATTGCCGTAACGGCGTAATTAAACCCTTAATTATCCAACTTGAAGGCAAGCAAAAAATGTCTGTGGAGGATTTTTTGAAGGGCCAAAATTAATATTTCATTTCATTGTTGCACCGTTCTCCCTACCGGAAGCAAGAGAGATAATTAATATCGTAAACATATGTTATAATTAACATCGTAGGGGCGGGGTCATCCTGCCTGTGATTGACCCAATGTCAAACTTACATTTTTGGTTGAAGCAAACCCATATGTTGATCTGTCCCGTCTTAATATACATTAAAATCTCACTTGTTATGCGGGCGGGAAAACCCCGCCCCTACAAGTTTCAGCATCCAATATAAAATATAGATTATAAAATTGGGTGAATATATGTGCTTTCCCCGCCTGTCCGTACCATACAGGAATGTCAAACCATTGGAATGAGAAGATCACCCCGTAGGGGCGGGATCCTCCTACCCGCCTTTAAACATATATTGCATTCTTGTTCCGATCTGTGGTCTCCGACTCATATATGTGCATATATCAGGCAATAAACAATAATGCCCTAATCAAAAAATAAGCACAATTAACAGCTGTGAGCAAGAGTATGAATTTTTTCTTATTCATGTGACCAAATCCGGCTAGAAATGTAATCACACCACCAAAATAATTCAGTGGTGTTAATAGCATGAAATAATAAAGATTCTGATATTTTTTATTAGGGCTTTGTTTAATATTGAAGAAACTATTCGCAATTATATAGCCCAATATATAGCTTATTATTCCTCCGATAATACTACCCAAGAGCGCAACAATTGTACCAGGAATAAAAAGTTCTGGATTTAAATTCTCAATAACGTTTAAAATATAAGCAGATTTCATTGGAACAATCATGCTTGCAACTAATTGATCTATAAATATTTGTAATAATTGCTCTGCTAAAGGCATAAATCTAATAATCTATAAATTAATAAAAATTTAATCAGAATGATTCAATCTAATTTAACCTTATATAGCTTTACTAAGAATTTTATCTTTAAGCAAAAGATTCTTTTTATTTCCTTAGTAATATTACATCTTGCTTGGACAATAGATAATACGATAATTCCTTATATCTTTCGCGAATTTTTAGATGAGATTATAAATTTTACCGGGTCTAAGGATGTGATCTGGCCTGTGGTAATGCCATGGCTTATTGCTGGTGCTATTGTATGGATTCTAGTTGAAGTAATGTTTAGATCTTATGATTATTTATCATCTCGGACTTATCCAATATTTGAGAAAAATGTCCGAATGTATATGCTTAAATATATCAATGGTCATTCTTATGAGTTCTTCCAGAATAATTTTTCTGGATCTATTGCAACTAAGATTAATGATATGACTGATGGTTTAACACGTATAACCCAGTTAATTATTACACTCTTTATACCATCATTATGTGCTTTTATCATTGGTGGTATTATTTTTGCCTCAATCCATCCAAGCTTTGCAATTTTACTATTGGTTTGGTGTATTATTCATATTGGTATTTGCTTGTTCTATGCACGAAAATGCAATGATTATTCCAAAGAACATAGTGAATCTCGGAGTGATCTAACTGGTAAGATTGTGGATAATTTTACTAATATCTTTGCAGTTAAATCTTATGCAAGGGAGAAAAGCGAATATCAATATATCAAAAAATCTCAGATTAAAGAAGCAAATCTAAATAGTCGAACCTATCATTTAACATTCAAAATTAGATTAATTCAGGCGCTAATATGCTTTGTATTACAGGGAGTTTTGGATACATATTTATTGGTTAAGTTTTGGCAATTAGATATGATTTCGACATCAGATATAGTGTATATTTTCTATACAGGCTGGAGTTTAATTATTATGGCTTGGATTTCTGGGATTGAGCTACCTAATTTTTTTCATGAAATGGGGAAATGTAATCAAGCTTTGGAATTAATTAAAATAGAGCATGATATTATATCAAAAAAAGCTGCCAATAAGTTTAGGATCAAACAAGGTGAGATAAGTTTTAATGATGTTACATTCCGTTATCAGAGAAATAATAATTTATTTCAGAATAAAAATGTTAAGCTTGCAGCGGGTAGCCAGATCGGTTTAGTTGGTTATTCCGGTAGTGGTAAGACGAGTTTTGTAAATTTAATATTACGTTATTTTGCTATTGATGAAGGTGAGATCTTAATTGATGGTCAGAATATAGTTGATATTTCGTTGGAGGATTTACGCAATCAGATTGCTTTAATCCCGCAAGAAACTTTATTATTTCACCGAACTATTGCTGAGAATATTGCTTTTGCTAAAGATGGTGCCACAGAGGCTGAAATCATTCAAGCGGCGAAATTTGCCTATGCGAATGAGTTTATTAATGATTTACCAGGTGGATATGAGACGTTAGTTGGTGAAAGAGGGGTAAAGCTATCTGGTGGTCAAAGACAAAGAATTGCAATAGCGAGGGCCTTTCTTAAAGATGCGCCAATTATTATTTTAGATGAGGCGACCTCTGCATTAGATTCAGTGACAGAAGATTATATCCAAAAAAGCTTAGAAAAGTTAACTAAAGGTAAGACAACTATCATCATTGCTCATAGGTTATCAACGCTTAAAAATGTTGATAGGATTTTGGTTTTTGACAAAGGCGACATCGTCCAGGATGGTTTACATGAGAACTTAATTCGCATTAAAGGCCATTATCAAGACTTATGGGAGAAGCAAAGTAATGGTTTTCTATAATGAGTTAGCTTATATCTTCGTCGCATTATTTTAACGATGACAACTAAGATATTCTATGTATAATATGTCTCCTTATCAACACATAGAGAGGGGTAACTTTTACTTAATTAAATGTCACGATCACGATCATATTCTTTCAATTCACAATATACAGATCCTTCTGGTATAAAGCGCCTAAGTTCTTCAGATGATGGTCATTCTGATGAAGAGAGCCTAAGTTCTTCAGGATCATCATCCTCACAATCTATAACTAACATATCTGATTCTGAAAGCGAAGACTCTTATTTTGATGAGGAATCATTAGCTGGTATTGCAATGTATATCGAAAAATTAGCACAAGAAACTATAGATCAACAAGATTGCGCCAGATTGCTTGAATTAATTATATATGTAGAATCATTTACTATGGAAGAATCATGGCATGATTTCTGGGGTAATATTTATTATGAAGATGGAGAGAAGAAATTAGATGGGTTAACACCTATTAGTTTTTTGCTCCTCAGAGTAAATCCAAGTTTTTTTAATTTTTGTAAACAAAAGTGGCATAGCTATCTAGAGGACAATGCTGTTGATACATTACAAGCAATATTTTTTGCGCTCACTAAAGATGAAGAAGTATATAATAAAGCGTTTGAAAAAGTTATTAGTGATTCAGATAAAAAAGTTGATGTTATAAACTTTCTTGCTCAATCTTGTGATTTTATAGGTCTTACACATAAATTCGGTGAGGATTCTTTACCTTTTGGACAAAGTGAAGATATTAATATTGCTAATTATAATCTTTCTTCAATAGCTTCTATTAATGTCTTGGCGGGTAATAGAGGATTTATCAAAAGAATATATTTAGAAAGCCCAGATATTTTTCTTTATTTTCCTGAAGGCTTTGATGCAAGATATGACGAAATTCTTAAACCATTTCGTCAACTGGAGCAACAATTCTTAGTTTCTATCTCAAATGGTGATGTAGAATCAGTGAAGAATGCAATATTAGCCGGTGTTAATGTATCATGTACAAGAAATCTATCAGAACTAAGGACGTTAATAAATATTAATTACGCTTCATTAAATAAGATTAAACAGGCCGGAATTTCTGATATTAATGGTTTAACATTAGCTGCATCTTTAACTGATGAAGCTAACTGCGTTAAGGTTTGGGCGATATTACTTTCAAATGGAATCGATGCATATATCACAAATCATGATAAAGAATATGAGCTATTTCAATATATTCATCCTAATTGTGATCTTCAGCTCTTTTCAAGACGAATTAATCAAGTAATGAATGTTTTAAATATGGAGACAATGGACTGGGTTAGAAATAAAATAATATCTAAAACTGGTCTTTACCCTCTTTATAATAAACCAATCCAGATTGATATAAATTATTTTTATGGTTATCTCTTTCATAGTCAATATCCGAACTCTTTTTTTGAGATTGAACAATCTGAAGAAAAAAATGCCTTCACTCCAGTTGATAGCATGGCTTTTAAATTGATTCAGCCCTTATTACAGGTTTTTGCTATTGATAATGAAACTGAAATAAAGTTTGATTTAAAAAATTCGGATTGCACTAAGCTATATCATGTAAAACCTTCAAGAGCAAACCTACCCAGAGGTGTAACCATACAAGGTAAACAGATAATTGTTGGAGCACGAGATTATAATCAAACTGTTCTTGCAATATTTATGCATGAGATATGCCATGCTGCATGTGATATTGTCTTTACTAACAATTCTTTACCATATGGTGCAGATGATTATGCATCAAAAAAGATATTTCATGATATTTTTGTTTATTTCCAAAAAAATTATAATAATAAAGATATTCCGGATGTAATTAAAGATGTCTTTGAAGCATATAAAGGAGAAGAAATACAGAAGGCTGAGCTCATTGTACGAATACCACAATTATTTACCAGCCATGGTTATGATGAAGCAATCTCAAAATTAGAGTTTATAGCTGATGGAATGGGGCTTGAGCTTTTGGAATTCTACCAAAAAGATAAATTTCATAAGATTTTTGATTATTTCCAAAAAAATTATAATAATAAAGATATTCCGGATGTAATTAAAAATGTCTTTGAAGCATATAAAGGAGAAGAAATACAGAAGGCTGAGCTCATTGTACGAATACCACAATTATTTACCAGGCATGGTTATGATGAAGCAATGTCCAAATTAGAACTTATACCTGATGGAATGGGGCTTGAGCTTTTGAAATTCTATGAAGAATATTTTCTAAAGAAAGTTACTGATAAATTTGAGTTGATGAAAAAAGAAGAACTTAAAAAGTATTTACCTCAAAATGTTAATGCTCAAGAAATGTATTATGCAGATAGCATTATAGCAGAAAGATCAACAAATGTAGATACTTGTTGTACTATTTCCTAATTTTATATTTCGATCTTTAAAATAATCAAGCTGGAGGGTTTGTTTAATTATACGTTGATGTGTGGTTTTTACCACCCGGAACAAATAGAGATTTGTAAGATTTGTATTTGTTGAAAAACGGGCGGGAGGACCCCGCCCCTACAAGTTTCGATATCCAATATGAAATACGAATTATGCAATTGGGTAATATGTGAATCCCTGCCCGTAACGTACGGAAATGTTAATTTGTTGGTATGAGAAGATCACCCCGTAGAGGCGGGGTCATCCCGCTCGGAAGCATCGAGTAGTAATTTAATGATGAAGTTTATGAATTTGTTTAATTCTTCCGATCTTTAATATAATCAAGCATTGCAATTAAAGGCTCGGCCTGTTCTTCAAAGACACTTATATTTACTTTAGCATTATGAATTAATTGCTCAGCTAAGACTTTAGCCTGATTAAATGGCATTACAGCTAGGATATTTGGTTTGCCCATGGCTTTATCTTTACCCGTTGCTTTACCTAATTCTGCGATATTGCCTTCAATATCTAATAGATCATCTATTATTTGATATGCCATACCTAAATTAGTACCAAATTCATCCATATTATCGATAAGATCATTATGAGAGGATGATAGATATATTGGTAGTGTTGTAGATAGCCTAAGAAGGCTAGCAGTTTTCTTTAAAATGATTTGGTTAACAATTTCTAAGGTGATATCTTTATTATTCTCATTTGCTAAATCAAGATATTGGCCACCAACTAAGCCTACAGACCCTATCTCTTTCGCAAATATATTAATTACTTTGGCAATAGCCGGATGTTCAATATCGGATAATATTTCAAATGCTAAAGCTTGAATTGCATCTCCAGCTAAGATTGCCTTTGCTTCACCAAATTGCTTGTGAGTAGATAACTTACCACGTCGGTAATCATCATTATCCATAGCTGGCAGGTCATCATGAATTAAGGAGTAGCAATGAATTAATTCAATTGCGGAGGCAAGCTTTATTAAATCAGAATTATTTACCCGAGCAATCTCACCAATCACACAGGTAAAAAATGGTCTAAGCATTTTTCCTGAACCAATTGTGGAATATTCTAGTATTTCAATAAAATGATCTAAACCATCAATTTTTTTCTCATTAAGCTTCTTGCTTAAATAATCGGTAACAGAGCACGAAACCTTATCAATAATAGCTTGGCATTGATCAAATGACATTGTTCTTCAAGTAATTAGTAACGCATTACTAAAACTGAGATTTTCGAATGACGCACAACTTTGGCTGAATTCGGTCCTAATAAATAATCTTTTAAATCAGGTCTATGAGCCGAAATCATGATAAGATCGGCTTCAATTTTTTCGGCAGAATCAATAATAGACTGATACACAGCGCCACCCTTACTGATAATAACATTACCAATCTCGATATTTTTATTTTGAATTTCTTTTTCAACAAACGCATGAAGCGCTTGTTTCGTTTTTTCAACTAATGTATCAATCGAGCCTTTTGGGAAATATTGAGAAACAATAGCCATACCATAATCTGGAATTGCTGTCATAACATGGAGTTTGGCATTAAATGTTGAGCAATATTCTTTTACTATTGGTAATGAGTTCTCCCATGAAGACTCATCAAATATATCAACTGGATATAAAATATTCTTATACATATGTTTCCTCCTTACGTCTTGAATATTGAAAAGATGCTATAAAAGCAAAAATTAGTAGAGCTGGTATATATACTACCAATTTACCTGGCTGCTCTTGAGCAAGAAATAAGTGTGTAATTTCAAAATCAAAAGTAAGGCCGTCCTTCTCAGCTTGACTCGCAAACCCTACAGAGTCAACATAATATCCATTATCATTTTCATAAAGGCTTATTCCATAATCACGTAATTTTTCTTTTGCTGTTAAATTATCAGCAAAATTTACATCTACGACAAATCTTGTTTTATCACCGATAAAATCTTCACCTTCAACTTTAAGCCTTACTTTAGTATGATTATCATCCAATAATTGCTCAATCTCACTCACAGGATATTCTTTATATGGAGGTTTAATTTTATCTATCCAGAAGGAAGGCACAAAAAGTGTTAATGCCACTAATATAAGAACAAATGATTCAGATAATTTGCTTCTTACAATGAAATATCCTTGAGTACCAGCAGAGAATATTAAAATTGCTACAGATGCGATAATGAATATAAGAAAGCTATTCCAAAATCCTTCTACTCCTATCAATAAAAGCTCATTATTATAAATAAATACAAAAGGCAAAATCATAGTTCTTGTACTATAGAGAAATGCTTGGAAACTTGTTTTTATTGGATCTCCACCAGATACAGCAGCAGCTGCAAAGGAGGCAAGGCCTACAGGTGGCGTCACATCCGCCATAATGCCAAAGTAAAAGACAAAGAAATGTACAGCAACAAGTGGTACAATTAAGCCGTTTTTCTTGCCTAATTCTACAATCACAGTAGCCATTAAGCTAGACACAACGATATAATTAGCTGTGGTTGGTAATCCCATACCAAGAATGATACAAATAATAGCTGTTAGCACCAGCATAATCATGATTGAGTCACCAGCAACTATTCCAACTATTTCAGTCATCTTAGCACCAATACCAGTTTGCGTCACGCAACCAACAATAATACCAGCGGCAGCAGTAGCTATACCAATAGCTGCCATATTCTTGGCTCCAGTTATCATGCCATCCATGAAACCAGCAAATGCTTTTCTTGCATCTTTTTTGAGGTCTAGTTGATGCTTGAAAAAATTTATTACTATATCTTGAGTAAGAGATATGAAAATCATAAATATAGTTGCCCAAAAGGCGGAAAGTCCTGGTGATAATCGCTCCACCATTAGGCACCATATTAGGACCACGATTGGTAATAGATAATGCAGTCCAGATTTAACGGTAGGTGCAAGCTCTGGTAATTCGTCGATTTCTTGTTCTGTGGCTAGAGGAGCATAATTGGATGCAGTTTTTAATAAGCTAATATAAACTAAAGTCACAATTGAGCAGCTTGCCAGTAAAGTGTGCTCAGGGATGACATTTTTGATAAAGCTAAATAGATAAAATACGATACCTGATAAAATAATTACCGAAGAAAGAATTATCGCTATGCGGAGTAGTCTAAGAACAGCAGGACGTTCTATAACATTTCTCCTAGCTATAACTTTCATATTACTTTTAACAGCTTCTAGATGAACTATATATAAAAGAGCTATATAAGAAATTACAGCTGGAATAAAAGCATGTTTAATGACCTCTGTGTAAGGTATACCAATATATTCAACCATTAAAAATGCGGCTGCACCCATAACAGGAGGCATTATTTGACCATTAACAGATGAGGCTACTTCTATAGAACCAGCTTTCTCAGCAGTGAAACCAACTTTCCGCATTAATGGTATGGTAAAAGTTCCTGTTGTTACAACATTAGCAATAGAAGATCCAGAGATCACACCAGTCATTGCAGAAGATAATACAGCAGCTTTAGCTGGTCCTCCACGCATATGCCCTAGTAATGCAAATGCTACACGAATAAAATAATTACCGGCTCCAGCTTTATCAAGCATTGAGCCAAATAATACAAAAAGAAAAACAAAGCCAGATGATACTCCTAAGGCAATACCAAATACACCTTCAGTTGATAACCATTGATGTGAAGCAATTTTAGATAAATTATGTCCTTTATGCTGAATAACATCAGGGGCATATTGACCAAAATATGTATAAAATAAAAAGATACTGGCTATAATTAATAGAGGTAACCCAAGTGATCTTCTCGTAGCTTCTAGCAGTAGCACAAGTCCTATCATTGAAATTACAATATCAGACTGTGTTGGTATACCGGCTCTTGATGAGAGGTCTGTGTAAAAAAATAATAAATATAACGTAGAAAAAGCAGCAATGGATGCAATAGCCCAATCTGTTATTGGAATATAAGTCTTTGGTGATCTTGAGGTTGCTGGATATGCTAAATACGCCACTAAAAAAGCAAATGTCAAATGTATATATCTTGACTTAGTGGCATCTAATACAAATAATTTAAAAAATGGAAAATGTTCTGCCAAAATGAATGGTAGAGGTGATGCAATCCAAAGTTGAAATAGTGACCATGTAAATGCAATTGTTGAAATAACCGTTAAGGAAAATCCTTCTGGTCTTCTTGCACCGGTATCATTATCTACTACTAAATCCTCTAATTGAGAATTTAGATTATTATCAGAGGACATAAACTATATTAAAGAAAATTACTTAGATTTTTTTTCAGATGGTATTAATCCACTCTCTCTAAAATATCTCTTTGCACCAGCATGAAGTGGTGCAGTATTTCCGTTATATATTAAATCCTCTTTACTTAATGTTTGAAACACTGGGTGAAGATTTTTGAAACTGTCAAAATTATCAAAAACTGCTTTTACTATTTGGTATGTAACTTCATCGCTTACTTCAGTAGTGGTAAGGAATGTAGCCTTTACACCAAAAGAACTTACATCATTTTCGTTGCCTACATACATTCCGCCCGGAATTACTGCATAAGCGTAATAACTATGATTATTAACAATTTGATCAATCTCTGGCCCGGTAACATCAACTAGGACTGTGTCACATGAGGTGGTTACTTCTTGTATTGCACCATTAGGGTGACCAGATGCAAATATCATGGCATCGATTTTATTATCACAAACTGCTTGGGCTTGTTCAGATGCTTTTAATTCTGATGCAAGTTTAAATGTGTTCTTATCCCAACCTTTTGCTTTCATGATTACTTCCATGGTAGCTCTTTGGCCAGAGCCTGGATTACCAATATTTACTCTTTTATTAACAAGGTCATCTAGCTTTGTTATGCCAGAATCAGCTCTTGCAGCAATTGTGAATACCTCTGTGTGTAAAGAGAATAAGCTTCTAAGATTTTTTCTCGGCAGGTCATTTGCAAAGTGACCGGTACCATAATATGCTTGATATTGTAAGTCAGACTGTACAACACCGGCATCTAAATTGTCGTTTTCTAATGCATTTAGGTTAAATATTGACCCTGCTGTTGATTCAACAGAGCAACGAATACCATGATTCTTTCTATTTCGATTAACTAAGCGGCATATAGCCCCACCAGCTGGATAATAAACTCCGGTAACTCCACCAGTTCCAATAGAGATAAACTCATCAGCTGATACAAAGCTACTATTGCAGATTAAAAGGGATGATATTAAAATGATTTTTATATATGATTTCAGATTTTGAAACATGCTTCTATTCGAATTTGTTGGAGTAATTCTGTCATTATATTGATATACTTCAAGTTTTTTTTTCATAATGCTGTTTAGTTTTTGGTTGTAGATCATATGAAATACTACTACCAGATTAGTCTTAAAGGGGCTATATAAAATCAAAAATATTGTTTAATTAATCACAAGAACTTGTAAATATTATCTAATACGAGCCAATATATAGGCTGTTTAAATCCTTTTCATTTCTTTCAATTATAATTAAATCATCTTTTTTGTACAAACTATTTGAGGCATCTTTACCATTATTTATGCCCTCAATATAAAGATTCACTTCATTTGCTAAAAACTCTGGTTTAATGACTCCAAATACTAGGCTCTTATCTGTGGAAAATCTCTTAAAACAAAAAAAGTTATTTTTTGTAATTACCTTATAATTATCAATAACCTCATTATAATTTAAGACGATAAGGTCATTGGTAGTATTTTTAATATTATTAACAATACTAGTAATATCGGGATGAAAGTTTTTTGGAATTGGGCTCGGGAAATATGCTAGCAATTCTGCGCTTTTACATTGTTTTGACAGATGGATTTTAAAAGGCTTCTCTGAATATAGAGAGTAAGATATAATGCCTCGCCATAAATACTGAATTAAATGAGGATCAATATTCGGGTTCTGTTTTTGTAATAGCTGGATCATGCTTTTCTCACGTTGGGGCATGATGAAACTGTTCTTTAAAGAATCAGATTTAAGGTCAGAAACATTATTTACAACCTTTTGTCTCTTTGATAAGAGCTCCATTATCTGGTTATCAATATTGTTTATTTCTTTTCTGTATTCTTGCAATTCATGATTCATAGTTTTTGAAAATAATCATAGTTAATAAGCAAAATAAATTCATAATCCATTTCAGAGATTATTCTAGTGGATTTATGCGATATATCGTTTAGACCCTTATGATAAGTAGAGTCAATATTTAGTTATATAACGTAATTTGCAATGGAAAAAATACAGCTTACATTTGGCAGTAATTTAAAAAGCTATGAAATAGGCGATATTGTTTATATTGCTAAAAATCAGGCTCTTACCCTTTCTTCCGGAGTGTCATTTAATGATGTGCCTGTAGCCTTCCAAAGTTATGGTAAGTTAAATTCTGATAAATCAAATGCTATTTTACTTTGTCATGCATTAACTGGCGATCAATATGCTGCATCTGATAACCCTGTGACTGGTAAGGAAGGTTGGTGGAGCTTTATGATCGGCCCAGGCAAGCCTATAGATACTAATAAATATTTTGTGATTTGCGCTAATGTTTTAGGTGGCTGTATGGGGACCTTGGGACCTACAACGATCAATGCAGAGACAGGAAAGAGACATGATCTTGATTTTCCAGTTATAACAATTGGCGATATGGTCAAGCTTCAGAAAGCTTTTATTGAAGAACATTTAGGCATAAGTAAATTATTTGGAGTTATTGGCGGATCTATGGGCGGAATGCTGGTCTTAGAATGGCTCTCAAAATATCCGGAATTTATCAATTTTGCTATGCCGTTAGCTACCTCAGCTAGACATAGTTCGCAAAATATTGCCTTTAATGAGGTTGCTAGGCAAAGTATCATTGCCGATCCTGATTGGTGTAATGGTAGCTATTTAAATTCTCATAAATTTCCAGGTAAGGGCTTATCGGTAGCGCGTATGTCTGCACATATAACATATCTATCTGAGTCTGCTTTAGCACAGAAGTTTGGACGCAATCTGCAGTCATCCAAGAAGCTATCGTCGCAATTTGGCGTTAATTTTACTGTAGAATCATATTTGCATCATCAGGGCATTAGGTTTGTTGATAGATTTGATCCAAATACTTATCTATACCTCACCAAGGCAATGGATTATTTTGATCTTATTGATGAAAATGAGGGTAATTTAAGTAATGCATATATAAATGCAAATAATGTTAAAGTATGCGCTATTAGCTTTTCAGATGATTGGTTATTTCCGCCAAAGGAGCTAAAGATAGTTACCAGAGCATTAATGATGGCCGGTGTAAATATTAGTAGTGTAATCATTGAAAGTAATAGGGGGCATGATAGCTTTTTATTGCCAAATAATGATTTGGAAAGAGTAATAGAAAACTTCATCAATGCAAATTATCAAAATGCGTAAAGATTTAGAAATTATTAAAAACATTGTGCCAGAATATGCCAAAGTGCTTGATATAGGCTGTGGTAGCGGTGAGTTATTGCAAATTCTGCAGAATGAAAAAAGCATATCTGCTATGGGGCTCGAGCTATCAAATAAGAAGGTTATGGAGGCGGTCTCTAAAGGCATCTCGGTAATTCATGGTGATGCAGATAATGATTTGCATAATTACCCTACGGATTCGATAGATTTTGCTATTTTAAGCCAAACACTCCAAGCAACAAGAGATCCGAAAGAAGTTATATCGCAGATATTACGTATTGCTAACTATGCTATCATATCTGTGCCGAACTTTGGCTTTGTAATGAATAGGTTATATCTTGGTTTTAAAGGGCGTATGCCAGTCACAAAGAAGTTACCATTTGAATGGTATAACACCCCCAATATACATTTTTGTACAATTAAGGATTTTGAGCTACTTGTTGATGACTTAGCCTGCAGAATAGAGAAAAGATATTTTATATATGATGGAATTTTTAGCTTTTTACAAAATTTGAATATCACCTGGGGCGCTAATTTATTAGCCCCAAATGCAGTTTTCCTAATTTCTAAAGCTTCAACTATGAATAATAAATTGCAAAATAAATCACTTAAGGAGATTAATATAGAAAGTAATATTGTGCTGGCCCAATCAAAAGTTAATAATGTCTAGAGGTAAGTAATGGCAATTATAGATGAGCTTTTAAATAAGCTAAAAGAGCAAAATATAAAATTTGTAGATTTTAGATTTACGGATAGTCTGGGAGGTTGGCATAACATATCTTATGAGGTCAGTAATATAAATCAGGGTATTTTAGAAAATGGAATCGTTTTTAACGGTGCATCAGTTAAGGGGTGGCAGGATATTTCGGAATCTGATATGATATTAAAACCTGATCCATTAAGTTTTTGTGTAGATGCTTTTGCATCAGAGCCTACTGCAATTTTAATTTGTAATGTATTATGTACAAATACAATGCAAGATTATAATAGGGATCCTCGAAGTATAGCCGTGCGAGCTGAGAAATATCTAATGAATAGTGCAATAGGTAATAATGTTTATTTTGGTACGGAGTTAGAGTTTTTTATTTTTGATGATGTGAAATTCTATAATGAGGGGCATAAATCTGGATTTGCCGTTGACTCAGAGGAGCACCCCTCTAATAGCGATCGAAAGTACGATTCTGGTAATTTGGGGCATAGACAAAGATTTGCAAATAGTTATTACCCTGTTCAGCCAATAGACTCTAGCAGTGATATTAGAAGCGAAATAACGGAAGTATTAAAGGGTATGGGAGTATGGGTTCGTCACCATCGCCATGAAGCATCACCAGCCCAAAATGAATTAGGATTGAATGCTAATACCTTACTCAATATTGCTGATGATATTCAGAAATGCAAATATGTTGTGCGTAATGTTGCTCGTTCATTTGGAAAAACTGCAACATTCATGCCTAAGCCTCTTGGTGATGGCTGTGGTAGCAGTATGTCTTTACAACAATCAATTATTAAGGCAGGCAAGAATCTTTTTTTTGGTAATTATTATGCAGGCCTTTCTTCCGAAGCTCTATATTATATCGGCGGTATTCTAAAGCATAGTAGGGCTTTAAATGCCTTTACTAATCCTTCGACTAACTCATATAAAAGATTTATCAGCGGAAGCTCTGTTCCAACAATCATATCTTATTCTGATATGAATCGATCTACAACAGTTAAGGTTCCTTATGCAGCCACTGCAAAGGATAAAAGGATTGAGGTTAGATATCCAGATCCAAGTGCCAACCCTTATCTTGCTATGGCGGCAATGTTAATGGCGGGTTTAGATGGTATCGTTAACCGGATTCATCCAGGTGATCCTGAAGAGCGTAATTTATACTCTTTACCTAAGTCAGAATTGTTAAAAAAAGATAATATTGCTACAACATTAGAAGAGGCAATAAACTCTTTAGATAAAGACAGAGAGTTTTTATTGCAAGGTAGGGTATTTACCAATGATCAAATAGATAGCTATATAAAATTAAAGAGGGAAGAGGTGGAGGCTATTAAATCACAACCTCATCCAATAGAATATCAGAATTATTATAGTTGTTAAATTATATTAATAAGCAGGAATATGGATAAGCTACAAATCAAAATTAGAAAAGCTAGTAAGGAGGATGTTCCAGATATTGTGCGCATTATATCCGATAATCCCATAGGTGCATTAAGAGAAGATTTTCAGGAGAATATTCCAAATAGTTATTATGTGGCTTTTGATAGAATTGATCAGGATATTAATCAATTATTGGTGGTGGCAGAAATAAAATCTAATATTGTTGGAACATTGCAGATTAGCTTTATTTCAAATATGAGTGTTAAAGGCGCCTATAGAGCATTAATTGAAGGAATGCATGTTGATAGTAAGTATAGAGGAGAAGGAGTTGGAACATTCATGATGGAATGGGCAATTAATAAGGCCAGACAAAAAGGCTGTAATATTGCTCAATTAACTAGCAATAAGGAGCGTATTGATGCGCATAGATTTTATTCTAGACTTGGTTTTGTTGCAACTCATGAGGGGTTTAAGCTTGCTTTAACATAGTGAATATAACTGCTTATATTCTATCAATTCAGCAATAATTATTTTTTACAAATTTAAATTTAATTTTAAGCTGCTAAGAAACTGTGCTATTAATGCTATTAAATTATGTATAAGAAAATACTTGTTATAAAACATGGTGCTTTAGGCGATATATTTATGGCATTGGGCGCTTTTAAAGCTATACGAAAGCACCATCAAGATGCTAAGGTTATTTTACTTACTACGAAACCATTTATAAAATTAGCAAGGAAGATGGGCTATTTCGATGAGGTGTGGTATGATAATAGATCACCATGGTGGGACTTTAAATCCACAATAGGTATATATCGCAAATTACATGGTAATGGCAAAGTGCCTTTTGATAGGGTGTATGATTTGCAAAATTCAACAAGAAGTCGTGGTTATTACAAGCTTCTAAAATCTCCTAAGCCAGAATGGGTTGGCAATGTACATGGTTGTTCACACCATCATCCGCGTGATACATATAAACATCATCATATAAAAGATTATTATAATATCTTATTTAAGGACACGGGAGTTAAAAATATACCTAATGGTGAGATATCATGGCTTAAGAGTGATATAGGTAAATATGACCTTGGGTCAGATGATTTTGCTATATTCATACCTGGTTGCTCTAAAGGTAACCCAGATAAGAGATGGTCTGCTGCAAATTTTGCTCATATTAATACGTATCTTAAAGCACGTAATATAAAAGCTGTGTTAATTGGTCGTGAAGATGATAGGGATATTATAAATGATATTATTGAGAAATCGGGTGAAGATCAAAATAATTTAATAAATTTAATTAATGAAACATCACTAGATGATTTAGCGGAAATAGGCAGGAGGTCTAAATTTATTTTAGGTGGTGATACAGGGCCAATGCACATTGTTTCATATTTGGAAATACCAATTATTATGTTTTTCTCAGGGCAATCATTATTTGATTTAGTGTCTCCTAGGGGGCAGAATGTCACTTTAATTCATGAGAAGTCATTACGGGATCTTAAGGCTGATCACGTTATTAAATTAATAAATAGCCATACGGATATCAGATAGATGGATATATCAATTATTATTACTCTTTATAATAAGTCAGAATATATATCAAATACCGTCCAGTCCGCTCTTGAATTAGATGATGGCTATACCAAGGAAATAATTATAGTTGATGATAATTCGCAGGATAGCTCTTGTGAGATTGTTCGGGCAATTGCTAAGCAGCATAATAATGTAATTTTAATTTCCAGCAATGATAATAAAGGCCCTGCAACTCGTTTAAATCAGGGTGTTAATGCAGCTAGGGGCAAATATTTATTATTTTTAGATGGAGATGATTTACTGCCAGCGAATATATGTAAAATCTTAATACCAATTATCATTAGTAATAAAGCAGATTTTTTATATGGGAAAAGACTTAATAGCGAATTGCAGAAAGATACAAACTACATCTTGCCTGCTCAGGTAAATTACAAAATCTCTTATAATCCAATTAAGACTGTTTTAAACGGCAAATATGTTAGAACAAATCTCATTTGTTTACGCGAAACATTTCTTTATGCAGGTGGTTGTGAGAAAAAAATATTTATCCAAGATGAATCACTGCCTTTAAACTTGGCGTTAGTATCTAAAATATTTATCTCAATAGATGATTATATGGTGATAGCACCTTTTGATGATAATCACTCAAAAGATAGTAACAAACTATCTGCAAATTCTAGACAGGAAAATTATGATCGTTTCTTTGCTTATTATTATAATATTGAGCAATCATTAAAACTTGATTTTGGGCTAAGGCGTAAATTTTATTTAAGGATTTTATCGAGTTATTGGAAGTTTATGCGTAAAAATTCTCCTAGTAGCGATACAACATTATTAACTAAGATAAAAAGAATGATTAATTTGGTTACTATATTTCTTATTTATAATTTTTATAAGATGATTTATCTAAAGCCATCTTTAATGATTTTACATCATATAAGCAAGAAATTGCTTTTAGAAAAAGGCATAAGGCGGAATTTATAAATGGATAAAAAGATTGCAGTTATATTGCCAAGAATTGAAGGATTTAGTGAAGCTGATTTTGGCGCTATAACTTTATGTATTAAGGATAATTACTTATTCTCACAATATAAATCAAATATTACAATCTTTGGAGGAAAAACCAAACAAGAAGAGTCTTATCAAGGGGTAAATTATCGTTATATTCCTACAGAGCGTTTAAGGCATTTATGTCTTTCAAAAAATAAGGCATTTGCTAAAGAGTTAATCAATATACTTAAAAAGGAAAAATTTGATTTAGTAGAAGTTCACAATAGATCAAAAGTTGCTAAATACCTGTCTAAACATCTTTCTATTCCAATCTGTCAGCATTTACATAATGATATTAATGATGATGCGAAGTCCCAGGACAACCTAGAATTTCGTCGCAATGTTTTAAGTTTTAGTGAGCATATTTACTGTGTTTCAGATTATGTCCGGCAAAGGCTCTTAGAAGGGTTGCCTGAATTTCAGGATAAAGCATCTATAGTTTATAATGGTCTTGATATAGAAGCTTTCTCAAATGATTCTCAAGCGATAAAAACTAATAAGATTATTTTTGTTGGAAGAATTACCAAAGAGAAGGGGGCTTTGGAATCACTGCATGCAATAAATCAATTATTTGATCAATTAAATGACTGGGAGGCTGTTTTTATAGGGGGTTTTTCAAAAAAATATTATGCTTATATTGAGGAGTTTAAAGCTGGATTAAATAAACATCCAAAAAGGGTAAGGCATTATACTCATATGGAATTTAACGATGTTATGAAGCAAATGTTTTCGTCCAAGATTGCAGTTTTGCCTTCGCAATGGGAGGAGCCATTTGGTAGAACAGTTTTGGAGGCTATCATAGCTAAATTAGCTATTGTGACTTGTAAATCTGGAGGGATACCAGAGATATCAGGGGCTAATGCATTATATGCTAAAAAACAAAATATTGAATCCTTAATAGAAAATATTCGGCATTTTATCGATGATCAAGAATTGAGATGTAAATATTCAGCTAAGGCATTAAAAGAATCTAAAAAGAAGTTTAATATTAGAGTTACAACTAAGAAATTAGATGATATACGTAGAGATATTTTAAACGATGCAAAAGAGAATATTTGATTATTTAGGCCTGGGATTAATTTTAATAATTCCGATCGCAACATTTATTGGTAAGGCAGTAATTGATATAAATTTATCTCTTATTGCGGTTATTTTCCTAATCAAAATTATCGTAGAAAAAGACTATAGTGTTTTTAACCAAAAATGGTTTAAAATCTTATTAGTTTTTTGGGTTTATTTAGTTTTTATATCGCTATTTGCTAAATATCCTGAAATTGCCTTTAAAAGGTCAATCCCATGGATACGTTTTCCTGTTTTTGCTTTAGCCCTGTCGCAGTGGGTTTTTAAAGAACGTACAAATGTTATTTTATTCTTTAAATCATTATTACTGACATTAATTTTTATATATTTTGATAGTTTCTGGCAGATTGTGACAGGCACTGATTTATTTGGAGTTAATGCAGGTATGACAGGTGATGATAAATCAGCATTGTTAATTACAGCTTTTCTAAAAGATCACATTTTAGGCTTTCATATTACTTTTTTGGCATTCCCTTTGTTGATTTATATGTTTGATAGGGCGCTTTCTAAGGAGTTATCATATCGCAAAAAGATATTATATATTGTGTTTATAGGCATAACATTTGTAATTGTTACTTTTTCTGGTGATAGAATGGCATGGCTATTAATGTGTTTTGGCATTTTGATAACATTATTATTTTATCAAAATTATCGGCGCTATATTATATATGTGATGGTCATTGGGGTATTAGGACTTGCATCAATTTTTTTCATTAAGCCAGAAGTTTTCAATCGTCAGATTGTAATGACATATAATGACCTTAGTAACTTTTGGAGCTCTTCCTATGGTTTAAATTTTAAGAATGGATATGCTGTAGGTAAAACTAGTCCAATTATTGGTGTAGGAGCCAAACATTATCGTTATATTTTACAGGAGGATATATGTGGTATTCCTCATGATATGACAATGCCGATGGAGGAGGTTCGTAAAATATGCCCAGGACATTATACTCATCCGCATAATTTCTATGTTGAGATTTTTGCTGAGGCAGGAATTATAGGGCTGCTAATATTCTTATATTTTCTTTATGAGATATATCGGAATCTCTATAAAGAACGCAAATTGTTGAATAAGAATCCTATTTTATTTGGTGCAGCTTTAACTTTTTTCTTAAGATTCTGGCCTATAGCTTCAAGCTCAAGCTTTTATGCAGCCTGGACCGTTTCTTCAGGCTGGTTAATGGTTGGTTTATTATATGCAATTATACAAATAGATAAGGATGGTAATATAAAAATTTGGAATGATGGAAATAAACGCGCGTGATATTGAGAATATTAGTAATGCAAAAATATGTGTTATTGGAGATATTATCTTAGATAATTTTGTCTATGGATCAGTTGATAGAATATCACCTGAGGCACCGATTCCCGTTCTCAATCAGACAAAAAGTAATTATGTATTAGGTGGAGCTGGTAATGTTGTAGCAAATATGTCTTCGCTAGGAGCTAATGTGAAGTTTATATCAGTCATAGGAGATGATGAAGCGGGAGCAAAGATCAGAAATATAATTGATGTAGAGGAGAATATTTCTACTATCTTTATTACAGATAAGGCAAAACTAACGCCGGTTAAAACTAGATATATTGCCGGTACTCAGCATTTGTTGAGGGTAGATGAAGAGGTTAAGGGTTTTATTTCCCAGCAAAGTGAGACGGTGATTTTAAAAAACTTAACAGAAATCTTAAATCATTATCAAATAATTGTTTTATCTGATTATCAGAAAGGTACCATCAGTGATAATTTGGCATGTAAGATTATTTCAATTGCTAATGAAAAAGGAGTTAAGGTTATCATAGATTCTAAAAAACGTGATTTATCATGTTTTAGTGGCAGCTATTTGATTACTCCAAATTACAAGGAGTTTTGTGATTTAGTAGGGTTTGAGATATCATTAAATGAGATTGAGACTGCCGCAAAAAATATCTGCCAGAAATATAAGATTACTAATGTCTTAGTTACCTTGGGTAAGGATGGTATGTATCTGGTCAAAGAACAAGGCAAGTCACTGCATATCCCATCAGTAGCAAAAGAGGTCTTCGATGTGACGGGTGCTGGAGATACTGTGGTTGCCACGATAGCATCAGCTATTGCATCTGGTCTTGATATTGAACAATCTATTTATTTAGCAAATAAGGCCGCAGGAATCGTAGTTGAGCGTTTAGGCACGGCTAGAATCTATAAAACTGATCTTAAAAAGGTGATTTTAGGAGATGTTAATAAATTAACAAAACTTAAACCACGTAAAGAGATTTTTGAAGAGACGGCAATGTTAAAACTTCAAGGTAAAAAGGTGGGCTTCACTAATGGTTGTTTTGATATTTTACATCCAGGTCATGTAAAATTAATTCAAGAGGCTAAGAGTCAATGTGATATTTTGGTAATGGGTTTAAATAGTGATAGTTCGGTAAAAAGATTAAAAGGTGAAGATCGGCCAATTAACGATGAAATGTCGCGGGCAATTATTTTAGCTTCACTTGCTGAAATTGATTATATTGTTTTATTTAGTGAGGATACGCCACTAGAGCTGATTAGGTCGATTATTCCAGATGTTCTGATTAAAGGTAGTGATTATAAAGTTGAGGAGGTTGTAGGTGCAGATATAGTAACCCAGAATGGAGGTAGGATATATTTGGTAGATTTAGAAGCTGGAAAAAGTACAACAAAAATTATTAAGAAGATAAATGCAAAATAAAGATCATACTAACAAGTTTGAAGATTTGTTCTATTCAATACCTAAATATGCTCGGGATATTCAGGTTAATATTCGATCTGTGTTAAATCCTGATCATGCTCCACTTGATCAAAAATTACTAATTGGCATTGCGTTAGCATCTGGTTATGCAGCTGGAAATCACAAAGTTGAAGAGGCTTTATTGGAAACAGCAGAATATTTATTAGATAGCAAGACTATAGATGTTATTAAATCTGCCACATCAATTATGGCAATGAGTAATATGTATCATAGATTTACGAGTTTGGTATCAGATGAAGAATATTCTAGGCTACCAATTGGTCTTCGAATGAATGTCATTTGTGATCACGGTATTCCAAAGCGTGAATTCGAATTATATTCTTTCGCTATTGCAGTGGTAAATGGCTGCCGGGTTTCTATTGATACTCATGAGAGGACCTTAAAAAAGGAAGGGGTTAGACGCGAGCAGATCCAGCACGCAGCTAAAATAGCTTCAGTAATTTATGCCCTAGCTAGAGTAATTGAGATTGATACTCCAGCTAATTCATAAATTCTTCTTGTATAAGCAGAATTTTTAGGGACAACTTATTAGTTCTTGTATAGATTATATATAAAATAATATGACATTACTTCGCAATATTTTGATCAGTCTTATTTTATTCTGCGCAAGTCAGGCTATGGCCGCAAGCTTTGATGAATATTTATTGCGTTTGGAAAATCATCCTCAGATTTTATCAATTTTAGCAGCTGCTGAAAGTTCAAATCAATTAGCTAAAGCTGCTATGGGGTTGCCTGATCCAGAAGTTATCTTGGGCGTTGATAATGTTCCCGTGGATGATTTTCAGTTTGATCAATTTCTACCAACGGCTAAAGTTCTTGGCTTTAATCAGATGATTCCAAATCATGGTTTGCGCAAGGCTAAAGCTAACAAATATAGCAATATATCGGCTAAACAAAAGCTTGTTGCGGAATATCAATCTGCTCATTTAAAAGCTTACTTAATCACGGCTTTAGTTGAATTAGAAAAAGTAAAAAAGCTCGAGAAATATACTAAACAGCAATTAAAATTATATAAAAGTTTGGAAAACTATTTCGCTGGTCAACTTGAAGCCGGGCGTTCGATATATGGTAGTTTTTCAGAAATGGATGTAGAGCGAGCAGAGATAGAACAAGATCTTAATAATTTGAAGTCTGAGCGTATTGCTATTGAAGCTGAGTTGATTCGTTTAATTGATGAAGTACCCACTCTGACTATATCTAAAGTACAGTTAGTAAAATGGTCTGATGATTTAAACCAAATTTACCCAGTTAGGATTATGCGTGATGATTTAAAGATCGCTGATAGTAGTGTTACAATAGCGAATAAATCTTATAATTCAAATTATGGTATTAGCGCTTTATACAAACAGCGCGAGGAGGGTAGTGGTTATTCGGGCGAAGATTGGTTCTCTGTGCATACTGCGATATCAATACCATTATGGTATAATTCAAATCAACAACCTAAATTACGAGCGGCTATGGCTTCTAAACAAAAAGTTGCATTTTCATTAGATGATACGAAGCGGTTATGGAAAAAACAACTTACTATAATAATATCGAAGCGCAATACGGCATTAGAAAATATCAAGCTTTTACAGAAAAAGCATAAAGCTATTAAAAATTTTGTTTCAAGTGCGAAACGTAATTATGAAGCTGGTAGCGCTGAATTAGAGTCGGTATTGGATGCAGAGATTAATGCGTTGACAATAGCATCTCAGCTAGAAAAACAGAAAAGCCGCTTTTTAAAATTATCAGCTTCATTTAACAGCCATATTATTCCAAATATACAATGAGAAAAATAGTCTTTTTATGTCAGGTTCTATCGTTAATTTTTATATTTAACTCAAGCTTCGCAGCGGAAGAAAAATATTTCTGTCCTATGCATCCACATTATATAGCTACAGAACCTGGATCATGTCCTATTTGTGGAATGACTTTAGTCTTGCGAGAGGAAGAAGCTGCGGATGATTCTGTATCAGCGCAAACATCATCATCAGAATTAGCAGAAGGGGCTATCACTATTGCTCCAGAGACCATCCAGAATATTGGAGTTAGAACCGAGAAAGCGACTGCAGCATGGTTTGGAACTAGCATTAGAAGCTATGGCTTGGTAACAGAAAATGTGCGTATACAGCATGAGATATCTAGCAGAATTGCTGGCTGGATTGAGGATTTGAATGTAACTGCGGTTGGCGATGAAGTAGTGAAGAATATGCAATTATTCACTATGTATAGTCCTGATTTAATCTCAGCTCAGCAAGATTATCTAGCAGCCATTAGCTCGGGATCCAGGGGCAGAATTACTTCAAGTGCTCATCGTTTAAAATCACTCGGTGTACAGGACAAAACATTAGGCCAAATTAAAAAGCTGAAAAGCAAATTGGAGTATGTGCCTTATTATGCAGAGGTGGATGGTATTATAAGTGGTTTAAATATTAAGCAAGGAACCTATATAAAATCTGGTATGCAGCTGGCTGTTATTCAAAATTATTCGAGCGTGTGGATTAATGTTTCCGTTGCAGAGAAAGATTTGGCTTTTCTAGTTAAAGATATGAAAGCAGAAGTAACATTACCTAATATGTCTAACGAAGTACGCAGCGCTAGAATAGATTATATTTATCCAACTATTGATAAATCGAGCCGAACCGGACAAGTGCGTTTGGTATTAGATAATCAAGATGGGGTGCTAAGGCCAGGGGCTTATGCAGATGTTGTGTTCGAAACCACGTCAAAGAAACGTTTAGCGGTAGCATCTGAGGCAATACTTCGCAGTTCAGATGGTAATTTTGTGGTAATAGCACTGGGTGATGGTCGTTTTAGATCGCAAAAAGTCAAAACAGGAATTTATAATAAAGGTTTGATTCAGGTTTTATCTGGGGTTGTAGAAGGTGATGAGATTGTGGTTAGTGGCCAATTTTTAATTGATTCAGAAAGTAATCTAAGCGAGTCTTTTAGAAAGATGCAGCGGTTGCAAGAACCATTAGCAGAATTAGTTTTGGATGATGATCAATTAAGATCTATAGATCATTTAATCGATAGCAGTATTTATATAGCAAAAACTCTAACCGGTAATACAGCAATCGATGTAAAAATGCTTGATCCAGCGCTAGCATTAAAAGAATATTTGTTAGTTAATTTTAGAGGCACCAAGCTAGAATTTGTTTTAGATAATGCGGAGGCCGCGATTGTACAAGCTAAGCAAGCAATTACTGATAAAGAATTACAAATAGCCTTAGCAAGTTTACTCGGCGCCCTAGAGCCATGGTTGCTTGAGGGGAAGCCAAGTTATTATCAAGCAAAAGGCTTAACATTATATACCGATGAGGTGAGTGGTAATTTATGGCTACAGCTTGAAGGTAAAGCTAATAATCCATATGGTATAGGCGATGCTGTCGTCAAACCTTGGCCGCAAGCTGAAACTCCAGAGGATGATATGCAAATGCCAAATATGTCAGAAGCGGATGCAGGAAATTAAAAATAAAATACATGATCCTCGGGATTCTCTAGTAGCAAAAGTTATTGAGTGGTCTGTATCAAATCAGCTTTTGGTAGTTGCGGCTATGATTGCATTATTAGTTGCTGGTGTACTCGCCGTAAAGAATGCGCCGCTTGATGCTATACCTGACTTATCTGATACTCAGGTGATTATCCGGACTGAGTTCCCTGGTCAATCACCGCAGATAGTTGAAGATTTAGTTACATATCCGCTTTCAACAACAATGCTTGGTTTGCCTAAAACTAAAGATGTACGCGGTTACTCCATGTTTGGTACATCATTTATATATATTATTTTTGAGGATGATGTTGACCAATATTGGGCAAGGAGCCGAGTTACAGAAGCTCTGGTTAAAATCCAAGGTGATCTGCCAGATAACGCTAGGCCGCAAATGGGCCCAGACGCTACAGGCGTTGGTTGGGTATATCAATATGCGCTGATTGATAAAACAGGTAAATATGATTTGGCCTATCTGAGATCGTTACAAGATTGGTTTTTAAAGTTTGAGCTTGCGACTGTAGATGGAGTTTCTGAGGTTGCGTCCGTTGGTGGTTTTGTCAAAGAATATCAGGTCTTGGTCGATCCAAATCGCCTAAGAGCTTATAACGTTCCCCTGCACCGTATTACTAATGCGGTTAGAGCTGCGAGTAAGGAAGTGGGCGGGAGAGTCATAGAGCAAGGCGAGATGGAATTAATGATTCGCTCAAAAGGTTATATAACCAACATCGAAGATTTACGTAATATTGTGGTCTTTGCCAAGGAAGGGACACCGGTTATCCTTGGGGATGTAGCACAAATTATTGAAGGTCCGGAGCTAAGGCGTGGGGTCGTTGAATTAAATGGTGAAGGTGAAGTTGTTAGCGGCATTGTTATTATGCGCTCTGGCGAGAATGCACTTTCAGTTATTGAAGGTGTAAAGGCTAAGCTCGAAGAGCTAAAAGAAGGTTTACCTGAAGGTGTTGAGATTGAAACTGTTTATGATAGAGCGCCTTTAATTGAGGGAGCGGTTACATATTTAAAGCATAAACTTATCGAAGAAGGTTTGGTTGTTGCGTTTGTATGTTTAATATTTTTGTTGCATATCAGATCAGCCTTAGTTGCGATTATCACGCTGCCATTAGGTGTGCTTGCGGCTTTTATCATTATGTCATATCAAGGTATTACGGCAAATATCATGTCACTTGGTGGTATTGCAATTGCAATTGGTGTGATGGTTGATGCCTCGGTTGTGATGGTTGAGAATGCCCATAGGAAAATTTCTGACATGCCAAAAGATAGCTCAAAACGGGCTAAGCAAGCAGCAATATTATTAGCTGCCAAAGAAGTTGGACCTGGACTTTTCTTCTCGCTTTTGATTATTACAGTTTCATTCTTGCCGGTATTTGCTTTAACCGGGCAATCATACAAGTTATTCTCACCACTTGCTTTTACCAAAACATACGCAATGGCATTTGCCTCTATTTTATCGATAACTATTGTACCGATCTTAATGCTATGGTTGATTAAAGGGCGCATCCGTAAAGAGTCAGAAAATCCGATTAATAGATGGTTTATTAAATTATATACACCATTGCTTGAAAAAGCTTTGCGCTTTAAAGGGACGAGCATCTTTTTATCCATCATGTTATTATTGAGTTTGGCCTGGCCATTAGCTAAAACTGGCTCAGAATTTATGCCGGCCTTATATGAAGGTGAGTTGCTTTATATGCCGACAATGCTTCCGGGTGTATCCATTGCTAAAGCCAAAGAAGTATTAGCGCAAACTAATCGTTTAATCAAAACTGTTCCAGAAGTAGAGCGAGTATTTGGTAAAGTTGGAAGGGCTGATACTGCAACAGATCCAGCGCCAATTTCGATGATTGAAACTTGGATAAAATTAAGGCCAAAAGAAGCATGGCGTAAAAACTTAACAATCACAGAATTAACTAAAGAGATAGATGGGAGATTAAAATTACCAGGATTGGTTAATAGTTTTGGTTATCCAATTAAGATTCGTATGGATATGATCTCTACTGGTATTAGAACACCTGTTGGAATTAAAATATCTGGATCTGACTTAGCTCAAATTAATAAAATTGTTTTAGATGTTGAGGAAGCTGTTAAAAATGTTCCGGGTACAAGATCTGCTTTTGCTGATCGTGTTATTGGTGGTAAATATTTAGAGATAACTCCGGATCGTAATGAGTTAGCGCGGCAGAATATTGATTTAGAGATGTTCCAAAATATTATTCAAACCTCTCTTGGAGGTATGAAAATTTCTGAATCGGTACAGGGCCGAGAACGTTATAATATTATGCTCAGATATGAGAGGAGGTTTAGGGAGGCGCCATCAGATCTAGCTAATATTTTAGTTCCAACACCGCAAGGTCAGCATATTCCTCTAGGTGAATTAGCTACAATAGCATTTACCGAAGGCCCACCAATGATTAAATCAGAAAATGCGCGTTTAACAGGTTGGGTATTTGTTGATATTGCAGGTAGAGATATTGGTTCATATGTAGCAGATGCGCAAAAAATTGTTGCAGATAAGGTTAAATTACCTGCTGGAAATTCAATTAGTTGGTCAGGTCAGTTTGAGCAAATGCTTGAAGCAGAAAAGCGTATGCGTATTGCTATTCCGTCAGCCATTTTGATAATATTTTTACTATTGATGCTACATTTTGGCTCGGTGGATCGAACTTTAATGGTGATGATCTCACTGCCATTTGGTTTAATAGGAGGTGTTTGGGCATTATATTTAGCCGATTATAATTTTTCTGTTGCAGTAGGCGTTGGCTTTATTGCTCTGGGCGGAATAGCAACTGAAACGGCAGTTGTGATGTTAATTTATCTAGATCAGAAAATGCTCGATATGCCACCAAATACGCTGAAAGATTTGCGTAGTAATGTTATACATGGAGCGGTGCTTAGGGTGCGCCCAAAACTTATGACCGTATCTGTTACTATGGCAGGATTAATGCCAATATTCGTAACCGATGGCCTCGGATCAGACGTATTGCGCCGTATCGCTTTGCCTATGGTTGGTGGTATGGTTACAACGACAATCCTAACCCTTATTATAATACCAGTGATTTATTATATCTGGGAAGGTCGTAGATTTGATAAAGGATAATTTTATTTATTATCCTAGGGGTAGGAGAACCCATCTTATACCATCATCTCTTTGGCCGGGTAAGGCGGGGAATTATCCTCAAGATCTAAGGGCTACAGCATGCGTATAACAATTAATTTTATAGTTGACAGTTGGTTGATTTGGCCTTAAAAACTATCTCATTAATAAAAATTTACTAATGAACACAAATTATAAAAATATAGTTTCATCAAATGCTTCCGGCGCTATGTCATCTGTGTATTGCTGTCTGTGTTGTTGTTGCTAATTATTAGCATTTGATCCGTTCCTTTTGATTTTTATTACTTTTGCCTTTTGAGGCTCCCCTTTTTTAGATGACAAATTCCCAAAATAACCCTAGCGATATCAAACAAGATCAATATTTGCCGGTATTTTTATCTACAGATAAAAGTAAAATTTTATTGGTTGGTGGTGGTGCTATTGCGGTGGCTAAGTTACGCCTAATCACTGATTTTGCTAGTGATATTACAGTAATTGCCAAAGAAGTTCATGATGAGATTAAGCTTTTAGCAGAAAGTAAAGATTTTAAAATAATTGAAGCAGAATTTGCATTGGATCAACTTGGTGGTTTTGATATTATTGTGGCGGCAACGGATGACTCTAAGGTAAATGCGGAGATCTCAAAGCATGCAAAACAGCAAAATATTTTGGTGAATGTGGTTGATGATAGCTCGCTCAGTAACTTTATTTTTGGCTCAGTTGTTAAAAGAGATAATCTGACAGTTGCTATCTCATCAAATGGTATTTCGCCAGTGTTAACACGTTTGATTAAGCAAAAGATTGAGCATCTCTTACCTATGACTTTGGGTAAGTTAACCAACTTTATTGCTAAATATCGTGATCAGGTCAAGCAGTCCCTAACAAATATACAGGCGCGTCGCTTGTTTTGGCAGGATGTAATTGAAGGTAACATTGCAGAAGAAGTGTATATTGGTAATGAACAAAAAGCCGGCGAGTTATTAGTAGGCGCATTGAGTGATACAGATGATAAAAACACAGCAGCTTTATATTTAATAGGAGCTGGTCCTGGGGACCCTGATTTAATTACTTTAAAAGCATCACGCCTTATCGCAAAAGCGGATGTTATTTTATATGATAGATTAGTTTCAAAAGAGCTGTTTAATTTTGCGCGCAAAGAAGTAATAAAGATTAATGTTGGTAAAACGAAAAGCCTGCATCGTTATCGTCAAAGTGAGACTAATGAGCTGATTAAAGAATATGGTAAGAAGGGTAAGATCATTGTTCGATTAAAAGGCGGTGATACTGCAGTTTTTGCTAATTTGATAGATGAGATTGAAGCTGCAAAAGAAATTAACATCCCATATCAAATAGTTCCAGGGATCACTGCAGCCAGTGGAGCTGCAGCATATTTGGGCATAGCTTTAACAATAAGGGATGAAGTTAGATCAGTTCGCTACCTGACTTATTATGAGAAGGATTTACTAAGAGAAGATTATTGGCAAGAATTAGCGGGTTCAACAGATAGTTTGGTATTTTATATGTCGACCCATCATATTGAAGAGATTATAAATCAGCTGCTTAAATATGATATGGATGGCTCCACTCCTATCATTGCGGTGTCCCAGGCTACCACCCCGTTTCAAGCAGAATATCTAGCAACATTAGCGGATTTTAATAATAAATATCGCAATCATAAATTTGCTTCACCAACTATTGTAATTATTGGAAAAGCAGTTAATAACTATAAGGATTTTTCTTGGCATGAATCTAGTAAAATAGAGGGATTATATTTTGATCAATTGGAGGCAAGAACTTAATGGATAAAGATTTAGAATTATATATTGAGAATCTTTCAGTGACTAAAAAACTCTCTTGGAGTGAGCGTTTGGAATTTGTATCTAAAGAATTTCCAGGACGAGCTATATTTTCAACAAGTTTTAGTATTGAGGATCAGATTATTACTCACATTATCGGAACAAATAAGCTCGATATTGATATTTTTACTTTAGATACGGGTAGAATGTTTGATGAAACATACGAAGTTTGGCAACAAACAAAAGAGAAGTATAATATTAATATCAAGCCATATTATCCTGATAGCGATAGGCTGAAAGAATATGTAGAAACTAATGGTATTAATGCATTTTATGAAAGCAAAGATCTGCGTTTATCTTGTTGCGGCATCAGGAAGGTTGAGCCATTAAAGCGGGCTTTGCAAGGCTATGATGTTTGGATAAGTGGCCTGCGTACTTCGCAATCCAAAGGCAGAGATGATAAGGATTTGTACGAAATAGATTCTACTTTTGAAGTCGTCAAACTCTATCCGATCTTAGAATTAAGCGATGATCAAATATGGGCATTTATTAAGAAAGAAGATATTCCATATAATAAATTGTATGATAAAGGTTTTACATCAATAGGCTGTGCTCCATGCTCGCAGGTGCCAACCGACCCAGATGATCCACGCTCTGGTCGATGGTGGTGGGAAGATGAAAATCAAAAAGAATGTGGATTACATATGGTTGATGGTAAATTAGTGAGGAAAAAATAATGGCTGTAGATATTAATAAATTAAAACAATTTATTGCTACATTAAGCGGTGAAGAACAAGTTTGGCTAAATGGTTATTTAACTGCAATGGTAGCTGGAGGGTCATCTGTAAGTTCTGGTGGTAGTAATATCCCAAAAACTAAACTAACTATTTTTTATGGTACGGAAACAGGTAATTCAAAACAGCTAGCTAGTGACCTTGCTAATAGTTTTAATCAAGCGTCATTTCAAGTAAAGACGCAAGATTTAGAAATTTATAAAGCTGTAAAATTAGCCAAAGAAACCAAAGCGATATTTATTATTAGTACGCATGGTGAAGGTGAGTTCCCCGAGTCTGTAAAAGGTTTCTTTGAAGAATTGGGCATTAAAAAACCTAATTTGAAGAAGTTAGATTATGCACTTATTGCACTTGGGGATAGTTCATACCCATTATACTGTCAATCAGGTAAAGATCTCGATGCATTGTTATTAGAATTTGGTGCTAGCAATATCATCCCAAGGGCGGATTTGGATTTAGATTATAATGATCATATTAATGGTTGGGTCCAGAGTTTTATAGCAAAAGCTGGTAGTGGTGATGTAGCTCCGGTTATTACTGTTGCAACTAGCGATAAGGTAGATTTGCATAAAGTGTATCAAGGCGAGATTCTAGCTAATATCAATTTAAGTGATGATGGCTCTAATGTTGAAATTCGTCATATTGAAATTAGCTCTGATGAAGAGATTGTCTTTCGGCCTGGTGATAGTCTATCTTTAGCTCTTAATCCAGAAGATGAATATGTTAAATCGGTCGGTCATAAGGAAGAAAAAATAGCACCAAGATTATATTCTATTGCTTCATCTCCAGAATATCATGATGGCGAAGTGCATTTAACTGTTAGGGTTGCTTATCACATAGATGAGAATGGTCAGGAAGGAACGGGGTTATGTTCCGGTTATTTAGCATCTTTGGCAGAAGGTAGTAATATTGAATTTACTATTAAACCAAATAACCAATTTAGATTGCCGGATCATAGTTTAGAGCAGGATATTATTCTAATTGGACCAGGTACGGGAGTTGCACCATTTCGATCATTCTTGGCTGATCGTGCGGCAAATTCTAGCCCGGGACGCAATTGGTTGTTTTTTGGCGCACAGCATTTTCATAGTGATTTTCTATATCAAACCGAAATACAAGACTTCGTATCCCAAGGATTATTGAGTAAAGTATCTTTGGCCTTTTCACGGGATCAGGAACATAAAATCTATGTCCAGGACCGGATGAGTGAGGAAGAGGAAGAGCTATTTTCTTGGATTAAAGGCGGAGCAATTATTTACGTTTGTGGTGATAAGGATCATATGGCTAAGGATGTTGAAAATACGCTGCTTAACATTATAGGTAAATATGCGCATTTAGATGCGGATGGAGCGAAGGAATATTTATATAATATGAAACAAGATAACAGATATTTAAAAGATGTTTATTAAGGAAATAATATGACTGATAAAATAAAATTAAGCGAAGTAGAAAAAATCAAAACCGAAAGTAACTATCTCAGAGGTACTTTGGAGGAAGGTTTTAATGATCCATTAACAGGAGCTATTTCTGAATCGGACACACAATTGATTAAGTTTCATGGTAGCTATCAGCAGGATGATCGTGAAGCACGATCACGTCGTGCTCTCAAAAAATTAGAAAAAGCCTTTTCATTCATGCTACGCCTACGTATTCCCGCAGGGAGAGTTACCGCGAAGCAGATGCTGAATATCTTTAAAATCACAGATGAAAATGCGACTGGTATTGTTAAGATAACCACCAGACAAACGATTCAATTGCATGGTGTTATTAAATCTAAGCTAAAGCCAACTTTGCAGTTCTTTGATAAATTTGGTTTGGATTCCATAGCTGCATGTGGTGATGTAAATCGAAATATTGTTACAGGTAGTAATTTTGAAGATAGTGAACATAATTCAGAAAGTCTGCATAAGGATTTAATCAAATTTACACATGATCTCAGTGAGAAGTTCTTGCCACATACCAAAGCTTATCGAGAAATCTGGCTAGACGCTGAAAAGATTACTGAAGATGAGGGGCAAATAGAGCCTATTTATGGTAAAGTATTCTTACCAAGAAAGTTCAAAATGGCGATAGCGATACCACCATTTAATGATATTGATGTTTATGCAAATGATTTTGGTCTAGTTGCAATTATTGAATCAGGTCGGTTAGTAGGCTTTAATGTTCTGGCTGGTGGTGGAATGGGCGTGACTCATGGTAATGAAGAGACTTATCCGCGTTTAGCATCTGAGATTGGCTTTATAACCCCAGAGCAAGCTCTAGATGTTGCCGAAGCTGTGGTTACTTTCCAACGTGATAATGGCAATAGATCTGATCGTAAGCAATCAAGACTTAAATATACTATCGATAAGGTAGGGTTGGATAATTTTAAAGCTGATGTTGAAAAACGGAGTGGCATTAAATTTGAAACTATCAGGCCATTTGAATTCAAATATAGAAATGATATTATTGGTTGGCGTAAGGATTATAAAGGTGATTGGCATTATACAGTATTTACTGAGAATGGCCGAATTATGGACCAAGATTTTGCTAAATGTAAAACAGCTATTCGTGAGATCTCAGAATTAGGTATTTCGGAATTTCAATTTACCGCAAATCAGAATCTTTCAATTACAAATATCAAGGAGCAAGATAAAGCAAAAGTTGATGAGATATTGGGCAAACATACCATTCTTGAATATCAAAAAACTTTATCAGCAATTAGAATTAGTTCTATGGCTTGTGTAGCTCTGAACACTTGTAGTTTAGCGCTCGCTGAAGGACAGCGTTATATGCCAAGCTTAATAACTAAAATTGAGCCATTGCTAGAGAAGTATGGTCTAAAGGATAAAGAAATAACCATTCGTATGACAGGATGTCCTAACGGATGTGCGCGGCCATATGTTGCAGAAATAGGTTTTGTTGGCACATCGCTTGGTAAATATAATTTTCATCTAGGTGGTGATCGTCTAGGTATGAGGCTCAATACTAAATATAAAGAGTCATTAGATGAAGCACAGATTCTATCTGAGTTAGATGGCTTCTTTGCACTTTATAGCAAGGAAGGTGGGTCCCAAGATTTTGGTGATTTTATTCACCAATATATAAGTAATAAGTAAGGTAATAGATTATGCAAAAGCATTTAAAAGCATTAGAAGATGAGAGTCTTTATATTATAAGAGAAGCTGCAGGAGAGTTTAAAAATCCTGTAATATTATATTCTGTTGGTAAGGATTCTTCAGTGCTACTGCACTTAATCCTGAAAGCATTTTATCCGGCTAAGCCACCATTTAAATTCTTGCATGTTGATACAGGTTGGAAATTTAAAGAGATGATAAAATTCCGTGATGAGCAAATGACCAAGCATGGTTTGGATTTAATTACCTATACTAACCCAAGGGGTGATAAAGAAAGCATAGTTCCATTTGGTAAAACTAGTAAGATCTATACCGATATTATGAAAACTGAAGGCTTACGAAAAATGCTGAAAGATCATGAATTTGATGCAGCTATTGGTGGCGCTAGGCGTGACGAGGAAAAGTCACGTGCTAAAGAGCGTATTTTCTCACATAGAAATGAATTCCAAGCTTGGGACCCTAAAGATCAAAGGCCAGAATTATTTAATATCTTTAATACTCAGATAGCGCCAGGGGAATCTATGCGAGTTTTTCCATTATCAAATTGGACAGAATTGGACATTTGGGAATATATTCATGATGAGAATATACCACTCGTACCACTGTATTTTGCCAAAGAGCGTCCTTATGTATTACGATCTGGAACGAAAATCATGGTAGATGATGATAGATTACCAATTGCTCCAGACGAAGAAGTTCAAACTGGTATGATTAGATTTAGAACTCTGGGTTGTTATCCATTGACTGGAGCAATAGATTCGACTGCTAGTAGCTTATCTGAGATTTTAGAAGAAATTAGAGCAAGTAAATATTCAGAAAGACAAGGTCGGTTAATAGATGGCGATCCAAGTTCGAGTATGGAGAAAAAAAAGAAAGAAGGTTATTTTTAACTATTTTCCATGGAGGGTTTGTTTGCCCTCAATGGAAGCGCCTAATACCGCTTTTTAAACTTCTTTAAGGATGAAGGTAAGTAAATAAAATAAAACATAAATTTTAAGGAATAAAAATGAGTCACGATATTTTAAAATTTTTAACTGCAGGTAATGTAGATGATGGTAAATCTAGCTTCTTAGGTAGATTACTTTTTGATAGTAATGCCGTATATGAAGATCATATAAGAGAAGTTGAAACTTTAAGTAAAAAGTTCAATCAAGATTTTACTGATTTATCATTATTGGTTGATGGATTAGAGTCTGAGCGTGAGCAGAAAATAACGATAGATTGCGCTTATCGTTATTTTACCACTGATAAACGTAAATTTATTATAGCTGATAGCCCGGGCCATGAGGAATATACACGTAATATGGCCGTTGCTGCATCTAATAGTGATCTGGCGGTGATTTTACTAGATGTAACTAAGCCTCTGCAAACTCAGGCAATTAGACATAGCTATATTGCCTATTTATCAGGCATTAGGCATTTTATTGTTGCGGTTAATAAAATGGACTTAGTATCTTATGATGAAGGTAAGTTTGAAGAAATGACCAAAGAATATCAACGGAAAACCGCCAAATTCTTGGTTAATAGCCAAATTCACTTTGTACCAATTTCGGCTAAATTAGGTGGAAATGTTGTGAACATGTCTAAAAAGATGGATTGGTATCAAGGTAGAACAGTTTTGGATTTATTGGAAACTATAGATATAACCGAAGATGTTAATTTTGTTGCTACAAGATTACCGATTCAGAATGTTGTTAAAGATGAGCAAGATGATAGTAATACTAGATATTTATTAGGTCGCTTAGTATCTGGTAATTTGTCAATTGGTCAAACTGTCAAAATATGGCCAAGCCTGCGAACTGCAAATATCACACAAATATTGGTAGCTGGAATTGAGTCTGAAACGGCAAAAATGGGTAATTCAGTTGCTATCGTTTTAGATACAGAAACTGATATAGCACGTGGATCTGTGTTAACAGATGAATCAGATCACCCATCATATGATAAGGAGCTATCAGCAAATTTAATTTGGTTTAAATCAGAGGTAACAAACTTATCTGATCATCCGGAATATCTAATGAAATTAAATCATAATTTGGTTAATGCTCGAATTACTAAGGTTAAAGGTGCCATGAATTTGGATAATCTAGAACTTATTGAAACAGATTTAGCAAAGCAAAATGATATTATTGATACTACAGTAAAAATCGCTACAAAACTACCCTTTGATTATTTTGCAAATTCTAAACATACAGGGTCATTTTTATTGATCGACAAGGTATCGAATGAAACTATTGCTTGTGGTTTAATAAAATATGTAAATAAATCTCACAATAAATCAGGCTTCTTTAGTAAGCTTTTTAAACTTTCCAAGAGTGATAGTAGCTATGATAGCTCCGGGCTTTAACTAATTAAATAGAACTAACTTAAATATAAGGTATTAAAATGACAATTTACAGTGATTTAACAGAGCTAGTTGGAAAAACTCCATTAGTAAAATTAGGTAAAATGAATACAAGCAATAATATTGTAGCTGCGAAGCTTGAATATTATAATCCAACCAATTCTGTAAAAGATAGAATAGCTGTGAGTATGGTAGACACTGCTGAGAAATTAGGTAAAATTAAAGCTGGAGAATCAGTTCTGATTGAGGCAACTAGTGGTAATACAGGAATTGGACTCGCATTTGTTGCAGCGATTAAGGGTTATAGGTTAATTTTAACAATGCCGGAATCAATGTCTATTGAGCGTCGTAAATTATTAAAAGCTTATGGTGCAGAAATTGTATTAACTGAAGCTGCGCTTGGAATGAAAGGTGCAGTTGCTAAGGCTGAAGAGTTAAGTGGTGAAATTAGCAATTCTGTAATCATGAAGCAATTTGCAAATTTAGCTAATGTTGAAATTCATAAAAAAACTACAGCAGAAGAAATTTGGCAAGACACGGATGGTAAAATTGATATATTTGTAGCTGGAGTAGGAACCGGGGGAACTATTACAGGTGTTGGACAAGTTCTAAAACAATATAATCCTAATGTACAAATCGTTGCAGTTGAACCAAAAGATAGCCCTGTATTATCTGGCGGTCAACCTGGGCCACATAAAATCCAAGGTATTGGTGCTGGCTTTATCCCAGATATTTTAGATCAATCTGTAATTGATGAAGTTATTCAAGTGTCAAATACTGATGCAGTTGAAACTGCAAGGGAATTGGGCAGAAGTGAAGGTATCTTAGGTGGTATTTCATCTGGTGCTGCAGCATTTGCAGCTATTAAGATTGCAAAACGTCCTGAGAATAAAGGTAAAATAATTACATTCATCTTACCTTCTTTTGGTGAGCGTTACTTATCTACTGTATTATTTGAAAATATTGCAGCCTAAAAAATTTTGGGTATAAATATAAGATTGGTAGTTGTTTCTGAACTTTATAAATTGATAGTTTACAAGTTCATCAGAGTTGTAAAGATTTAATTTCTGCTACTGATCATGTAAAAAAGATATATATGTTATAGCTTCGATTTATCTTATGATTAACTAGAATTTATCATGCAGAAAGTTTCATTATTTATAGATGTACAAAACATCTATTACACCAGTAGGCAGATTTATAATTGTCATTTTGATTATAATAAATTCTGGAGCATCGCAACAAAAGGTCGGAGCGTATATAAAGCAATAGCTTATGCAACATATCGTGATGATGCTAAGCAAAAACAATTTCAGAATATCCTGAGGGGTATTGGTTTTGAAGTTAAATTAAAACCTTTCATCGAAAGATCAGATGGCTCTGCCAAAGGTGATTGGGATGTTGGTATTACCATTGATATAATGGAGCATGCAAAAAAATCAGATATAGTGGTATTAGCTTCGGGAGATGGTGATTTTGATTTATTAATACAAAAAATAAGAACAGATTATAAGCTTACAGCAGAAGTTTATGGAGTAGAAAAACTTACAGCTAACTCTTTAGTGCATTCAGCATCACAATTTATTCCAATAAAAGAGGATTTGTTACTTAAGAATCGATAATTATACGGGTGGAGTTTTTCAACCATAAATATTGAATTTAGTAAATCAAGGGCGGGAGGACCCCGCCCCTACGAGTTTCGACATTCGTTATGAAATATGAATTATGTAATTGGGTGAATATGTGATTCTCACCATTAACGTGTAGCTATGTTAATTATGTGGTGGATGATCACCCCGTAGGGGCGGGGTCCTCCCGCCCGTGATTGA
>JABJMA010000070.1 GCA_018659605.1 Rickettsiales bacterium
TAACCAGATAACGATCATAACTATCACCATTCAAACCTATAGGAATATCGAAATCGACCTTATCATATACATCATAAGGTTGAGACTTTCTTAGATCCCAGGCTATACCAGAACCTCGAAGCATTGGCCCAGAGAAGCCCCAATCCAAAGCCTGTGACTTTGAGACCACCCCAATATCTACCAACCTTTGCTTAAAGATTCTATTCTCTGTTAAAAGATCTTCCATATCATTAATTTTGACGGAAAAGGTAGAAAAATAACGATATATATCTTCTATTAAACCTTTGGGTAAATCTTGAGAAACTCCACCTGGGCGAAAATAATTAGCATGTAATCTTGCTCCTGATACTCGCTCATAAAACTCCATCATTTTCTCACGTTCTTCAAACAGCCATAAAAATGGTGTCATAGCACCAACATCTATCCCCTGCGTTGTGATATTAAGAATATGATTTAAAATGCGTGAAATTTCAGCAAACATAACACGAATATATTTTGCCCTAAGAGGAACCTCGCACCCAAGTAACTTTTCAACCGCTAAAACAAATGCATGCTCTTGAGACATTGGAGCTACATAATCTAACCTGTCAAAATATGGTACAGCCTGCATATAAGTCTTATGCTCTATTAACTTTTCAGTACCTCGGTGCAACAATCCAATATGAGGATCTGCTTTCTCCACAACCTCACCGTCTAACTCCAGCATTAAACGCAGAACTCCGTGGGCCGCTGGATGTTGCGGTCCGAAATTAAGCGTCATATTCTTGATATTTTTTTTATTCTCCTGTGTCATATAGTTAACTACCCTCTATATTGCCTTTTACCACAGAATCTGCCAAATATTCAGCAGAACTCCAAGAATTATCAAAATCAAAACTTCTAAATTCTTGATCTAATTTCACAGGCTTATAAACAACTTCTTTTTTTTCAATATCATACTCGACCTCCTCATAACCTGTTAAAGGAAAGTCCTTACGCAGGGGGTGACCCTTAAATTCATAATCCGTTAATATTCTTCTACAATCACGACTATCAGAGAACTTAATACCATACATATCAAAAGCCTCCCTTTGATACCAAGTTGCACAGCTAAAAACATCCTCTATAGAGGCTAGATCTGTTTTATCATCAAGACGAACCTTAACAACTAATCTCTTATTATGCTTCAAGCTCAGGAGATTATAATTAACCTCAAATCTTTCTGAATCTTTATAATAATCAACAACATGAATGCTTATAAGCATTACAAATAAGCACTTTGTTTCATCTCGAAGAAATAAAAGTAATTGCTGAATATCTCTAGGTAGAACATGCAAAACAATCATATCATTATTCATCTCTACCTCTTTAACAAGAAGAGAAGATGTATGATTTTTAATGTGCTTAACTATAGATTCCATTACTAACCTATTCTTTTTAATGATCCGGTACGTTTAATTTTATTTTGCAACTGCAAAACTCCATAAAGTAACGCTTCAGCTGTTGGTGGGCAACCTGGGACATATATATCAACAGGAACAATTCTATCACAGCCCCTCACAACAGAATATGAGTAATGATAATAACCGCCACCATTAGCACATGAGCCCATTGAAATCACATATCTTGGCTCTGGCATTTGATCATATACCTTTCGAAAAGCTGGCGCCATTTTATTGGTAAGAGTTCCAGCAACAATCATAACATCAGACTGTCGTGGAGAGGGTCTAAACACAAGGCCAAATCGATCCATATCATAGCGTGATGCTGCTGCATGCATCATCTCAACAGCACAGCAAGCAAGGCCGAAAGTCATAGGCCACAAAGATCCACTTCTAGCCCAATTAACTAAATTATCTAACTTTGCAGTTATAAAGCCATGATTATTAATCTGCTTCATAGCCTCACTTAGGACCAGATCCTGATTAGTATATATTTCATCTTGTTTACTATGATTAAAATTCATTTTCTACTCTTAGATTACTCCCAATTTAATGCACCTTTTTTCCATTCATAAATGAAGCCCACTGTTAAAACAAACAAAAACACCATCATGGAAAGATAACCAACGAAACCTGTTGTGCCAAGGGTCAAAGCCCATGGGAACAAAAAGGCTATTTCTAAATCAAATATCACAAATAAAATTCCAACTAAATAAAACCTAACATCAAATTTACTCCTAGCATCCCCTATCGGCTCAAACCCACATTCATATGGTGATAATTTTGCTTTATCTGGATTTCTTGGAGATATAACGAATGGTAACACAACCATCGCAATAGCAATCCCTGTAGCGATAATGATAAAGAGCAATACTGATGCGTAAGGCGCAAGAAATTCTATATTAAACATAGCTTCAAAATATATGCCGACTATATAACCAGACCTCCCTTATATTCAAGCTTTTTCTTGCTATCAGAACCAACATATACAAACATATAATCGATAAAATTTTCTTTTAACTTTGCAGATATTAGCCCCTCTTCAAAACTCACCAACTCTTACACCATCATCAAGCTGAATGCAAAGAGTGATTATTAGATACAATAATATTGGCTATTTGTCTTAGAGAGTTATTATCATGACCTGTAGATATAGATATTCTAAGCCTAGGAGTTTCCGCTGTTGGCGGCCTGATCCTACTAACCAAAAATTCAGAATCATATAATTTTTGATATTGCGCATCCATCTCATCTATTGAATCATATGCTATTATAAAAATTGGTGAGTAAGTTTTTGATCGCCCTAATAATTTGGCCAAATAATCAATGCGCTCATATAATGCATTCTGATACTTGACGTTATTCTCTATCAACTCCCTAAAAGAATAATAATTACAATTTAAAATAAATTCAGGGATTGCAGTTGAATAAATCAGTGATCTAGCAGATGAAACGAGATAATCACAAATGTATTTTGAAGCTGTAATATAACCACCATATCCAGCCACAGCTTTTGATAATGTCCCCAAGATGATTAAATTATCTCTATCTATTTTACCCAGCTCATCATCAAGTAAAAATCCATGCGCATCATCCATCAGCACATCACTTTTATATTTTTTAGCCAATCTTGACAATTCTGATACTGGTGCAAAATCACCATGCATTGAAAATAATGTCTCTGAAACAATTATACATTTTTGGTACTGGTCACGATTTTTCTCAAGCAAATCTTGCAAATGACCCAAGTCATTATGCTTAAAACGCATAAATTTTGCGCCGGATAATTTTATACCATCAATATGTGAGGCATGAATATTTTTATCCGATATAATTAAATCTTTCGCATTATAAAATGCTGGATAAAAGCCTATCGCTGCTAAATAACCACTACCGAAAATAACCGATTTTTCCATTTTGTGATGCTGCGCAATGACTTGCTCAAACCTATCATAGATCGGACTAGAACCTGAAATAAGCCGCGAGCTACTTGATCCCATACTCATCACCTCAGAGCTCGCCTTAGCTAAAATCTCACGATTTTGCGCCATCGCGAAATAATCATTAGAGGTAAAATCAATGAGCTTATTACCATCTTGATCGACCTTAAATTTCCCTTCAGCTTGATAAGAAGTTATCACGCGTTGTAATTTTTGATTTTCTTTATATTTTAATTGCGCTATAGCGTAACTGTCTAAATTAAACACGAGTCAAATATGTGGAATAAGAATAAAATTTTAGAACTTTATGAATTACCTTTTAATGATCTAATTCATAAAGCTCACTTAACTCATAGAGAGAATTTTAACGTTAATCAAGTACAAGTATCAACACTTCTTAGTATCAAGACAGGGTCATGTCCTGAGAATTGCAAATACTGTCCTCAATCAGCTCATTATAATACCAATATTGAAAAAACTCCTTTGTTAGATGTTGAGCAAGTTATATCAGCAGCCAAAGCAGCTAAAGCGAAAGGATCATCCAGATTTTGCATGGGCGCAGCTTGGAGGAACCTAAATGATCGTGACGTTCCACAAATGTGCGAGATGGTTAAAGAGGTCAAAAAACTTGGTTTAGAAACCTGCCTAACTCTTGGCATGATTACTGGGTCACAAGCTGATAAATTAAAAGAGTCAGGTTTGGATTATTATAATCATAATATTGATAGCTCCAAAGATTATTACGAGAAAATCATAACAACACGTAATTACCAAGATAGATTAGATACAATCCAAAATGTTGCTAATGCCAATATACATATTTGCTCTGGTGGTATTGTTGGTATGGGTGAAAAGCGAGAAGATCGGGCTGAAATGATTGCAACTCTTGCAAGCTTTAATCCAACTCCCAAAAGCATTCCTATTAACCTCCTTGAAAAAATTGAAGGCACACCGCTAGAACATACTGAAGATTTAGATATATTCGAATTTATCAGAACAATTGCTGCAACGCGTATAGCAGCTCCAGCCTCTTATGTTCGATTATCTGCTGGTCGAAAAAATCTTTCTAAAGAAGCTCAAGCATTATGTTTTTATACTGGGGCAAACTCTATATTCTACGGAGATACATTACTAACCCAAGATAACCCTAGTGAAGATACGGATAAAAACCTATTCAACGAATTAGGCCTTAAAGCCATTTAGACTTTAAGATTTAACAACCCTAAAGACCAGTCCTTGCAAAAACAATTTATAGATTACTTTTGAAGATCAAAGAAGTATTTATGAATATATTCAATTGAAGAGTTAGAGCTAATAAAATTGTCAACGAAACTTTCATTTTCGAACTCTACTACAGCGCCCCTATCAACACAGATAATATCTCGAGAAGCTTTCTTCTTAAATATATATTTAATATTCATTTGCACATCTTTTTGAAGTCGACAAATTTTCTATAGATATAATTCTAATTTTCTAGCTTTTTTTTAAAAAACTGCATATCTCTGCAAGTTATTCTAGTTATAGTTTACCTTTAGCAATGCTAAGACATACCTCTACAGCTGACTTCCATGACTCTAAAACCAACTTCCTTTCATCAAAGGTTATATTTTGCACCTTGTACAACTTCTCAATCCTATGCAACTTTCGAATTTCTTCAAACGAACCAAATACTCCATCCTTGATTCCAGCCAAATATGCCGCACCTAAGCCAGTCAACTCAATAGTAGATGGCTTGATAATATCAATTCCCAAAATATTACTTAAATACTGATTAAACCACTCATTACTCGCCATGCCACCATCTATCTGTAATCCATCAATCCGAATCGCCTCACTTTCTATTGCCTGCAAAAGATCATATGTCTGATAGGCCACAGACTCAAAGACTGATCTAATCATATGAGACTTAGTTGCGTTATTTGACAAACCAATAAAAATAGCTCGGGCTTTTTCCTCCCAATATGGAGTACCTAATCCTGATAGGGCCGGTACGCAATAAACACCCCCATTACCATCTAGGCTAGATATTTCCCGCTCAGCCTCCTTATAATTATCAAATAATTTTAAATTATCCCTTGCCCAATTAATTGCAGAACCAGCATAAAAAATACTCCCCTCAATTGCATATACAACCTTGTTATCACTAGAATATAAAATAGTAGTTAACAGGCCAGAATCCATTAATTGAAAACGCGGACCTACATTAACCATAACAAAACATCCTGTGCCATATGTAACCTTGGCATCATATTTATCAAAACAGCAATGACCAATTGTTGCTGCCTGCTGATCCCCAATCACAGATGAAATTGGTATCGCTATACCAAAATATTTACTATCTATTGCACCATAATCGTCGATAGAATGCCTTACCTCTGGCAGCAAACATCGATTAATACCAAATATCTGTAGCAACTTCTCATCATAATTTAAATTCTTGATATCATATAATAAGGTTCTCGAAATATTGCTTGTATCCGTAGCATGAACCTTACCAGATGTTAACCTATATACGAGAAAACTATCTATTGTACCAAATGCATAATTCTCTAAATTTTTGCCTTCCAATATAGTATCTATTATCCACTTAATTTTTGTGGCTGAGAAATAAGGATTTAATATCAATCCAGTTGTGTTACGAATATAATTAGCATCTTCCTCGGAAAAGTTTTTGCACATTTCTCCAGTTCTAGTATCCTGCCAACTAATCGCATTATACACCACATTGCCTGTATATCTCTCCCATATGACAGTGGTCTCCCTTTGATTAGCTATTCCACATGATACTATTTTCTGACCAAGCTCACTTGCCTTCTGAAAGGCCAAATTAACACAATATAAGACACTCTGCCAAATTTCCTCCGGATCTTGCTCTACAAACATCTCCTTAGGAAGGATTCGCTTAATTTCTTTTTGAGAGGTAAAAACTATTTGTGCTGTATCATCAACTAAATGTACTTTAGTGCTAGTAGTGCCCTGGTCAATAACTAATATTAATGGCATAAAACTGAAATTTTATATATTTTATTACTAATGCAGCTACATCAAAACTTCCCATATACAAAATATCACATTACTTATTAAGAAAAAAATATAAATTTATACAGCTACTTTCTATCCATTATAGTCTTTAATTTATCAAAGGATTCAAACACTTGAGAAAAACGTTTAAAGGACTTAAACTCTATAGCATTGTACGATGGGTCATAAAAATACATTGTTGCTTGCTCACCAACCTGCCCTTTAAACCTAATATGAGGCTTACTAATAAAAGTAATGTTTTTATCTTCTAGCCTATCTCTTAAATCATGCCAATTCTTCCAACTAAGAACAATACCAAAATGCCTAACGGGAAGAGGAATATCGTCTACGATATTCGACTTAACCTCCTTAGTCTCCTCTGGACATAAATGCGCAGTAAGCTGATGGCCAAAAAAATTAAAATCGCACCATATCTCAGAGCTACGACCAATTTTGGATCCTAGAACAGTAGTATAAAACTCCTTAGTTTTATCTAAATCATTGACTGGAATAGCTAGATGGAATGGCATTAACATAGGATAAGACTCACAAAATGAAACAAGATATTACTCTCGCCCCTACGAAACTTCAAGAGATTTATTCCCATCATTCTTGGCAAAGATGTTAGCATTATCCTTAAATGCCTTTAACTCCATAACATTGTTTGATGGGTCAAGAAAAAACATTGAAGCCTGCTCACCAGGCTTATCTTTAAATCTTATATGAGGCTTAACTACAAAAGTAACATCTCTTACAGACAGCCTATCCTTTATATCATGCCATATATCCCAATCGAGTACTAAACCAAAATGACGCACGGGTATATTGTGACCATCAACATTATTTGATCTAAAATCATCCTGAGGCAATTCGGCTAAATGAAGTGTTAATTGATGACCATAAAAATTAAAATCTACCCACCTTACACCGAACCTTCCCATCTTACAGCTAAATACGTTTGAATAAAAATCTTTTGCTATGTCTAGATCTGAAACAGGTATGGATAGGTGAAATGGGTACATAGTTATTTAATGAATAATAGTATTAATATTGTTAGCATAATAGAAATCTTTTTATTAAAGCAAAGGAAAAATTATCACTCTGCATGACATTTGCGTTATTTACTTCTTATATTCCCATAAGAATTTAAGCAGCTCAATTAATCTACCACTATTTTAAAGTACATATTATTAACAACTCTTATGCGCATAGTGCGAGCATGATAATAATTTTTCCTTTGCTTTAATACAAGATCTTTCTATATAATAATTAGCTGATTCAATTAAGATTATAATCATGGTTGAGAACAAACCACCACTAACATTGTCACTAATTAGGCATGTTTATGTTTTTTACATATGCGCAAAACATATGAACTTTACACAAGCTGGTAATGAATTACTTCTGACTCAAAGTGCTATAAGTAAATCAATAAAGAAGCTAGAATCAGCTTTAGGTGTGAGTTTATTTATACGAAATAAAAATTATATTAGATTATCGCTTGCAGGGCAAACTTTCTTCGCAAATACTCAATGCCTTTGCATGGAGCTATCAGAGCAAATATCCAATACTTCTTTCAAAAGCCAGAATGACACTATCACATTTAATACCATACCTTCATGTGCAAATTATTGGCTTAACGAGATTGTAACTGAATTCTCTTCTAACAACCAAGATATCAAAATCAAAATAAATATCTATAATGATAGCTTTACAACCTCGCTGCTAGATAATCACCTAACGATCTGCTGCCTCAAAAACACCGATGCAATCAGTAGCGACTATAATATTATAAAGCTATTTGATGAAGATTTAGTACCGATCTGCAAACCTTCTTTATTACAAGAATACCCCAATATGACAGATTTAATCCTCAGATCAGATGTAATCATTCATTCTTCAAGGGAAAATTTTTGGAAAAATATATTAACAGAGTTTAATATAGAATTTGATGATCTCAATACTCACTTTGAGTTAGAGCATTTTTATATGATTATACAAGCAGTAATGCAAGGTAACTCCGTTGGGTTATCACCACGAATATATGTCCAGCATCTCATAGAAAAAAACGAACTTGTTGTTCCGTTCTTACCAAAATTCACCAGCCCTTATAGTTATTATTTATGTACGCATAAAAGCAATCTGCATAAAGCTACACATCTGAGATTTATTAATTGGTACAAAAAAACTTACACACCTAAAAACCAAGCTGAATTAATACAGAAAATGCCAAAACAAAAATTAGCATTTAAATAGATAAGACTGACTTAAGCAATTCTTCAATATCACCATCTAAAACCCCCTGGATATTAGCTGTAGAATAATTAGAGCGCGTATCTTTTACTTGTTGATAGGGATGAAGAACATATGACCTAATTTGATTACCCCAACTATTATCAGTTTTTTGTGCATTTTGATCATCTATAGCATCCTGTTGTTTTTTAAGCTCTACTTCATAAAGTCGTGATTTTAACATTTTCATAGCCTCATCACGGTTTCGATGTTGCGACCTAGAATTTTGACATTGCACAACAATATTAGTTGGTAAATGCGTAATCCTAATAGCAGAATCTGTCTTATTAATATGCTGACCGCCAGCACCAGATGCCCTATAAGTATCAACACGCAAATCTTTAGCTTCTATATTAATATCTATAGAATCATCTATTTCTGGATAAACCCAGACACTGGCAAAACTGGTCATTCTTTTTCCAGCAGAATTAAATGGTGAAATTCGAACTAAGCGATGCACACCAGACTCAACCTTCAACCAGCCATAACTATTGATGCCTGAAATTTTAACAGAAAACGACTTCATCCCTGCCTCCTCACCTTTCTGCTCATCGAGAATTTCTACTTCGTAATTTTCACGCTCAGCATAGCGAAGATACATCCGAGCAAGCATTTCAGCCCAATCATGAGACTCAGTACCTCCAGCACCGGGATGAATCTCTAAAAAACAATTAAACTTGTCCTCAGGCTTGTTGAATAATGCTGCAAACTTTGCTTTATCTAGCGCTAATAATAATTTCTTAAACGACTTAACCGTGTCAGACAATGTTTCATTATCATCCTCTGACTCTGCTAATTCAAACAATTCTTTTAGCTCAGAAAACTCAGTTTGAAAACCATCTATTAGTTTATACTGACCTTCAAGATAAGATTTTTTTTGCAGTAACTTCTGGGCAAGATCGGGATTGTCCCACAAATCTGGCTTATCTGTTTGTATGCCTAATTCATCCAACTGTTTCTTTAATGCAGCCTTGTCAAAGACACCTCCCGAGCAAATCAAGTGACTGCTCTATATTTGACAATATGATTTTAATATCTGAATCCATAAAAATACAAAATTTTTAATCTGTTAATATGACAAGAATCTGATTTTGCAAATTAAATTAATAGATATTTTTATTCAGCAGAAATTGTTCCATTACGCACCACATAGAAGCAAAAGTAATATTTGCAATTTAATAATTACCGCTGTATATGATTTGCCCTTGGCGGGGCATAGCGCAGTCCGGTAGCGCACCTGGTTTGGGACCAGGTGGTCGGGAGTTCAAATCTCTCTGCCCCGACCATCTTTCAAAAATTACCTCTCGATATAAAATATCGTAGGGGCTGGAGAAACCCGCCCTACTACAATAACAATCACATCTCGACAATAACAGATCCTATTAATTTATTATCCGTGATATCTTGCAAGGCTTTTGGTATTTGCTTAAATTTATATGTATTAATTTTAGGTCTTATACGACCCTCTCTGATATGCTGAAACAATATGGCAGAAGAAAGCACCAACTCAACCCTATTAGCAGTTTTGTAAGCAAATAGACTAGGACGTACAACATAAAGGGATTTTTTCCATAAACTCATCATATCTAACTGTTTTATACTACCCAAAACATCACCATAATTCACAATAATACCAAACGGAGCTACAGCCTTCATACTCTTATTAAGAAATCCCTCTCCATAACAATCATAAATACAATTCGCTCCAAGTCCGCCACTATATTCCTTAATTTTTGCTACCACATCTTCGCTTGAATGATCAATAATAAAATCCGCACCTAACTTAGATACAAAAGACTTTTTTTCACCTGAACCTACAACAGCTATAACTTTAGCACCTGTGGTTTTTAGATATTGGCATAATACATATCCAACACCACCAGCAGCACCCAATACCACTACTGTAGATTTTTCATTTGCAAAATATACCTGCCTCGAAAGATATTGAGCAGTCAAACCTTTTGTAAATAAGGCAACTAGAATATCATCAGCTATTTGATCATCAGCAATCATAATAAATCTAGCATTTATATTACGCTCTTCTGAATACGACCCTCTAAAGCCAGTTGAATAAACAACTTTATCACCTTCTTGAAATCCCTTAACCCCACTACCAACCTGGGTAATAACACCACAACCCTCAATACCTATAACATCGGGAACATCACTCATCTTGTAATCACCAACAATGTGATGCAGATCAAATCTATTAATACCTATAACCGTGTGTTTAATTTTGACCTCACCTTGACCAGGATCAGGAAGCTCAGAATTTACTAGCTTCATATCCGATATACTTCCTTGCTTTTGAAGAGTGTATGCTTGTGACATTATTATTTCTTGATAAAGTTAAGGTTGGCTATATTATACTCTATACTAAAATTAGAAAAAGTTTTGCTATTTAAAAACTAGCTCCACCCAGATTTAACGATTGCAACTAAAAACAAAACTTCTTTTCTAATAAAGTTTGTAGAATAATTAGCATTTTTATATATTAATGACCACTAATCAAGTAATATTTTTCGCTATTCCAAAGGGTAGAATCCAAACCAAGATTCTACCAATATTAGCTAATATTGGCATAGAGATTGAAAAAGATTTTTTTAACCCGGATACAAGAAAACTAATTTTTAGTACCAACTTGCCAAACCTAAATATTGTTCAAACACGTAGTTTTGATGTCGCTTCTTTTGTAGCCTCTGGCAAAGTAGATATAGGCATATGCGGCCTTGATGTAATTGAAGAATTTCCAAATGATCAAATATTGCGCCTAAAAAACCTCAATATTGGTAAATGCAGATTATCACTAGCCGGCAAAAACTCTGATAAGCTATCCTCATTCTCAACTCATCTTAAAATAGCCACAAAATATCCAACCGTTACTAGCAAACTGCTTAAGCAAAAAGGTTACCAGGTTGAAACCTTTAAGCTTAATGGGGCTATAGAACTTGCATCACATTTAGGGATGTCTGATTTTATAGTTGATCTGGTATCAACTGGTGCAACACTAAAGGCAAATCATTTAGAAGAAAAAGAAATTCTAATGCAAATTTCATCATATCTAATAGTGAATAAAATTAGCTATCAGAGCAAATTTGATAATATAAAAAGTATAATTGATAAATTAATCTAAAATTCTGCAATGCAAAAAATTATATTCAAAGATTTCAGCCAAATTCAAACTTTGATGAATAGTAAAAGTTTTGACAATGCTTTTGATCCAGAGCTGCAAAATACAGTTGCAAACATCATTGAGGGTATAAAATCAAATGGTGATGCAGCCATCAAAGAATATACTAAAAAATTTGATAATACGGATAACTCCAATATTAGGTTTAGTCCTGATGAAATAAACAACAGTTACAATAAAACAGATCCTAAAGTTTTAAAAGCTTTAGAACATTCTTATGAGCGTGTATGTAGCTACCACACAAAACAACTACCCACAAACCATACTTACAATGATGTTAGCGGAACGAAACTTGGTTGGAACTGGTACCCATTAGATTCAGTAGGCCTTTATGTACCAGGTGGACTAGCGTCATATCCGAGCACAGTTATTATGACAGCCGCAATCGCAAAAACTGCGGGAGTCAAACGTATTGTCACTTGCTTTCCTACTCCAAATAATGATTTTAATCCGGCAATTTTAGCAGCTTGCAAAATTTGTGGCATTGATGAAATTTATCGTATTGGTGGTGCACAAGCAATTGCCTCTATGGCATATGGTTCAGAATCTATCATACCTATTAATAAAGTTTTTGGTCCTGGCAACAAATATGTCGCAGAGGCTAAAAGACAGGTTTTTGGTAAAGTTGGTATTGATATGATTGCCGGACCTTCTGAGATTTTAATTATCACCGATAATAAGTCCAATCCAGCATGGATAGCTATGGACTTACTATCACAAGCAGAGCATGACCCTGATGCATCAGTATATTTAATCTGCGATGATAGTGATTTTATCGAGAAAATAATCGATGCAGCTTGGGAATTCATTAGCGCAAGTCCGCGCAAGGAAATCCTTACAAAGTCATTTACCAATAATGCCTACTGTTTCGTAGTCAAGGATATTATAGATGAAGCAGCCCAGATAGCTAACATCATCGCACCAGAACATCTTGAAATAACAACTCAGAATCCTGAACAATATTTAACAAAAATAACTAATGCAGGAGCAATATTTTTAGGACAATATACACCAGAAGCAATTGGTGATTATATCGCTGGACCTTCGCATGTTTTACCAACATCACAAACAGCAAAATTTAGCTCTGGTATTGGTGTGACAGATTTTATGCGCAGAAGCTCAATTATTAGCTGCTCTAAAGAATCGTTTAAGAAATTAAGCTTAGACACTGAGATTCTAGCAAGAACTGAGGACTTGCCTGCTCATGCCGACTCAATTAAAATTCGCAATGAAAAATAAGGATCCAAAAATCCACGGCATATTATTAGTTAATAAGCCCCAGAATATAGTCTCATTTAAAGTTACCAAAACTTTAGAAAAGCTACTTGGAGCTAAAACTGGCCATGCTGGAACCTTAGATCCATTCGCAGATGGGTTAATGATAATTGGTGTTAATAAAGCAACTCGATTGCTTGAATATTTTAGCAATTTCGACAAGGAATATCTTGTTACAGCTAAATGGAATAGCGAAACAGACACTCTAGATCCTGATGGAATTGTAACTAAAAGCTGTACCAACTCTGTTAATGTTGACGAAATTAGCGAATGCATCAAAAAAGATTTTACCGGCATAATTACCCAAATCCCTCCTATCTATAGCGCCATCAAACATCAAGGTACCCCTATGTACAAATTGGCCAGAGCGGGATCTAACATAATTCCAAAATCTCGTCAAACAACCATCTTTGAGATAAACAACCTTAATAATGACCAAGTCAATAATACCAGTAGCTTCCAGGTATTATGTAGCAAAGGTACTTATATCAGGAGCTTAGTACGCGACATTGCATATAAGTTAAATAATCTAGCTCATGCAACTGCATTAACACGTACTAAAATTGCAAATTTCAAGCTTGAGGATGCAGTGGATTTTGCAAAAATATCTCCTGATAATTTAACAGAAATCTTACAGTCAAAATCTTTTATATCACTGGAAGATTTACGAGTGAACAATAATGTTGTAACTCTCAATGCTACCGAGTATTTAGCGTTTTCTCAAGGCAAAAGAATAGCAAGAAATGATTTGCACTTTACGGAAACTGATGTTATAAATACTGTCTTTCAAGGGAAATTAATCGGAATTAGCCGGATCTCCAAGGATCTAGAAAAAGCTATTTCCCCTATAAAAGTATTTATTTAATCTTTATTTAGATCGTTCGATATGTCTATATTACCAAATGTAAAACAAGAAGTTATTGCAAAATTTGCCACAAGCAAAGCCGACACCGGCTCTCCAGAAGTTCAATGCGCAATTTTAACTACCAGAATCAAAAATCTTACAGAGCATTTTAAAGAACATGCAAAAGATTTTAATTCTAGAAGAGGTCTTTTAATGCTCATAGGGCAACGTAAAAGACTGTTAAGTTATGTAAAAAGTAAAGATGCAGATAGATACAGTAAATTAATATCAAGTTTAGGTTTAAGAAAATAAATATGTTTAAAATAGTAAAAAAAGAAATAGAGTGGGCAGGTCGTAAATTAACATTAGAAACAGGGAAGATTGCACGGCAATCAAACTCAGTTTTAGTTACATATGGAGAAACAGTCGTTCTATGTAATGTAACAGCTTCAAAAAAGTCATCTCCACTAGATTACTTTCCTCTTTCAGTTCACTACCAAGAAAAATCATACGCAAACGGCAAAATACCAGGAGGCTTCTTTAAAAGAGAAGGCAGAAGTAGTGAAAAAGAAGTTTTAGCTTCTAGATTAATAGATAGGCCAATTAGACCATTATTTCCAAAAGGTTACAATAATGAAGTGCAAATTATTTGCACAGTTTTATCACATGATCTTGAAAATGATGCCGATATCATAGCTTTAATTGGCGCAAGTGCCGCATTGTCAATTTCAGAAGTGCCATTCCAAGGACCTATTGCAGCAACAAAGATTGGTATTGTTGGTGATGACTTTGTTATTAACCCAACAATTGATGAAACAAAAGAGTCATCTCTTGATCTAACCATCTCTGGAACTAAAGACTCAATCTTAATGGTTGAATCCGAAGTACAAGAATTAGCTGAAGAGGAGATGATTGAAGCTCTTGAAGTGTCTTTAAAATCACTTACTCCAGTAATCGATATGATCCAACAATTTACGGATGAGGCTGGTAAAGAGAAAATTATTCCGGAAATAATAGTTAGTGAAGTCGAGCAAAATCTTAATAAAGCAATCGAAGCGAAATATTCAAGCGATATTGAAGCTGCCTATCAAATCAAAACAAAAGCCCAGCGTGCCAACGAAATTTCAAAACTAGCTGAAGCCGCTTTAGAATTAGCTGAGGATGAAAGTCAGTACGATCTTGTCAAAACTCTATTTCATACTTTAGAAAAGAAAATCGTTAGAACTAGGACTTTAGCTAGCAAAAGAATAGACCATAGAGCATTAGATGAAATTCGCCAAATCGAAAGCGAAGTATCAGTCTTACCACGGGTTCACGGATCTAGTTTATTTACAAGAGGCGAAACTCAAGCATTAGCTGTTGTTACCCTTGGTACCGAAGAAGACGAACAAATTATTGATGCAATTGGCCAGAATTCACGTGACAGATTTTTACTTCATTACAATTTTCCTGGATATTCAGTAGGTGAAGTTTACCCTATGAGAGGCCCTGGTCGAAGAGAAATTGGTCATGGTAAATTAGCTAAAAAAGCAGTTAACTTTGCCCTACCTTCAAAAGAAGATTTCAATTATACAATCAGGGTTGTATCAGAAATCACTGAATCAAATGGCTCATCATCAATGGCTACCGTATGTGCATCAACGCTAGCATTACTTGATGCTGGAGTTCCTTTAAAGAAAATGGTTGCTGGTATTGCAATGGGTTTAGTAAAAGAAGGTGATAATTACGTTGTACTATCTGACATAATAGGAGATGAAGATCACCTTGGTGATATGGATTTTAAAGTAGCTGGTACAGAAGATGGAATTACAGCACTGCAAATGGATATTAAAATTGGTGGTATCAATTTTGATATAATCAAAACAGCTTTGTCTCAAGCTAAGGCTGCCAGACTACATATCCTAGGCAGAATGAAAACAACTATCGAAGCTCCAAAACAAGAGCTAAGTCAATATGCTCCTATAACTGATAGGATCATAATTTCAGAATCTAAGATCAGAGAAGTAATTGGCCAAGGTGGTAAAGTTATTAAAAAACTTTGTGAAACTTTTGATGCTAAAATCTCTATTGATGATAATGGTACCGTTAATGTTTCTAGTGTTGGAGCTGATAATGTTAAAGCAGCAATCGAGCATATTAGAAACTTAGTTGCTGAGCCTGAAATAGGCAAAATCTATGATGCCAAAGTAGAAAAAATCACTGACTATGGCGCTTTCGTTAATTATATGAATGGAGCTTCCGGATTAGTTCATATTAGCGAATTTGCTGAAGAGAAAATTGATTCTGTTCGTGACTTTGTTTCTGAAAATGATGCCATCAAGATTAAAGTAATTGGTAAAGATGGTGATAAATTTAGATTATCATATAAGGCCGTTTCTGATGGAGAAGGTATTGATCCAAAATATGAAGCTAACAAACCGGCAAGATCTAAAGGACCAAGACGTCCTGATAATCGCTCTGGTGGTGGCGCCCGAGATAACCGTGGTGGTAATACTAGTAACCGAGATAATCGCGGTAACAAAGGTAAGGCCGATGCTTTTAACGACAATGACACTGCTCAAAAAAAGAAAAAAGGCTTTTTCTGGTAGTATATTTTTTTTATAAAATCTTATGGGAAAAACTGCACTTTATAATTCACATCAGATAAGTAATGCAAAATTCGTTACTTTTGCTGGTTACGAATTACCAATCTTGTATCAGGATACTGGTATCATAAAAGAACATTTGGCTGTTAGGAAATCTTGCGGTATCTTTGATGTCTCGCATATGGGGCAAGCTTTAATTTCTGGGGTAAATACAGAGACTTTATTATCTAGTATTACTCCAACAAATTTTCTTGATACAGCTGTTGGTAAAGCTAAATATACTGTTCTACTTAATGAGCAGGCAAGTGTGATTGACGATTTAATCTTTTACAAACTTGCTGAGAATAGATTTTTAGTTATATTCAATGCTGCAAGAAAAGAAGTTGATTTAAAATGGCTTACAGCCCAAACAAAAAACTTTGACTGCGACTTTGAGCCTCTAAATGATCAGCACCTTATTGCACTTCAAGGTCCTGATGCTGTGAATATCATCACAAAAGTAATTGATATGAATCCAGAAGATTTTCCATTTATGTCTGTTAAAGAAGTAAATTATAATGGTGAATCTCTCTATATCTCAAGAAGTGGGTATACTGGTGAAGATGGTTTTGAAATTAGTGCTACAAGTAGTAATATTACAGGAATTTGGAATAAATTAATTGAACTTGGTGTTACGCCAATAGGATTAGGAGCAAGAGATAGCCTCCGTATGGAAATGGGCTTTCCCCTTTATGGATCAGATCTTTCTGAAAATATTAATTTGAGTGATTCTAGTTTAAACTGGATTATCACAAGTAATAATAATTTTATTGGTAAAGCAAACATTAATAGCGAACCAACCTCTAAAAGACTTGCAATCAAGCTTATAGATAAAGGAATAATGCGTGACCATATGGATATATACGCATTAGATCAAACTCAAAAAATAGGTGTTGTTACTAGTGGATGCTTCGCACCTTCACTTAATTACTCCATCGGACAATGTTATATTGATATTGCTTACGCTAAACCAAATAGCGAAGTATTTGTTGAGATTAGAGGAAAATTTAAAAAAGCACAGATAGTAAATTTAACTTACTTTAAGAAAGAAATAACAAATAATTCATAGATTTAATGCAAGCTATGATTTTATAGAAGAAAATTTCGGTTGATTTTTTTATTATCTGAAATAAAAAAACCGTATAATTTATATAATCTATTATGACTGATTTTACAAAAACACCTGAGAATTATAAATATACTAAGAATCATGAATGGGTTCACCAAGATGAGCATAGTGAAAACAATATTTATATTGTAGGAATTACTCATCACGCTCAGGAGGCTCTTGGAGATATTGTTCATGTTGAACTACCATCTATTGGTTCAGAATTTAAAGTAGGCGATGAAATAGCTGTTGTTGAATCAGCAAAATCTGCCAGTGAGGTATATGCCCCTATTTCTGGAATAGTGACTGCAGTTAATGATCAACTTGATTCTAACCCAGAGCACATCAATGACTCTCCTTATGGAGAAGGCTGGATGGTTAAAATGCAAATAGATGACCCAGATCAAATTTCCGACATCTTAGGTGCAGATGGTTATACTAATTACCTTGAGGAGGAGGTTTAGTGAGATATCTGCCTTTAACAAAACAAGAACGTCATGATATGATGGAAGATCTTGGTTTAAAAAACCAAGAAGATCTCTATAATGAAATATCATCAGACTTTATCTACAAAGAACAATTTAATTTAAACAATCACCAAACTGAAAGTGCGGTTGAAAATAAATTAAAAACTTTGGCTAATAAAAATATTAGTACAAATGATTATTCATGTTTTCTAGGAGCAGGTTCTTACAAACATCATATACCTTCATCTGTCGACCATATTATTCAAAGAGCAGAATTTCTAACATCTTATACACCTTATCAACCAGAAATATCCCAAGGGACATTAATTTCAATTTTTGAATTTCAATCTTATATTTGTAATTTAACAGGTCAAGAGGTTGCTAACGCATCTATGTATGATGGTGCTACCTCTTTGGCTGAGGCTATTCTAATGGCTAAGCGTGTTAAGAAAAAAACAAAAGTAATCATCGCAAATGAATTAAACTCTGATTACTTTAGAGTATTGAAAGGCTATTTTAACAATGAAGAATTAATCACCAATATTAATTCTGAAGGTAATGATATTGCTGCAATTATTGTGCAAACTCCAGATTTTTATGGTACTCCGCATGATTTAGCTAAATATCGTGAAATAGCAGATAAGCTAGATGCTTTATTGGTAGTGTCTGTAACAGAGATTGTCTCTCTTGGTTTATTACCGGCTCCAAAGGCAGCAGATATTGTTACTGGTGAAGCGTCATCTATTGGTGTGTCATTAAATTTTGGCGGCCCACATCTTGGATTCTTTGCTTGTAAAAAGGCTTATATCAGACAAATACCAGGAAGAATTTGTGGTAAGACAGTAGATAAGCATAATAAAAGAGCTTTTGTATTAACATTAAATGCAAGAGAGCAACATATAAGAAGACATAAAGCCACTTCTAACATTTGTTCGAACCAAGGTTTAAACATGTTAGCTTTCACCATACATTTATCAATGCTTGGTGAAAAAGGTTTTAAAGATTTAGCTAAGTTAAATCATTTTAAAGCGAGCCTTTTATATAAAGGGCTAGGTGATGTCGCTAATATCAATATACTAAATGATACATTCTTTAACGAATTTACATTTGAGCTAACCAATATTTCCGCTCAAGATTTTCTAGATAAAATGTTAGATAATAAAATATTTGGTGGTTTAGCAATAGAGCATAATAAAATTCTTGTTGCAGCAACTGAGTCGTTAACAAATGAGCAAATTCAACATTATATCATGATAGCTAAAGAAGTATGTCAGCGCAATTAAAAGAAAATATAATGACCAATATATTTAAAATAAAACATAACAAAACTGGTACTGATTTCGACACAGCTTTATTATTCGAAACTTCAGATGATACACATAGTAAATCAGGTGTTGATTTAGAGGAAATTGCTGATTTTGATATACAAACAGGGTTAAGTGCCAGAGAAACTGTAGATTTACCCTCTCATAGCGAACCTGAAGTTATTAGACATTTTACACGCCTGTCACAAAAGAACTTTTCTATTGATACCGGATTCTATCCCCTAGGTTCATGTACAATGAAACATAACCCTAGGATTAATGAGAAAGTTGCTCGCTTTGATGGCTTTGCACAAATTCACCCTCTACAACCGACCCACACAGTTCAAGGAGCTCTTGAATTAATGCATGAACTAGAGCATTGGTTATCTGAGCTTAGTGGCTTAGCTGCAGTTAGTTTACTACCAGCGGCAGGAGCACATGGTGAATATACTGGTATGAGAGTAATCAAGCAATCTCATATAAAGAAAGAAGGGAATCCGCGTAAATATGTTATTATTCCAGATTCAGCTCATGGTACCAACCCTTCAACAACATCAGCAATTGGTTATGATATTATTACTGTAAAAACAGGTTCTGACGGATCTTGTATCTTAAGTGATATTGAAGATGCGGTTGAAAAATATGGTACTGAGATTGCAGCTATCATGATAACAAACCCTAATACTTGCGGTAAGTTTGAAAAAAGCATTGGCGAGATTTCTAAATTAATCCATTCAGTTGGTGCTTATTTTTATTGTGATGGTGCAAACTTTAATGCTATTGTTGGCAATATTCGCCCAGCAGATTTTGGCGTTGATGTAATGCATTTTAACTTACATAAAACTTTCTCAACACCTCATGGTGGTGGTGGACCTGGTTGTGGACCAATTGCAGTTTCAGAAGAATTATCTGAGTTTCTACCAACACCACTAATTGTTAAAAATGATAATGGTTTTGAAGTTGTTCGCGATAGTGAGCATTCAATCGGCCAAATAAAGGGTTTTTATGGCCAATTTACCTTAATGGTACGTGCATATGCCTATATGACATCATTTGGTATTGATGGGCTTAAACAAGTAAGTTTAGACGCAGTACTTAGCGCTAATTATATTTTGAATAAGTTAAAGGATTATTATTACGTCCCTTACGAAGGCAGATGTATGCATGAATGCTTAATTACTGACAAATTACAAAAAGCAAAAGAAGGAGTTACTACTTTGGATATTGCCAAAACTCTAATTGATTATGGATTCCATCCAATGACCACTTATTTTCCTTTAGTAGTCCCAGGTACAATGTTGATTGAACCAACAGAAACAGAAACTAAAGCAACCATTGATCACTTCATTGAAGCTATGATCGAGATAGCAGAAGATGTTGAAGATGGTAATATAGAAGATATTAAAAATGCACCAATCATGACGAAATATGATAGATTAGACGAAACCTTAGCTGCAAGAAATCCAATCCTAACATATAATGACTTAATTGCTGAGAATTCTTAAATTTCCGTAGGGAAATGGTTTTCCTGCCTGGAAACATCGAGTTCGGTATAATAAGGTCGGGCAAAACCATCTCCAATGATTCCTTAAGATCTACCTATTTGTTAAGATCTTCAAAATAAATAATTTTATCATCCGGTATTTGCTGAACAACTTTATTCTCTCTATTGAGATTTGTTACGCCAATAAAAATCCAACATAAGAGAGCCATAAATATGGCTAGTTCCAGGTTATCTATTGAAGGGCGTTTTGATTTCTCGGAGTCAATAATTTCTTTATCATGATATGCAAAGCTATTTTCTCTTATTCTATCAAAATCTTCATTATCTTCAATCTTGAGGAATTTTTGATATGTACGACAATAGCGTATAAATAAAGTTTTATTATTTAGGTAAAAATCTTTATCACAACTCTCTATCTGTTTGATTCTCCTAACTGCTATATTTGTTGCACACTGAACGTCAGAAATTGTAATTTTTTTCTCAATACGTACTGACTGTAATATATCTACTATTCTTTTGATAGCATCGAAATCATACATAATAACTAGTAACTTAACATTCTATCCAAAGACGCTTTAGCTTTAGTATAGATTTCTGGTTTTACCATAATTGCTGGGGTAACATTATTTAATGCATTATAGAGCTTTTCCATATTATTTAAACGCATATAAGGGCAATTATTACAATGAGTACAGGCACCTGCTTCTGACACCCCTTTTACATCATAGAAGTTACTTTGAGGAGATAGCTTTTTCATCTGATGAATAATTCCAGATTCTGTTAAAACAATAAAATCTTTGCCCTGATTTTCTTTCACATGATTCAGAAGCGAGGAAGTAGAGCCTATATGATCCGCATAATTTAACAAATGTTCTGGGCATTCAGGATGCGCAATAACCAAAGCTTCCGAATATCTTGTTTTAAGTTTAACAACTTCTTTCTCAGAAAATTGCTCATGGACAATACAGGTACCATTCCATAAGATCATATCTCTTCCTGTTTTTTTTATTAAATACCCCCCTAAATATTTATCAGGAGCAAATATTATTTTCTGTTCTGGATCAATTGAGCGAATAATTTTTTCTGCATTTGATGATGTAACAATAATATCTGACATTGCTTTAATTTCTGCAGAGCAATTAATATATGATATCACTATAGCATCCTTATATTGATTTATAAACTTACCAAACATTTCTGGCTGACATGATTGCTCAAGTGAACATCCTGCGTTTAAATCTGGAATAATAACTATCTTATTAGGGCTAAGTATTTTGGCTACTTCAGCCATAAATACTACACCACAAAATACTATTATATCAGCATCTGTTGCTTTTGCCTTTCTTGACAAATCAAGTGAGTCACCAATAAAATCTGCTATATCCTGAATATCCTCATTTTGATAGTAATGAGCAAGTATTACTGCATTCTTCTCTTTTTTTAGTCTATTAATTTCTTGTTCAAAATTTATTATTTTATTCATCTCAAATCTAAATAACGCTTACTTACTCACTCCTATAATTCTTTTTATATCACACATATTCTTATCAGACAACTCAATAGCCTTATTACAGCCTGCTGTTAAACAGCTTTCTATATAAGCTTTATCATTTAATAACTCACTTACCTTAACGCGAATAGGCTCTATTGCGCTTATAACTACGTCACTCAATGAATTTTTAAACTCAGCTGAAGTTTTCCCTATATTATTCTCTAAAGTTTTTTCAAAAGAAAGATCTGAACATCCAGCATATATATTTATAAGGTTTGTTATTTCATGCCTATCATCTAAATTAGCTGTAATTTCAGGGACAAGATCTGTCTTAGCTTTTCTAATTTTAATATTAATCTCATCATTACTATCCGTAAGATTAATTCTTGTCATATCCGATATATCCGATTTACTCATTTTGTTTGAAGCGTTACGTAAAGACATAATACGCTTTGTTTTCCCTGAAATAATCGGTAATACCTGATTGAAATGCTGTATATTATATTTAGCATTAAATGATGCCGCAATATCATTTGTTAATTCCAAATGTTGCAACTGATCATCTCCAACTGGCACAGAATGAGCCCTATATAACAAAATATCTGCCGCCATTAAAATAGGATAAGTAAATAATCCACAACAAATAGAAGCTTTATTTTTGCCCTTATCCTTAAATTGAGTCATGCGGTTAAGCTTACCCATTGAAGTAACATTAGAGAGGATCCACATTAATTCAGTATGATATGAAACATCTGATTGTCTAAAAACAATCGCCTTTTCAGGATTTACTCCAGCAGCAATATAAGTTGCAAAAGTTTTAAGTATATTATCAGATAATTTATCCGATTCTAAATTATCTCCAGAAAGTGCATGTAAATCAACTATTGGAAATACGCAAAGAGAGTTATCCTGTAAATTCTTCCAGCCCTTTAATGAGCCTAAATAATTACCTATGTGCAAATTCCCTGTTGGCTGTATACCAGAAACAACTATTTTCATTTTTGATTTGTAATTTAGATTCTTATACTTAAAATTATCACTAGCTTCAACCAATCTTATTACTGGTTTAAGCCATAAACAGCGATAATCTTTTTAAGCAAATATAATGAAATTGCAAATAAAACAGTTAAAATCCGGTATTAATACTCCCAAATATGCAACCGATGATAGTGCAGGCTTTGATCTGGAGGCTGCAAATACTGAAAATATTACTATAAAACCTGGCCAAACATCTCTAATTCCAACAGGGTTGGCAATAGCATTACCGAAAGGCTATGAAGCACAAGTAAGGCCTAGATCTGGCCTAGCTTATAAAAACTCAATAACTGTTTTAAACACACCTGGAACTATTGATGCTGATTATCGTGGTGAGGTTGGTGTTATTTTAATTAATCACGGTAAAGAAGATTTTATCATATCAAAAGGCATGAGAATTGCACAAATGATCATCAATAAATATGAAAAGGCTGAAATTCAAATTGTTGCCAATTTGGATGAAACGCAGCGTGGTGAAGGTGGATTTGGATCTACTGGTACAGCGGCAGCTAGTTAACTTGTTTACGGGCGGGAGGACCCCGCCCCTAAGGGGTGATTATCTCATTCCAATTATTTACGTTCCCGTACGTTATGAGCGGGAGGAACACATCTTCGCGTAATTTTATAATTCTTATTTAATATTGGATGTTGATACTTGTAGGGGCGGGGTCCTCCCGCCCGTTTTTTAGCAAATATAAGTTTCTGTTTATTTACGGTGGAGACGGAGTGATTATCGCATTCCAATAATTGGCCATTGTATGGGTTCCGGGCGGGAGGACCCCGCCCCTACGGGGTGATTATCGCACATGTTTACGATATTAAATTTTCAGCTCCCCTGCCATCAAGCTAGTCCCAATCAGGAAAGCCTGAGCACCATGTGACTTTAGATAATCCATATCAACCTGACTTTTGATACCACTTTCAGAAATAAGTATTTTGTCATTAGGTATAAAATGAGCAAGATTCTCAGTAGTTTTTAAATCAATATTTAATGTGGTTAAATCACGATTATTAATACCAATTAAAGGAGTTTTAAGCTCGAGGGTTTGTAACAACTCAGCCTCATTATGGCTTTCTACTAGAACATCCATCCCCAACGTATTAGCTAAATCTTCATATTCTTTGGCTTGATCTAAGCTAAGAGCTGCCATAATTAACAATATAGCACTACTGCCAATAATCTTTGATTCGTAAATTTGATATGGATCAATAATAAAATCCTTTCGTAAAACTGGTATGCTTGATGCACGAGCAGCAATCAAAACATCTAAGTCATGTCCTTTAAAATATTTTTCATCCGTAAGAACAGAAAGGCATGTTGCCCCCATTTCTTTGTATAAATTTGCCTGCACTGCAACATCAACATCAACATTAATATCACCCTGAGATGGTGAAGCCTTTTTGATCTCACAAATATAAGCAGAATCTTTCTCTAAAATATCTTGCTTAATGTTATCCGTAAAATTAGATTTATTAGTTAGGTCAAGACAAAGAGCTCTCAGCTCAGCTAAGGTCTTACGAATTTTCCTGCGTGCTACAAACTCTTTTTTATATGCTATAATTTCTTGTAATTTTGACATTGGAATAGTTATTATACTAAATTTTCTAAATAATTATTCATGAAGGTGCAGAAAAAATAAGATAAGACTGGTGTAATAAGAGTAGTAATCAAAAGCTTCATTTTTAAATAAGTTTTTTTTGGTGGTGATCCCTCTATGCCAATTTTATCATTAGATTCAACCCCTATCGGCAGAGTCATGAATAATACCAACCACCAGATACATATTGTTGTTACGATATAGCTAACTAGCATAATAAACCTATAGAGCTTAGCCTACAATTACTCCAAAATAAAAATCCAACTAGAAAATTACTCACCATCTTCAAAAACAACTTTACCATTCATGATAGTCATGAAATTCTTTCCTTTTACCTTTCTGCCATGGAAAGGCGTATTATTAGATTTTGAACTAAATTTTTCTCTATCAATTATCCATTCATGATCAAAGTCAATCAAGGCTAAATCAGCATCTGCTCCCTTCGCAATAACTCCTTTGTTTAATTTAAGCACTTCTGAAGGCTTATAAGTAAGCAAGGCTAATACATCTAATAAGTCCATACCTTCTTGATGTACCAACTCCATACTGACCGGCAACATTGTCTCTAAACCCACTATACCAAAAGGTGCTTTATCAACCGGTAGTTTTTTAGATGAAGCCTCATGGGGTGCATGATCAGTTGCAATAGCATCAACATAACCATCTTTAAGAGCCTGAATTAAAAACTCTCGATCCTCATTAGATCGCAGTGGTGGATTCATTTTTGCATCTGCACCATGTTCTAGGATTGCTGCATCAGTTAAACTTATATGATGAGGCGATACTTCACAGCTAATATTTAATCCTTCTTGCTTGGCCCGAATTATTAGCGCCATAGATTCTTTGGTTGAAACATGTAGTACATGATATCTTGAATCTGTCTCTCGTAATATTTCAATATCTCGCGCAACCATTGCTGATTCAGAGGAGTTAGAAATACCAGCCAAGCCTAATTGTTGTGATATCTCACCATCATTTATCGAACCACCATTAGTCAAACCTAAATCTTCCGCATGCTGCGCAATAACCGTATCATATGTTTTTGCATATTCAAATGCTCTTCTCATCAAATAAGAATTAGCAACCGGAAGGCCATCATCTGTAAATCCAACCGCACCTTTTTCTTTCATCATACCAATTTCTGCAATATCTTGACCTAGCATGCCCTTAGTTACAGCTCCATAAAAAAAGATGTTACATTTAGCCTGAGATTTTGCTTTTAAATTAATGTAATCGATTACCAGATCATTATCAATTACCGGATTAGTATTCGGCTGACAAACAACCGAAGTAATACCACCTGCTACAGCTGACTTAGAGCCCGTAATTAGATCTTCTTTTTGTGTAACTCCCGGATCCCGAAAATGCACCTGAATATCAACAAGTCCTGGAATAAGATATTTGCCTTTGCAATCAATTTCTTCTGCATTTAATGCATTTTGAATATTAGGACCGAAATCAATGATTTTACCATTCTCGATTAGCATATTGCCTAATTCTCGATATTTGGTTTTAGGGTCTAGGATGATTGCATTGGTAAGAAATAATGGCTGTGACATATTACGATATATTTTTAATAATTGCGGCTAAATCATAATCAAACATCTTAAGTAACAATTGTAGTCTATTACCACGACAACTAGCAAGATATGGATCTTTAGCAATTATATTTTTAGCATCTTTATTTGCTATTTTCAACAAATCATAATGTTCTCGTAAATTTACAAAATGAAAATTCGGCAAACCGCTTTGCTTTATACCAACTAAATCACCTGCACCTCTAATCTTTAGATCCTGTTCGGCTATATAAAAGCCATCATTTGAACCTCGCATAACATCAAGTCGGGCAAGCGATGTTTCATTCACTTTGTAACTCGTATAAAGAAGTACGCATTTAGACTGAAGTTCACTTCGGCCAACTCTACCACGTAACTGATGCAACTGCGCTAGGCCAAATCTTTCAGCCTGCTCAATGATAATTATGGTACTATCGTGAACATCAACACCAACTTCAATTACAGTTGTTGCAACTAATATTTTAGCACTACCTTCTTTAAATGTAGTAAAAGCTTTTTCCTTTTGAACTGAATCCATCTTGCCATGAATCATCGCCACCTGCTCCTTACCAAAATATTTCTGGAATTCAACATAACGAGTTTCGACTGCTTTTAAATCTGACTTTTCTTGCTCTTCAACCAAAGGGCAAATCCAGTAAATTTTCTCACCATCTTCGATGGCCTTTTTTGCAGAGAGCAAGACACCCTCTATTTTCTTATCCGACATTACCCGAGTTATTATTTCCTTACGACCTTTAGGTTTGGACTTTAAAAATGATAAATCCATATCGCCATAAAGACTAAGAGCTAAGCTACGTGGAATCGGCGTGGCTGACATTAATAACATATCTGTATTATAACCCTTCTCTGCCAATCTTGATCTTTGCGCCACACCAAACCTATGCTGCTCGTCGATTACAACAAGGGCCAAGTTTTTAAATTCAACTTTATCATAGAATAATGCATGAGTTCCAATAACAATATCTACCTCACCCTTGCGTAATTTGCTTTGCAGAATCTTCTTATTATTCACACCCATATCACCTTTTAATAACTGAATCTTAACCGGTAGATCCCTGCATAAATCAGATAAGGTTTTAAAATGCTGCTCCGCTAAAATTGAAGTCGGCGCCATTAATGCTGCTTGATTACCACAAGATACCGAATATATCATAGCAGCAATTGCAATCATAGTTTTACCAGATCCCACATCCCCTTGTAGCATTCTGGTCATGCGCTTAAGTGATGACATATCAGATATCACTTCATCAATAGATCTTATTTGGCAGCTTGTTAATTCAAATGGTAATCTCTTATTATATTGCTGAAAAAGATCATTCTGTGGCATTGACGCCTTCCCAGTAAGGTTCTTATTGTTAAGCCGCATTAATCCCACTGATAACTGACTAGCTAAACACTCATCATAAGCCAACCTTGCCAAACAGTTTGGCCTTTGCTCAATTTCTTCATCATTCTCCGGCAGATGAATCATGCGTAAAGATTCAACAAAACCTAAAAAGCCATATTTCTCTTTTAAACTCTCATCATGCCAATCTTCTATCTCAGCAAGATTCTTAAGATTATGATGTACAAGTTTATTAATTTCTTGATTTGTAATACCTGCTGTTAATGGATAAACTGGTTCATTCTTAATTTTATAATATTCATGCACTCTAATCATATAATCTGGGTTTGTTATTTGATAACCAGATTTATAAAACCCCAATTTTCCTGATATTATTCTATCTTCATCAGATGGTAGCATTTTCTGTAATAAAGGTAATGGGAAATTAAAAAATACTAAATCTAGATTATGCCCACCAACCATTGCTTTGACCCTATGTGGAAGACCTTTTCGGTAGGCTTTTACATATTTATAAGGTCTAAGACGAATAGCAACATAGCTTGCTACATGCTCCTTATCAATACGCTCTAATAATTCACGTGATAAAAAATAATTAGGTATATGAAATAATAATTTTAAGATTGTATCACCACCAATCAAAGAATATAAGCTATCCTGATTAATCTTGCGATAATTACCTAAGGAAAGTGTCGTAAAAATATGTGACTGAACCTGTAAAATAGCTTTCATAATCAATTAGGTCAAAATCAGTAAGATTATATTCTATACAACATTATACAATGTTTTTATCAGTAGCTATATAATTAGGCACATAAGAAAAATTATATTATGATTATAGCTATAATCATAAAGAATTGGAATCCTAAAAATAGAAGAGTGTTAGATCCAGCGATAGCATAGATCTAAATTAATATGATTTAAGCAGCAAAAGCTTTTTTAATTATTGCAGATAATCTTGAAATCTGCCTTGAAGCAGTTCCTTTTTTAGTTACACCTTTTGTAACACCTTTTCTCATTTCAGATTCTACAACACGAAATTCAGAATAGGCTTTTTCTTTATTTTTTTCCGCAATAAGCTTATGCAATGATTTAACAGCAGTTCTAATCTTAGATCTACGGTTTCTATTAACCTCAGTTTTCCTTTCAGTTTGCTTAACTCTTTTTATTGCTGACTTATGATTTGGCATATTAATTACTTTACAAAAATAGACCGATAACTATATATCCATATAGCCTAATTCGTCAAGCAATAAATTTATGGTCGCAGCAATTCTCCTAGCAGCAGGACATTCATCTAGATTTCAACATAGCAATCCTAAGTTATTCGTGAAATTTGGTAGTAAAACATTAATTGAGATTATCATTGATAAATTCCTCGATATTAAAGCCATTGATCAGATAACCCTAGTCAATAATAACAGCAAATATTTTGATGATATTAAAGTAAAATATAAAGACAAATTACTCTTCATTAAAGGAGGCGAAGAAAGGCAAGACTCTGTAAGAATGGCACTAAATACCATTGATGAGACTAAATATAGTAAAATATTAATACATGATGCAGCGCGCTATAATTGCTCAAAAGAATTAATTTTATCCGTACTTCAACAGCTTGATAATCACCAAGCCGTAATACCAATCCTACCAATGATCGATACGGTTAAAATTCTTGATACTCACAAAAAGCTTATTAACTCAACTCTTGATCGCTCAAAGCTTGGCCTAGCACAAACACCTCAGGGATTTAATCTGAAATTAATTAAAGATTTGCACAATAATGACAAATTTAATATTGCAACTGATGATGCAAGTTTATGTGAAGAAAATGGCATAGATGTAACTTATATCAAAGGAGAAAAAAGTAACTTTAAAATAACTGAAATTGAAGATTACAATATAGCTTTAAAAGCATTACCATCACCCAAATATATCCATACTAATGGATATGATTTACATAGATTTGAAACAGAGGAACAGAAATGCCATATTAAACTAGGCGGCATTGACATAGCCCATAACCGCAAGCTCATAGCGCATTCTGATGGGGATGTTTTACTTCATAGTATTACAGATGCAGTCCTAGGCTTGACAGCAAGTTCAGATATTGGAGAATTATTTCCAGATGATAAAAAAGAGAATGAGAATCGTAATTCCATTGATTTTATTAATAAGGCAATTGAGATTGCTCAAAATAACAAAATCATAATCAGCCACATAGATATAACAATTATTCTTGAAGCACCAAAGCTATCTCCTTATAAGGATAAAATTAGAAACAATATTGCTAAGATCTTTCATCTTAATAATAACCAAGTAAATATCAAAGCAACAACCAATGAAAAGATTGGTGATATCGGAAATGGGGACGCTATTGCGGTATTAACAACAATAACTGGAGAACAATATGAATATTAAAAAAGACATAGAATCAGAAATAACATATCAACCAATTAAAAAACTAGGTATTACAAATCTTACAGCTACAGTTTTAGGAATTGGTTATATTAAATATGCCCCAGGAACATTTGGATCTTTGGTTGGATTACTTGATTTTTCGGTTTCTATTTATTTTCTACATACCTTAAACTTTTTCTATATTCCTTTTATCATTTTAACCAGTTACTATTTTATCAATAGTTATTGTAATATTACCAAAAAGCATGATCCTAAAGAAGTTGTATTAGATGAGTATGCTGGCCAATATCTTGCTTGTTTTTTAGCATATTTCTTACTTGATATTTTTAATAGTGGAGCAGTAAAATTATATGATAATTATATAATTAATGTTTACGTAATTGGCTTAAGCTTTATTTTCTTCCGCTTTTTTGATATAACAAAATTAAGTTTGGTTGGATATTATGATCGTAAGAGTGATAGCTTTAGCGTATTAATGGATGATTTAGTAGCAGGTGTTTTTGCCGGTATATTAACAGCATTGATTTTTGCATTAATTTAAATATAATCTTACTTAATTTTTTGACAATTTGGACAGAAAAAACTTGAGCGATTATTCTGAATAATTCGCTCGATTTTATTTGAACAAATTTTACAATTTTCATCTTCTTTTCCATAAACATAAAATTCATGCTGAAAATAGGCTGAACTTCCATCTACCTGCTTATAGTCACGAATTGAAGACCCACCTTTTTCAATAGCAATTAACAAAATTTTTTTGATATTTTTTACTAAAATTTTACAATTTTTTTTCGTTAATTTATTAGCTAATTTTTGGGGATGAATATTACTTTTAAACAAGCTTTCTAAAGCATAAATATTACCAATACCCACAACATTATTTTGATTCATAATTAATGACTTGATATTGGTTCTACTTATCTTTGAAATTGAAAATAAATAATCTGCATTAAAATTTTCATCTAATGCTTCAACTCCAAGATCTTTAAAATATTTACTATTATTTAAATCATTTTTGCTGACAACATCAAACATACCGAATCTTCTTGGGTCATTAAAAATAAACTCAGAATCATTAACGCATTTTACCGTAATATGATCATGTTTATTTGGTAAGAAACTTGCATTATTTATTAGTAATTTTCCTGACATGCCAAGATGCAAAATCAAAACATTTTGATTAGTAAAAAAGATTTGAATATATTTTGCCCTTCTAATTACTGCCGTAATTTTACTATCTAATACTTTATCAAAGCGTGATTTTGGTGTATTATAACGTAAATTCTTATCAGAGAACTTCACTGAGATAAATTTCTGCCCAATTAGTTTTGGTCTTATTTGATTAGTAACTGTTTCTACTTCAGGCAATTCCGGCATTTGAATTTTTTGTAAGATTTATAAGAAAATAACAATGATAATTCATCAGGCAATAGTAAGTTTAATTCCAGCTAAGTGATGACAGGTTAGATTCCTGTTATATCTTAGATCTTCTGCATTGTTAATATTGGGTAGCAAAGTTATTTAAACTCTTGCTGAAACATTAACTGATCTGCTTTAACTTCAATGATTGTAAAGGCAAATGTTGTACGTTTATTAATCTCATCATTAACAATTTTATTATATAAGATTTCTAACTTCTCAAAACGCGGCTTATATGACTTGCCTCCTATTTCGGAAAGAATTTTAATTAATAACCTAAGCGCTATTTCACTATGAAGTTTTTTGAACTCCACTAATTCTATAATTATGATTTTATCCTGTTGCCATATTAACTTTTGATAAGCAGTATTTACTTGCGCAGAAAGATAAGATTTAACACGGCTAAAGTGGCTTGAGGTTTGATAAATACGTTGTTTAATCAAATCATCATCAAGATTTGCTAGTAGGTTTCTAATTTTATTACGTTTAAATTTCGTATCTTGATTACTTGGATCCTCAAACCATTTTATATTTTGTACTTCTAGATATGACTTTAATTCTGCTTTTCTCACTGCAATTAAAGGTCGCATAAAATTTACCTTTTGTTTTGAGAAATAACTATCCATTAGGCTTAGCCCATCAATACCACTTCCTCTTTCTAACCTAATTAAGAAATTCTCTATTTGATCATCATAATGATGACCTAATAAAACAAGATCAATATTATGCTCTTTAGCATAATTAATTATTAGTTTATATCTAGCCTCTCTTGCTTGCGCTTCTATATTTGATGTAATTTCATTATCTTTTTGCCATATATCTATTTCATGATGGATTTGATGGCTTAGTAATAATTGATTCAATTCCTTAGCTTGATTTCTTGAATTATCTCTTAATCCATGCTCAACAGTCAGGCTCATCAATTTTATATCATGAGTTTTAGCATATTCATTAGCTAAGAAGCATAATGCTAATGAATCAATACCACCTGAAACAGCAACTAATATTTTTGTAAATGGTAGCTTTAACTTTACCTGATTTAACTCTTTGTAAAATTTTTCTATTAATTGCATTTTTAATTATGTTGATAATCACATATCATATATTCCTAATTAGCATAAACAGCAATTACTATAATAATTGTTAATATTTTGATTTTGATTTTAAGTAATTTTAGTTAAAAAAGTTCCAATAATATTTTAGGCTAGTTTTTTTAATATATGATTAGTCTCTTGAGATTACACAGATAGCTTATCTATAAAACTATAATATGCATTATGTCAAATAAAGCGGTTCAGCCATTCAGCGGCTTAACGGCTCAGTACATAATCAGCAATCATTTTGCAAAATGACATAAATATTATGCTGTATAATTAATGACGTCCTCCAGCTGGATTGTTAGGTGCTTGTGAACCAGGGCAATCTTCTATGTTAGGAGTTGTATCTAATATCCCTTCGAGAAATTCTGCTCTAGGGGCTGCTGAGCTTGAACTACTAGATTGGGCATGACTATTATTGATTGATTTTTCTTGTTCTTTTATAACATCATAAGCAATCTGTCCTCTTTGCATATCGGTTAAAGTATCATGTTCGTTACCCAAATATGAGGCAATATTAGCCATTACCTCCCCACTGCCATTTAACATTTTTGGTATTTTACTTACATCTCTTTCCCTCGCTTGAGGAGTGTCTTTATTCTTTTCATTTAAAAACTTTGTTTTTTCTCTTATTATAGAAGCCTCTCTATCAACTTTAAATAACCCACTGGCAGCATTAGTTATTTCATTAGAACCGCTCACTTTATAAAATTCGATTAATGTTTGATGCCTATCAAGCATTTCTTGCTTTCTTGGTTCAGTATCAACCATTAATTCTGCAGCGCCATGCATTAATAATAAATCAATAACCTCGGTTGGATTGTTGGCATGTAGAGCTCCACCTAGAGTATATTTATTAGGTTTTGCACCATTATCCAAAAGCAGCTGAATAGTTTCGATTGGATGATTGTGAATTAGAGCATTATTTAGAGTATATTGATTAGGAGTTGCACCATTATCCAAAAGCAGCTGAATAGTTTCGATTGGATGGTTGTTCTTTAGAGCTTCATCTAGAGTATGTTGATTAGGAGTTGCACCATTATCCAAAAGCAGCTGAATGGTTTCGATTGGATGGTTGTTCTTTAGAGCTTCATTTAGAGTATATTGATTA
>JABJMA010000071.1 GCA_018659605.1 Rickettsiales bacterium
AGCTGGTCTGAGAGGATGATCAGCCACACTGGAACTGAGACACGGTCCAGACTCCTACGGGAGGCAGCAGTGGGGAATATTGGACAATGGGCGAAAGCCTGATCCAGCAATACCACGTGAGTGATGAAGGCCTTAGGGTTGTAAAGCTCTTTCAGATATGAAGATAATGACTGTAATATCAGAAGAAGCACCGGCTAACTCCGTGCCAGCAGCCGCGGTAATACGGAGGGTGCTAGCGTTGTTCGGATTTACTGGGCGTAAAGGGTACGTAGGCTGTCTATCAAGTTGGGAGTGAAATCCCGGGGCTAAACCCCGGAACTGCTCTCAAAACTGGCAGACTAGAGTTAAGTAGAGGATAGTGGAATTCCCAGTGTAGAGGTGAAATTCGTAGATATTGGGAGGAACACCAGAAGCGAAGGCGACTATCTGGGCTTATACTGACGCTGAGGTACGAAAGTGTGGGGAGCAAACAGGATTAGATACCCTGGTAGTCCACACTGTAAACGATGAGTGCTAGTGGTCGGGTCTTTACGATTCGGTTGCAAAGCTAACGCGTTAAGCACTCCGCCTGGGGAGTACGGTCGCAAGACTAAAACTCAAAGGAATTGACGGGGGCCCGCACAAGCGGTGGAGCATGTGGTTTTATTCGATGCTACGCGAAAAACCTTACCAATCTTTGACATAGTAGATCGCGATTTCCAGAGATGGTTATTTTCAGTTCGGCTGGATCTATTACAGGTGTTGCATGGCTGTCGTCAGCTCGTGTCGTGAGATGTTGGGTTAAGTCCCGCAACGAGCGCAACCCCTACTCTTATTTGCTAACGGTTCGGCCGAGAACTATAAGAGAACTGCCGGTGATAAACTGGAGGAAGGTGGGGATGATGTCAAGTCATCATGGCCCTTACAGATTGGGCTACACACGTGCTACAATGGCAACTACAATGAGATGCAATACCGCGAGGTGGAGCAAATCTATAAAAGTTGTCTCAGTTCGAATTGCACTCTGCAACTCGAGTGCATGAAGTTGGAATCGCTAGTAATCGCAGATCAGAATGCTGCGGTGAATACGTTCCCGGGCCTTGTACACACTGCCCGTCAAGCCATGGGAGTTGGCTTTACCCGAAGCCAGTGGGCTAACCTTTTAGGAGGCAGCTGTCCACGGTAAGGCCAGCGACTGGGGTTAAGTCGTAACAAGGTAGCTGTAGGGGAACCTGCGGCTGGATTACCTCCTGATTTGTTTGGTGGTTATTATTCCTTTTGAGTTTAATAATCCATACAAACAACAAAATATAGAGCACTTTACTGTCCTTGTTTCTTACTAATATTCATATTTAATTTAGATGATCAATTTTTCCCGTAAAATAATTATTTTTAAACTTTTCTATACTTAGTTATGTGTATAGAACTTATTATATATATATGTGTGTCTCTCTATAGAAATGATGAATGTATAATTAATAAAACTGCTTATACTCTTATTTAGAGAGCGAGATATTAAAGATTTTAAATTATATCATATGAATAAGGTAAGAAAAATGCTGATATCATTTTTAGTGATTTATACAATCTTATGTATTGTCATATTTTTTATGCAGCGCAAATTACTATATGTACCTTTTGGCAATGCTGTTACTCCTGAAGAAGTTGGGCTTGATCAATATAAACAGATATTTATCACTACGTCAGATAATCAGAAGTTAAGGGCCTGGTATCATGAGAGTAAAAAATCAGATGATGTTATTCTTTATTTTCATGGTAATGCAGCTAATTTAGAAAATCGAAACAATAAATATCATGAATTTGCAGAAAACTCAAATTATTCAATTTTAGCAATAACCTATAGAGGCTATCCAGGTAGTACAGGCTCGCCATCAGAGCAGGGCTTTTATCTTGATGCAGAAGCAGCAATTAAGTTTCTTAATGATTCTGGATTTAAAAATCAGAATATAATTTTATATGGAGAGTCTATAGGCTCAGGAGTTGCCACAGAAATGGCAACTAGGATTAATGCAAAAGCACTTATATTAGAATCCCCTTTTACTTCAGCAGAGGATGTGGCTAAAAAGATTTATTGGTTTTTACCTGTGTCTTTAATGCTTAAGGATAAATTTGATAATAAAACAAAATTGCAAAAATTGGATTTACCTATTCTAATTATTCATGGGAAAAAAGATAAAATAGTACCAGTTAAATTAGGCATTGAGTTAGCTAATAGTTACAAAGGAAGAAAGCAATTGATTATCACTGAACATGAAGGTCATATGGATTTTAGTGGTAAGTTTTTAATTGAGAAAATTAATCAGTTTTTAGAAAATTAGCCTCGCGACATTTCATTTTTTCTGTTATCTTTTATCTAGAATAATCTTGTGATTTAAAAATTATATACAAAAATACCCACTAATTTTAGACATAATCACCCTATAATATTCTGTATAATCTTAACCCAAGAAATATAACTGTCTGAACTTTTATTTTCTGAATTTATTATTTCAAAGCTTGCTTTCCACAAAGCCCAGCCTCTAGCTCTATTCCATGTATCTTTATCTAGATCTAATTCTGACCTGAATATATCTTTTGATCCTTTATCAAACAAATTCCAATATAGCACTATGTCACAAGCAGGATCACCAATTGCCATACCACTAAAATCAATAATGGCATTTACCTTATTGTCTTTTATCAAGATATTGCCAATAGCTAAATCTCCATGAATCCAAACAGGGTTTTTTTCCCATTCTGAATTTATGGCATTTTCCCATATTTTTAGTGCTTTTGGGTAATCTATAATATTTCTTAATTTATCTAGATAATTTCTAGTATCATCGTCATAAAATTTAGGGCTACATCCTCTGTAAAAAGTAGACTTCCCTGCTTTTGGAGCCCCGCTAACATCAATTTTATGTAACTCCTTTATAAACTTAGCCAAGTTTTTCGCTACTTCTTCTAAATTAACTTTATCCTTTGGAAGTAAATTTAATGATTCTCCGGGGATCCATTCATAAATTGACCAATTATATGGATAATCTTTTGAGGGCTTTCCAATATGAATTGGTTTCGGAATTTTAAATGAAACATTAGGTGAAATCTTTGGTAGCCATTCTTGCTCTTTGCTAACTTTTTTAGCATATCTTTTTGATGATGGGACTCTAATAAGCATTTCATTACCTAAATGAAATGTCCTATTGTCATGACCTTGTTGCTTTACTGGCGTTATTGATAGATTAGAATATTTAGGGAACCCCGATTCGATTAAATTCTTTACAAGATTTTCATCAATTAATTTTTTCATAGATTTAGTTCTTGATTACCTAAAAAAATGTTAGTTATTATATTTTAACTTCTTAATTCAAAAATAATTTAATCTGTTCTAGGTAGAATTTTCTAATTTGAGCAAATTCTTTTTGGATGAGATTTTGGTTTTCAATCTGAAGTTCTCTTTGTTCTGGATTGTTTAATAGATGCTTTAATTTAGCGGTAAGGTCCTGATAATCATCAACAATAATTATGGCATTTTTGGCCTCAAATTCTTTAATTAAATCACTAAAGTTTTGATTATATTTTCCGATAATAACCAAGCTTTGATGTTGGACCGCCTCTAAAATGTTATGACCACCAACATTAACGAGTGAACCACCGATGAATGAAATAGGGCTTAATTTGAAAAATAATCCCATCTCACCGATAGTATCAGCAAGATAAATATCTGTTGCTTCAGTTATTACTTCATTTTTTGATCTTTGGCTAAAATTTAACTTATGCTTTTTAAAAACTTGGATGATTTTATCCGCACGATTTGGATGTCTTGGTGCAATGATAGTTAGAAAATTTGGATGAGTGTTTCGAAGATCTTTATGACATTTAGCAATTAATTCTTCCTCATTATCATGAGTGCTTGCAGCAAAAAAAACAATCCTATCTTTAGTTAGATTTTGCAGCTCTGTATAGTGTTCGACTTTGTAGGGTAGAGCCTCATTACCAAGTTTTAAGCTATTTATATTTGAGAGTTGTTGTTCGTTGCTGATCGGTTTGTAGAAATCGTAAGTAAATTGATCCTGAGGAATGATTAAATCGATATATTTTGTAAAAGATTTGAAAAAGCTTTGTTGTAATTTTATTTTAAAATTATTCTTAGGCGTTATTCGAGCGCTTCCTAATATAACAGGTATATTTTTTCTCTTTGATTCGCATAGAAGATTTGGCCAGATTTCTGATTCAACAAAAAAGGCTAAATCAGGTTTGAAATGGTTAAGAAATTTTCTGACATATTTTTTTCTATCAATTGGTACAAATTGATGAATAGTATTTTTAGGCTTTCGGTTAGAGATGATTTCTGCTGATGTGACTGTTCCTGATGTGATTAAAATATTATATTCCTCAGCTAGATCTACAACAAGGTTAATTATAGATATTGATTCTCCTACAGAAGCAGCATGAAACCAGAGTAATTTTCCGTCAGGTCGTTTTTGCTTCGATATGCCTTTTCGTTCATTGAATCTTTTTTTGTCTTCTTTGCCGATTTTAATTCTATGTCTAAGATATAGGTAAATTATAGGCCATAAAATTAACATTAATATGTTATAAATTTTGATCACCTCTAATTAACCTTGATCAATTTTATTATGATCATATTTAGCATCTAAGCGCCAGGTTATTTCATTCATTTCATCTTCTATTTTTTTTTGAATTTCGGTTTTATCATCTTTCTCACCTGGTTTATATGTGGATCCATATTCAAATGTAATGTCATTAAATATAGTGGGTAGCATAAATCTATCCCAGCTTTTGAATATTTTAGCCTTTTTGCATGAGAAAGTAATTGGTACAATATGCGATCCAGTCTTCTGAGCAATTGCAACAAATTCTGAGCTTATACGCATTCTTGGACCTCTAGGGCCATCTGGAACAATTGATAGGCAGTTATCTTTCTCTTTTAGAGCTTTAAGTGATTGTCTAATTACTTTTGTTGCACCTTGTGACGATGATCCCCTAATCACTTTTGATCCTAGCATACTAATTACTCCAGCAACAATATTACCATCCTTATGACCTGATGTGACAGAATGAATTTGGGTTTTTAACCTCGTAATAAAAATTGTCAGTAGATATAATCTACCATGCCAAAATACGAAGATAATATTTTCGTTATTCTTAATTAATTTATCTAGATTGTTTTTATTATTTATATGTTTTGTACTAGTTAAGTACACAATCCAGATATAGAAATATAACAGGGTTATAACAATCTTTTGAATGATAAAATTATAGAGGATTTTACGTCTGAGTTTCATATTCTCTTAATTCTTCAGGTCTATCGGAATCTAAAGTATTGCAATGCTAAAAGCAATAGATAAAGCTTAGGTGTTTTTTATAAAAGGCTTTACAAATATCATGTGATAAATATGTTGCGCTGCTTAATTTTGTATTTAGTCATTTATGCGAAGATTCTCTTCAATAGTAAAAAAACCTAGTCGTATAACTGATTCTATGTTTTCCAAACCTGGTGGGCCCTTGAATGGTTACGTAGCTCGAGCAGAAGATAGTAAAAATTATAAAACTCCTCATGATAAATATGGCAAAGGCTGGGTAGGGTTTTGTGCGGACTCAAGATTATCCCGTGAGAAAGTAGAGCTAATAATTACAGAATTTACCGGTTTGTCTCATAGTGATAACCTTAGCTTTGCATTTCCAACTACTCATATAAGTAATGAAGTTTTGGAATCCTATTTAGGCGTTTTGGATATAGCAGATAAGCCAACATTAGCAGCATTTTTAGTACATAGTAATTGTGCAGGTGCTTATTATACTTTGAGCAGGAACTCACCTTTAAGTTATGCGTTGGAGGAAGGATTATGGGCAGAAACTTTGCAATATAGTGCTACTAATACAGAGATAGAAATATTAAGAAATATTGTTAGTAATGGGATTAATAATAAAGAGTCTTTGACAGCGGTAGATTTACAAGTGTTTGAACATTATGCAGAGAAAGTTAAGTCTAAATTTGATAAGGGCGAGAAGGCGTTACGTCTAGAAATAGAGGCTTATGCAAATGGTTTAGAATTACCAGATGAAAGTAAAAAAGTATATTTAAGTCATTTACGTAGAAATGCTCAAAGATTAATACAGCATGAAATGTGCAATATAGCTCCAGAGAATTTATTATTTTTCTTTTATCAGCATGGTAATATAGTTCCTTATAATACAGTTACTGCATTTGTGGGTAATAAGGAGTCTATGTTAGAGGAAATAGGCAGCAAGCAAATAGCTAAGGATATATCTGATAGTAAAGATACTGTTAAAATCTTTAATTTACCAAGAGCAGGTGAATTTCAAATAGAGGATAGGGGGCTTAAGGTGTTACAAGGGGTTAAATTATTGCAGCAGGAATCAATGTTAAATAATCATTTGGTAGGGATGGTCAAGGGTGGTCCTGAAGGTAGGCAGGAAGCCTCTAGGTAATTGCTAAACAATTATTCTTGTGTTTAGATGTTATCCTGTGATAATATTTCACTTATTTTTAAATTTTGATTATGTCTAATAGAGAAATCTTAGTTAGTATAGTGATGGGAAGTAGGTCAGATTGGCCGACTATGCAGAAAGCTGCTGATATTCTAGATGAGTTATCTATAGCCTTTGAAGCTAAGGTTATTTCAGCACATAGAACCCCAGATAGATTATATGAATTTGCTAAGAATGCTGAAGATAGAGATATTAAGGTTATTATAGCTGGTGCTGGTGGTGCTGCACATTTGCCAGGTATGATTGCGGCAATGACTAATTTGCCAGTCCTAGGTGTGCCAGTAAAAAGTAAGGCATTAAGCGGTCAAGACAGTTTGCTGTCAATTGTTCAGATGCCTGCTGGTGTTCCAGTAGCAACATTTGCAATTGGTGAGCCTGGCGCCAAAAATTCAGCTATTTTTGCTGCATCAATTCTGGCTATAGATAATCTTAGAATCAGAGAAAATCTAGCAAAATATCGAAAGAATCAAACGGAATCAGTGCCTAATTTACCAGAAGATTAGAATCCCTATGAGCAATTTAAAAGATAAAGCTAAAATTATAGGAATATTAGGTGGTGGTCAGTTAGCCCAGATGACAATAGATGCTGCACATAAGCTTGGTTATAAGGTACATGTCTATAGTGATAAGGAGGGTTCCATAGCATTTGCAAATAGTGATTATAAAACTAAAGGCAGCTACTCTGATATTGAATTAATTAAAGAGTTTGCTGAGTCGGTTTCAGTTATTACTTATGAATTTGAAAATATACCAAGAGATATAGTGGTATTTTTAGAAAAGAATTATAATTTAAGGCCAAATTCTAAAGCACTTGAGGTATGTCAGAAGCGTAGTTTAGAAAAGACTTTTATAAATATGATTGGTATTGAAACTGCTAAATTTAAAGCTATAGCGTCAATTGATGATGTTGAGGAGTTCTTATCAACTTATGGAAGTGCAATTTTAAAAACTAATAGCTTAGGTTATGATGGTAAAGGGCAATTTATATTAAACTCAGTTCTAGATATTGCTCAAATTGAAGATATTGATTTCACATCCCAAGAGTTTATTATTGAAGAGAAACTTGCTTTTGAATCTGAAATATCAGTTTTAATTGCGCGTAATAATGCTGGAAAGGCTGAAATTATGCCTATCACCCAAAATTTTCATGAAAATGCCATTTTGGATTACACGGTCTATCCTTCGGATTTGTCAGAAAGCCTTTTGGCTGATGCAGCCAATATGGCTGATAAAATTGCTATGGAGTTAGATTATGTAGGTATTCTAGCAGTTGAGATATTTGTTATGCCTGATAATAGCTTGCTTGTTAATGAATTGGCCCCACGTCCACATAATACGGGTCATTGGTCTATGGATGCGTGTAATCATAGCCAGTTTGAGTTATTTATACGTGCCATTACTGATCAAGATTTGCCAAAAGTAGTTGCAACTCATAAAGCTGATATGGTTAATTTGCTAGGAGATGAGATTTATAATATAGAAGATTTAAAGCAAAGCTCAGATATTTTTGTACATGATTACGGAAAGGGCGAAGCAAAGCCAGGCCGCAAAATGGGACATTACACGATCTTGCGTTCCGTTATTGAATAAATTATTAAAAGGGATACAAGCTATAATCCTGGTTATAAAGGCGAAGGGAGTTGGTAGACTTCGGAAAAATAAAAAGTGCAAGACATTCTAGGTCACAGGGATCAGCAAGTTATTTAGGGGAGGGATATTTTGTTACAGCTAGGCATGTTGTTAATGGTTGTGATCTCGATGCTATATATCACTACCCAAATAGCGATATATCAATTTTTAGGAAGGAGGTTGAATTAGATGAGAGCTTAGCTGTTAGAGTAAAGAATGAACATATGTTTGATAATGATTATATAGTGGGATTTCCTTCAGGTGAGGCTGCGTCTGCCAAGGCAGAAAATCAGAGGTGATTATAAAGTAGATACAAAGGTTTTGGTTTGGGCTTTTTATGATTTAAATATAAGAATCACGAGGCTAAGTGGTATGAGTGGAGGAGCTATTCTGGATTGACAAGGAAACCTAATCGGAGTGTTATCTGGTGAGGTTATTAGAAGGGGAAGGGTTATAACAACAACATTAGAAATTGTTAAGTCAGCTATGGCTACTAATAATATTGAATATGTAAGAATGTCAGGTAGTGAAGAGGTAGAAATAAATCAAAAAGAGGCTTTTGTCTATATTAAGAAAAAAAGGATTGTAAAAATAGATTGTTAACAACTAGCTAAAGACTCTTATTTAGTAGTTAATTTTTTCTGAATTTTTAAGATAGTTTTTTTGAGCTTTATTGATGTGCTGCTTAATTTTGAATTTTTTGTCTTAAGCAAATAATCGTCTAAACCGCCATTAATTTCAACAGTTCTAATAGCGCTAGGAGATACCTTAAGTTGGATTTTTCCTATATATTTAGATATAAAACTTACATTTTGGATATTTGGTAGAAAGGTTCTACGAGTTTTCCTTTTCGAATGAGATACATTATTCCCAAACTGTAATTTTTTTTCTGTGATTTGACAACTATTAGACATAAACTTAAATAAAAAAGGAGTGAGAAAGATAGGATATATTTGGCTATTGTCAATATAAAATCTATTATCATTTGTGAGTATTAGAATTTAAGGTAATTCCCTCTGTTGGATATAATTACATATTAGGTAATTACAAGTTGAAACTTATAATATATTGGTATATAATTACTACAGTCTAAATCTGGAGAGATGATGATGTGCGATGCCCTTTATATTTTTTATATAAGGGGCATTTTTTTGTGGGGAGAGAGACTTTGTATAGATCTTGATAGGAAGATCTTATTTTGAATGGGAGCCGTCGCAAAAGGGAGGGTTCTTGGTTTTTTTGCATGTACAGAAGTAAACGGTCTTCGATTCGCTAGCAGTATATTTTAAGGATTTTAGACTAGTATCATTATCGCGATGCATACCGTTACAGAATGGTTGTGTCTCAGAAAATCCACAACTGCACCAGGGGTAAGTTTTTCCTTTTTCGACATTAAATTTAATAGGTGATTTCATGTTGTTAGATAATAAAAAACCGTGTTATTATTTTATTAATAACACGGCTTCTTATTTTGTTAAGCTTTTTTAATGGATGGTTTAGAATCCTCCCATTCCGCCCATTCCTGGCATTCCGCCCATTCCTGGCATTCCACCACCAGCACCACCTGAAGATGAGCTGTTGTCGTTATCAGCAGGTTTTTCTGCTACTATAGCTTCAGTTGTGATTAATAAAGCTGCTACAGATGCTGCATCTTGGATTGCTGCTCTTACAACTTTAGTTGGGTCAATAATACCTTTTTTAATCAAATCACCATAATCATCATTTTGTGCATCGTATCCATAGTTTTTATCTGAAGATTCTAGAATCTTGTTTGCAACAACAGATCCATCGACACCAGCATTATTAGCTATTTGTCTTGTAGGGGCCTGAAGTGCTTTTTTAACTATTGCTATACCAGCATTCTGATCACTATTAAGGGTTTTTAATGTTGCCAAAGCTTTACTAGCTTTTAAAAGAGTAGTTCCACCACCAGCTACAATACCTTCTTCAAGAGCTGCAATAACTGCATGCTTTGCATCTTCAACTCTATCTTTGCGTTCTTTAACTTCTATCTCAGTAGCTCCGCCCACTTTTAGTATAGCGACTCCACCAGATAATTTAGCTAATCTTTCTTGAAGCTTTTCTTTGTCATAATCAGAACTAGTCTCAGCGATTTGAGCTTTTATTTGATTACATCTAGCTTTAATATTTTTGTCATTACCAGCGCCATTTACAATGGTAGTTTCATCTTTTGTGACAATAATCTTTTTGGCTGTTGCTAATTGATCAATAGTTGTTGTATCAAGCTTTAAACCAATCTCTTCGGATATAACATCACCTTTAGTTAAGATGGCTATATCTTCTAGCATTGCTTTTCTTCTGTCTCCAAAACCAGGGCTTTTAACAGCACAAACTTTTAAACCACCGCGTAGTTTATTTACTACAAGAGCAGCCAGTGCTTCACCTTCAACATCTTCAGCAATAATAAAAAGTGGTTTGCCACTTTGTACTACAGCTTCTAATAGAGGAACGATTTCTTGAAGATTAGATATTTTTTTGTCAACAATTAGGATATATGGATTATCAAGTTCACAAATCATTTTTTCTGAATTTGTAACGAAGTACGGAGATAGAAAGCCTCTGTCGAAATTCATGCCTTCAACAACTTCAACTTCAAATGCTAAATTTTTAGCTTCTTCAACTGTTATTGGACTATCTTTGCCGACTTTATTTATTGCGTCAGCAAGTTTTTCACCAATTTCTATATCACCATTTGCAGAAATCGTAGCTATTTGTACGATCTCATCTTTTGATGAAACTTTTTTAGAATCTTTTTGAATTGATTGAACAACTGTCTTTACTGCTAGCTCAATACCTCTTTTAACATCCATTGGATTCATCCCGGCTGCAACAGCTTTTGCACCTTCTTTAACTAAAGCTTGCGCTAGTACTGTAGCGGTAGTAGTACCATCTCCAGCAATATCATTAGTTTTGGTAGCAACTTCTTTAATAAGTTGTGCACCAATATTTTGGAATGGATCTGAGATCTCGATTTCTTTTGCAACTGTTACACCGTCTTTGGTGATTTTTGCAGGACCAAAAGATTGCGGTAAAATAACATTTCTGCCTTTTGGACCTAATGTTACTTTGACAACATTTGCTAAAGCGTCAACACCTTCAAGTATTGCGGTTCTTGCATCGTTATCATATTTTATAATTTTTGCCATTTTTTTACTATTTAATGAATTAATAATTATTTTACTATTGCTAGGATATCAGATTCTTTCATAATGATAAGATCATTACCTTGATATTTGATTTCAGTTCCTGACCATTTAGCGAAGATTACTTTATTTCCCGCTTTAACAGTTGGAGCAATTGTGGTTCCGTCTTGGTTAACTTGACCGCTACCAACGGCTACAACTTCACCTTCAGATGGTTTCTCTTTAGATGGATCTGGGATATATAGACCGCCAGCTGTTTTTTCAACAGGGTCAATTCTTTTTACCAGAATATTTTCTCGAAATGGATTTATTGACATTTTATTAAACAAAAAAAGTTATTAGGATTAAGTAATATAGTACGCAGATAGCCTAAGTCAAGATGTAGGCATAATTTATTTGATAAATTTCCTTACATCAGTGAGTTTTCCGGTTATTGCAGCAGCGGCAGCCATTTCAGGGCTCATTAAATGTGTTCGGCTGTCTCGACCTTGTCTCCCTTCAAAGTTTCTATTTGATGTTGATGCACAACGTTCTTTGGGTTTTAACTTGTCATTATTCATTGCTAGACACATTGAGCATCCAGGTTCACGCCAGTCAAACCCAGCTTCAATAAATATCTTGTCTAAACCTTCTTCTTCAGCTTGTTTCTTTACTAGGCCGGAACCAGGTACAATCATAGCATATACCGATTTTACAACATGTTTATTCTTAACAATCGATGCTACTGATCTTAGGTCTTCAATTCTTGAATTTGTACATGAGCCGATAAATACTTTGTCAATTTCTATATCTTCCATTGGAGTTCCAGCGGTTAGTCCCATATATTCTAATGCTCTTTGCTTTGTGATTTTTCTTGCAGGGCTTGGCTCTTGGTCAGGTGATGGGACATGACCTGTTATTTGGACGACATCTTCAGGGCTGGTGCCCCAAGTTACAAGCGGTATTATATCTGAGCTATTAATAAAAACTTCTTTGTCATATTTTGCGCTGTTATCACTATTAAATTGTTTCCAGAATGTTACGGCTTTTTTGAACAATTCGCCTTTCGGAACCATATTTCGACCTTTTAGATAATCAAATGTTTTCTGGTCTGGAGCTATTAGTCCTGCTCGGGCTCCAGCTTCTATTGACATGTTACATATTGTCATACGACCTTCAATTGAAAGCTCTTTGATGATATTTCCAGTATATTCTATTACAAAGCCTGTTCCGCCAGCTGTTCCAATTTTTTTGATAATAGCTAAAACAATATCTTTTGCAGTAACTCCTGGTGTCATAATGCCGCTAACATCAATCCGCATATTTTTGGCTTTTTTGTGAATAAGTGTTTGTGTAGCCAGTACATGCTCAACTTCACTGGTTCCGATACCAAATGCCAATGCCCCAAAAGCTCCATGAGTTGCAGTATGAGAATCTCCGCAAACAATAGTCATTCCGGGGTGGGTAAATCCTTGCTCTGGTCCTATAACATGCACTATACCTTGTCTGATGTCGCTAGCAGAAAAGTAATTAATGTTAAAATCTGAGCAGTTTTTCTCTAGGGTTTTTATTTGCAGCTCAGCTACTTTATCCTCTATGTAATCGTTTCGATCTTTAGAAGTTGGGATGTTATGATCTGCAACAGCTAGAATAGTTTCGGGGCGTCTAGCTGATCGGTTTGCAGATTTTAATCCATCAAATGCTTGGGGGCTGGTAACTTCGTGAACTAAGTGATGATCTATATATAGTAAAGCTGTACCATCATCTCTTTCATCGACTAAATGTTTATCATATATTTTGTCGTATAGAGTTTTAGCCTTTGCGTTCATAATTGATTATAGACTTTTGTTTTGATGCTTAACTCTTCTTGTCCGCAGCTTCTTTTGTTGATGGTTTCTCAGTTTGTACTTTTGCCGAGGCAGTAGTTTTCTTTTTTGGCTTCATTGTGATTTTCTCGCGTATTCTTGCAGATTTTCCAGATAGCTCTCTAATGTAATAAAGTTTAGCTCTACGAACGATACCTTGTTTTAAAACTTCGATGGATTCTATCTTGCTTGAGTATAAAGGGAAGTTTCTTTCAACGCCTTCACCACTAGTTACTTTTCTTACGGTGAAGCTTGAGTGCAACCCTTGGCTTCTTCTAGCAATACAAAGTCCTTGGAAATATTGGGTCCTTTCGTTTTTGCCTTCGCTGATACGAACTCCAACTTTTATTGTATCCCCAGATTTGAATACAGGAATGGTTTTGTTTTCTTTTAAATTTTTTAACTGTGAGTTGTTGAACTTATCTATAAGGTTCATTTTAGTACCATAAATTATTTTAATAAATCAGGTCGCTTTGCTTTAGTCGTGTTTAAAGCATCTTCTAAGCGCCATTCTTTTATTTTTGCATGATTGCCAGATAATAAAATATCATTAACAACCATATCTCTCCATCTTAAAGGTCTAGTATAATGAGAATATTCAAGTAAATTCTCAAAATTAGAATCTGGTGTAAAGCTTTCTTCAGATAAAGATTCACTATCGCCAATAACATTAGGTAGTAACCTAACTGCGGCATCAATGAAACCCATAATCGGAATGTCTCCACCAGTTAAAACAAAGTCTCCAATACTAAACTCGAATATATCGTAATAATCTAGGATTCTTTGGTCAATTCCTTCAAAACGTCCAGAAATCGCTAATATATTATTATTTTCTTTTACAATTTCAACTAATTTCTTTTGTTTTAATATTTGCCCCCTTGGTGAAGGGTAGATTATTTGGGTTTTGCCTGAGCATTTTTTGAGGATGTCATCTATGGCATCGCCCGTCACGTCTGCCCTTGTGACCATGCCGGAGCCTCCGCCATAAGGAGTGTCATCAACTTGGTTATTTATTGCATAATTGGCAAAGGGAAATGTTTCTAAAGAAAAAATTTCTTTTTCTAAGGCTTTCCCAATCAACGATGACGCTAAAGGGCCTGGATAAATATCTGGTATGTATGTCAAGATTTTGAAGTTCAGACTCATCGTAATTTAAATAATCTCTGGTGGTGTGAGGATAACGTAATTTTTTTCGATGTGAATTTTAGGAAAGTTCTCATCTGTAAAATTAAAAAGCTCTGTTGAATTATTTGTGAATGTTACCTCTATAATGTCTGAGGCACCATAATTATCTACATTTGAAATAGTTCCTAGAGTTTCTAAGTCGGTAGATTTTACATCCATCCCAATTAGGCTCTGGTAATAAAACTCATTTGCGGAGATGGTCTCTGTAAGATTTATGAAGATTTCTTTATTTTTGAGTCTCTCAGCTTTTGTTCGAGAATCTATATCAGCTATTGTGGCTATTATGATATTGCCTTTTATGCTTTTTATTTTGATATTGGCAGCTGTTCGGTCATCAAAAAAGCACTCATTATCCTCAAAGGAAGAGGTGTTGTTGTATATGTGTATCTTTACCTCACCCTTTATACTGTGAGCTGATGTTATTTTACCAATAGGAACAAAAGAGTTAGGGTAGTTTGCGTTGCTATCGGCAATATCCGTCATGATAGATAGGTGTATTATGCTTTAGCTTCAGTTTTGTCTGCTGCTTTTTCGGCATTAGTATCATCCTTTGCTTTAACTTCTTCAGGTGCTTCTGTTTTTGCATCAGTGCCTTCTTTATCTTTGGCTTCTGTTGCAGCTTTTGCGGCATCTTCCTCTTCTTTAGCCTTGGCGTCAGCTACAGCTTTTGCGGCATCTTCCTCTTCTTTAGCCTTGGCGTCAGCTACAGCTTTTGCGGCATCTTCCTCTTCTTTAGCTTTAGCGTCAGCTATAGCTTTTGCGGCATCTTCTACGGCTTTAGCTTTTTGAGCTATTTCTTTTCTAGCTTCTTCTGTTTTTGGGAATCCTGTAGGTAAGTATTTTTCAACTTGCTTTAACCCATTATTAAAAAATAATATTGCAGCTTTCTCAGAAGGAATAGCGCCTTGACTTAGCCATTTTTCAGCCTTTTCTACATCAAAGGTAAATCGGTCTTTATGATCTTTAGCTAGCATTGGGTTGTAAGAGCCAATTCTTTCTATAAATTTTCCATTTCTTGGTGAACGTGCATCAGTTACTACTAATTTGTAGAAAGGTTTTTTCTTTGCACCATGTCTTGCAAACCGAATTTTTGTTGCCATACTAACTATACTAATTATTAAACTATACTTTAAAAGAGTGTCAGCTTATAAAGTGACTCTCGTAAATATGCAATAAAAATATGTAAATGGACAAAGAGTTATTAAAAGAGATCTTATCTCTTGTGCGTGATGATAAGGATAAGCACAATGTTAAGGATGGTGATCAACCAACTTTGTCAGAAGTTATTTATGGTCTAAAATATGGCGATAAGGATCCAGGCGATGAGCGCTTAAAGTCACAGAAGAAGGAGTCAGAAATAGATAATTCTGATATTGAGGCTCAATTAGGTGGGCAAGAACAAATATTTGACGAAAAGGCTGTCTCTAAGAAATTAGCAAAAAAGATGGGCCGTAGTAAAAAAGAAATATTAGAGTTTTTGCAAGAGGAACAGGTGGTAGGTATTATGGATGCTGTATCATCTCTGAGTGCTTCAGATATTTCTTCCCCTGAGTTATTATTAGAGTTAGAAAAGTTGTTACTTTATAAAGATGTTAAAGTTTTGCATCAAGTCTTACAAAATAATGAAAAATACAAGGAAGCCATGTCTAATAAATTAAATGTAGCAGCTTTTAATATTGTTAATAATAGTAAAACAGGTCAAGAATTTGCTAGATAGTTGAAAATAGGGTTAAATTATGTCGGAACAAGTATATACAAAATTACTAGAGATAACGTCAGCAGCATCTCCTGATTTGTTAAAGAATCACGTTAGAGAGCTACAGCAAGAAGGTCAGTTAAACTCCATATTATCCACCTTTATTAGCTCTTGGTCTAATAGTGGAAATCAAGATGACATAGAAAATACGCAATATAATTTGAAAGGGATATCGCTTTTGATGAATAATATAGGGTTAGATTCTATGGATTCTATTATTGAGGATCTAGAAAAAGGTGGTTTGTCAAAAGATATAGAAAAAATGATTGGCGAATCAGCTACTGATTTTGTTAGTTTGTTTGAGATAGAAAAAAATCCGGAAAATGCTTTTGCATTATTACTAATGGTTAACATTGTTGATGTTGAAGCAAAAGCAAAGCTTATGGAAGAAATTAAAAAATTAGATATAGATATTTTCATTAAAAACCCAGAAATTAGTGAGTTCTTCAGATATACATTACAGAATTATATAGATGCTCTAGAGCAAGATCAGGAAAAGAAACTACAACATGGTATTGCTTTAGAGTTAATGTCAGAATTACATGAAAAGAGGGATAAAGCTTCTGAGGAAAATTACGTGTCGGTGATAGATCAATTGCTAGAAAGAATTGCATCTAACAAAATAAGCAATATTGAGCTGAACTTTGCTATGACTACAATGCCGGCTTTAGCTATAATTGTTGCGCAAAATTTCACATCATTTCCTGAAAATGTAAAAGGTAATTTGGCGGATAATGTTTTTCCTGCTTTAGGAAATACTCCGATAGGCAGATTATGTAACGATATAGTGGAATCTAGATCTGATTTGAAAGTTGACTTGCCAAATGAGGCTTCAAAGCAAGTAAAGGCTCCTAAAAACAAGGTTGTTGATAAAGCGATAGCAGATGTTAAAGCTATCAAAACGGATTTATCTGAAGGTAAAATTAATAAAGTAGAAGCAGCTGGAAAAATTGATGCTGCTATTGCTCCGGTAAAGCCAGAGCTGGTTAAATCTGCGGTGCTTGATAAGGGTAGCAAAGGCAGCAAAGATACGGGTGTAAAAGTTTCTACTGTTTCAAATGCGTCTCCAAAGGCTCCTGAAGTTCAAGGGAATATACCAGAGTCTAAAGGCTCAGAAATTGGCAAATGATTTTTCCCGTATTATAAAATTAAATTACTAAATTATTTATAATAAATGACTAATAAAATTGTAACAAGATTTGCGCCTTCTCCAACAGGCATGCTTCATGTTGGTGGAGCTAGAACAGCTCTTTTTAATTTTCTTTTTGCAAAAGCTAATAATGGTAAATTTTTGTTACGTATTGAGGATACCGACAAAGAGCGTTCAACAGACCAGGCTAAGGATGTTATTCTTGGGGGGTTGGAATGGTTAGGCTTGGATCATGATGATGAGTTAGTTTATCAATCTCAGCAATATAAAAGACATCAGGCAATAGTAGATCAGTTAATTGCTCAAGGTAAAGCTTATAAATGTTTTGCCTCAAAGGAAGAGCTTGCTAAACTTAGAGAGGATTCTGCCAAAGAAAATAAGCGATTTAAATATGATAGGAGATGGCGTGATCGTGATCCAAAAGATGCCCCAGAGGGTATTGAGCCTGTAGTTAGAATTAAAGCTCCGCTTGAAGGAGTTACGGTTTTTAATGATTTGGTTCAAGGCGAGATTACTATTCCTAATGATGATTTAGATGATTTTATCATTCAAAGATCTGATGGAACTCCAACATATATGCTTGCTGTAGTAGTTGATGATCATGATATGGAAGTTTCCCATGTGATAAGAGGAGATGATCATTTAGCAAATGTTGCAAAGCAGGTTATTATCTATCAGGCATTGGGGTGGGTTATTCCAGAATTTGCACATATTCCTTTGATATATGGCGAAGATGGTAAAAAATTATCCAAAAGGCATGGAGCAACATCTATAACAGAGTTTAAGGATATGCATTATTTGCCTAAAGCGATGCGTAATTATCTTTTAAGGCTTGGCTTTTCACATGGGGATGATGAGATAATTTCTGATGCTCAGGCCATTGAGTGGTTTAATCTTAAAGCTATAGGGAAATCTCCTGCTAGATTTGACTATAAGAAGTTAGATTCTCTAAATGGTCATTATTTTCATCAGATTCCGGATGCTAAATTAATCAATCATCTAGGTGCTTTGCTTGATCGTGATTTCACAATAGAAGAAGCTAGGCGTTTTGAGGCTTTGATATCAGAATTAAAATCGCGCGCTTGTAATATTGAAGAGTTATTTCTCTCAAGTAAGTTTTTACTTGAGAGCTTTAATCCTGTTGATGAAATATCTGAGAAAGCAAATAAAATAATTACTGAAAATAAAGATTTAATCCTGCCTATTATAGAGTTTTTACAAAAGCTACCAGAGTTTAGGCATGATAATTTATATTCAGATTGTAAAGTCTTTGCAGAGGATAAGGGGGTTAAGATGAAGAATGTAGCTGGAATAATAAGGGGGGCGTTAACAGCTTCTCATATTTCTCCAAGTATATTTGAGGTAATGGAAGTCCTGGGTCGTGATGAAGTTATTCTGCGTTTACAAAAGTTTATTTAGATAAGAGATACCTGTAAAAGAGTGTTAATATTTTTGCCTAGTTTAGATTAGCGGGTCTGTTTGTAAATTCATCTACTTGTCTAGCAGTGTGATTTCTTATTTCGTAATTTGATATTTCTTTACCGTTATTAATACCTTCTTTTAAGCCTTGGGCATAAGTTTTAAACCATGGCCCATTTTGGATATGAGTCATTTCGGCTAATATGCTGCCGCTATAATTTGAATATTTGTCAAAAGTTTCATTAAGGATTTTATTTGTTTCGACATCATCATCTGGAACATAAAGTATTTTCCACGTTAAATCATTCTCTTCCATAACCAACTCAGATGTATAATGATCAACCGGGTTATTACCGTATTTTTTATATTCATGGTATATTGAGGTGATTAATGGGCCAAAGCTAAAAGCATGGAATGGCTCAGTTATCAGAATCTGATTACGCTCTAGCAGTGATTTGCAATGAGCAAAATAAATTATTTTTTGTAACTTAAGCGGATCTAAATTGATTTTATAAGATCTTGCTATACGAATTATAGAATTGGCAATTTTAGCTGGACTATACACGAATCTTTCCTCCTCATAGAAAATTCTATATGAATTCTAGAAATTTCTTTTAAATTGTCAAACTCATTAATTAAGTAATGTTATTTTTATGCTTAAAATTAGGATAATCCCATGTTTAGATGTTAAGGACGGTCAAGTTGTTAAAGGCATTAATTTTGTTAATTTGAGGCAGGCTGGTGACCCTGTGGAGCAGGCCAAATTATATAATAAGCTTGGAGCTGATGAGTTATGTTTTTTAGATATTGCTGCAACAAGAGAAGGTAAAGATACTATTTGTGATGTAGTAGAAAAAGTTGCTAAAGAGTGTTTTATCCCACTAACTGTTGGAGGCGGTATTAAAACTATTGCAGATATTAGAAAGATATTAAATTCTGGTGCAGATAAAGTTTCAATTAATTCAGCAGCAGTATTTAATCCAGAATTTGTTAGAGAAGCATCATTGGAATTTGGCTCACAATGTATTATTGCTGCAATTGATGCAAAAAAAAATCCTGAAGGTAATTTTGAAATTTATACCCATGGTGGCTCTAAGTCAACTGGTATTGACGCAATAGAGTGGGCAGAAAAAATGGTTGCATATGGTGCTGGTGAATTATTAGTGACTTCAATGGATCGCGATGGAACAGGCGATGGCTATAATCATGAGTTAAATAGGGCAATTACTGATAGAGTAGGAGTTCCCGTTATTGCTTCTGGAGGGGTAGGGAATTTAGAGCATTTTAAAGATGGTGTTAAAAAAGGCAATGTTTCTGCATTACTTGCAGCTTCTGTCTTCCATTTTGGTAAATATAGGATAGAAGAAGTAAAACAATATTTACACAATAACGATATTCCGGTAAGGTTATGAATAAAGAATTTGGTGATAACTTTTTGAAAGAACTGGCTTTGTTAGTTGAAAATAAGGCTTCTGAGAATGAGCATGATTCATATACAGCTCAGTTGGTAAATGGCAAGTTAACTAGAGTGACGCAAAAAGTTGGAGAAGAGGCCACGGAGGTGATAATTGCTGCTCTTGCAGAGGATAAATCATCATTAATATCTGAAAGCTGTGATTTGATCTATCATCTTTTATGTCTGCTTAAAGCAAAGAATATGACCTTAGAGGATTTGCGTTTGGAAATGTCCTCAAGGAATCACAGTAACTTGGATAAGATTTTGTAAGGAAAAATGAAGTTTGTTAGTAAAAAAACTATAGCAGAAATAGCTCCATATAAACCTGGTGAGGGAAATATATTTGATAGTGAGGTCATTAAATTATCCTCAAATGAGAATCCATTTGGGTGTTCACCTCTGGCCAAAGCCGGTTATATTAAAGCTGCTGGTTATTTAAATAGATATCCAGAAGGTGGCTCTAGTGATTTAAGAGAAGCTATAGCTAAAAAACATGAAGTTAGTTTAAATCAAATTATTTGTGGTAATGGTTCGGATGAGATTTTTGGTTTATTAATATCTGCTTTTACATCAGCTGGAGATGATATTATTTATTCTCAGCACGGCTTTTTAATGTATAAATTTTACGCATTAGCTAATGGAGTTAATCCTATATCTGCGCCGGAAATAAATTTACGTGCACATATTGAAAATATTTTAGCAAAGGTAACAGAGAAAACCAAGATCGTTTTTATAGCTAATCCCAATAATCCAACAGGCACTTATTTAAGTAAATTGGAGCTATTGGAGTTAAGGCAAAAATTACCAGAAAATATAATTTTAGTTATTGATGGTGCTTATGCTGAATATGTTACTAATGATGATTACGAAGATGGATTTGGATTAGTTGAAAAATATTCCAATATTGTCGCAACACGAACCTTTTCTAAAATTTATGGCTTAGCAAGTCTAAGGATTGGCTATTGTTATGCTGATTCTGAGATAATAGAGGTCTTAAATAAAGTAAGAGGTCCTTTTAATGTAAATCTAGCTGCGCAAATGGCCGCGCTAGCAGCTATTGAAGATGAAGAGTTCTGTGAGCAATCTAGGGTTCATAATAAAAAATGGCTAAAAATTTTTAATACTGAATTTGCCAATTTAGGTATTCAAACTATTGATTCTGTAGCTAATTTCTTTTTGATAAAAATTTCTAATGATAGACAGGATAAATATCTTGCTTTTCTTGATAAGCATAAGCTAAAAATTCGAAAAGTTGTAGCTTATGGTTTGCCAGAATATCTAAGAATTACTATTGGCACAGCAGCAGAAAATGAAAGGTTAATTCAGTTATCAAAGGAATTTTGGTTATAGACTATGAAAAGAGTATCAGAAATTAGATCAGTATTTTTAGATTATTTTGAAAGGAATAACCATATGGTTGTTAAGTCAGCGCCCCTAATACCCGAAAATGATCCTACTTTATTATTTGTAAATGCAGGAATGGTGCCGTTTAAACATTATTTTACTGGTGAGCTAATTCCAGAGTCTCCGCGTTTGGTTACATCACAAAAATGTGTCAGAGCTGGTGGTAAGCATAATGATTTAGAGAATGTCGGATATACGGCGCGCCATCATACTTTTTTTGAAATGTTGGGTAATTTTTCCTTTGGAGATTATTTTAAGGAAGAGGCGATTTACTACGCTTGGAATTTTCTTACTAAAGAACTGGGTTTAGATGTAAATAAACTATTAGTAACTATATATCACAGTGATGATGAAGCGAATAAATTATGGCAGAAAATTTCAGGTCTTTCAGAAGATAGAATCCTCAAAATTAATACGAATGACAATTTTTGGTCAATGGGAGATGTAGGTCCTTGTGGACCTTGCTCAGAGATATTTTATGACCATGGCTCCCACATTCCTGGCAGTAAACCAGGTCAAGGAGATGAAGGAGATCGTTTTATTGAAATTTGGAATTTAGTATTTATGCAATATCAAATGCTTAAAAATGGCGATAGAATAGATTTGCCGAAACATTGCATTGATACAGGCATGGGTTTAGAGCGAGTTGCTTCTATCATGCAAGGTAAGAGTAATAATTATGATATTGATTTATTTCAAGAGCTTATCGAAGCCTCAATTCAAATAACCGGAAACAATTCTCCAGATCTTATAGCTTCACATAGAGTTATAGCTGATCATTTAAGATCTAGCTGTTTCTTGATAGCTGATGGTATCACGGCTTCAAATGAAGGTCGTGGATATGTTGTTAGAAGAATTATTAGGCGTGCAATTAGACATATAAATAAATTAGGTGGAGGTGATAACATACTCAGTAAGCTTGCACCATATCTTATTGATAGAATGGGTAATCATTTTGATGAATTGGAAGTAGCGAGAGAAAGTATTCTTGCGGAATTATCGAGAGAAGAAGAAAATTTTTCACAAACCTTGGATAAAGGAATTAAGATATTAGATTCAGAACTCAGCAACTTGAAGGGTAATAAGCTATCAGGAGAAGTAGCTTTTAAACTTTATGATACTTACGGTTTTCCACTTGATTTAACGCAAGATATCTTACGTGAGAAGAATTTAGTTGTTGATGAAGAGGGGTTTAATTCTTTAATGAAGGAACAAAAAGTTCGAGCTAAGGCTAATTGGAAGGGTTCTGGAGATATAGCGGATGATGAATTATATGCAGGTCTAACTAAAGCAATTTCGGCTACTGAATTTTTAGGTTATGATAATGACAATATCATAGCTGAAGTAAAAGCTATTATAGCAAATAATAAAATCCTTGAAAAAACTTCTGATCAAGAAGCTGATATTTATGTTATAACAGATAAGACAGTTTTTTATGCTGAATCTGGAGGTCAGATTGGAGATAGTGGAATTGCAAAATCTGTTAATTGCGAAATTGAAATTCTTGATTGTCAGAAAAAGTTAGGTGGTTTATTTGTTCATAGAGCTAGAATAAAATCAGGACAGGTTATTAAGGGGGATCTGTTAGATTTAACTATCTCAATAGAAAAAAGAACTAAAATTAGAGCTAATCACTCTGCAACACATTTACTACATTCAGTATTAAAAAATGTACTGGGTAATCATGTTGTGCAGAAAGGTTCATTTGTTAATGATGAGTTATTACGTTTTGATTTCTCGCATAATAAATCTTTGAGTAAGGAAGAATTGCTTGAGATTGAGTATAGAGTAAATCAAATGATTTGGCAGAATATTCCCGCTAAAACAGAAACCATGAAAATCGACGATGCCAAAGCTAAAGGTGCGGCCGCACAATTTGGTGAAAAATATGAAGATATTGTAAGGGTTGTATCTTTTAATGCTAGAGAGCAGAAAGACAAATTAGATGATTCAATAGAGTTATGTGGTGGTACTCATGTCAATCAAACTGGAGATATTGCAGTTTTTAAAATTATTTCAGAAGGCTCAATAGCATCTGGGATTAGAAGGATTGAGGCTATAACAAGAGATGCTGCTTTTTTAAGATTAAGCTCTGCATATAGCGATATTGTTGAGATTAGCCAAAAATATCAAATTGAGAGGGGCAAGATAGATGATAAGATAGCAGCTCTTATTAAAGATAAAAAAGCTTTAACTAAATCTATTAGTAAATATAAAATTTCTGAGTTTAGAGAAGCTGCTTTAAATTCATCAGATAAAATCAATGGACAAAGAGTTTATATTGTTAAATCTAAAGATTTGGAAATGGGTGATTGTCGAGATTTGGTCGGCCAAATTATAAAGAAGGAGCCATCGATTACCATTTTGTTTAATATTTCAGCTGATAATAAAGTTAATGTTATTATTGCTAAGGATCAATCTATTGAAAAGTTTAAGGCGGGTGATTTTATTCGCGAAGTGACACCACTTATTGGAGGCAAGGGTGGAGGAGGTAAAGATACCTTTGCTCAAGGTGGAGGTAATGACCCTGGAAAAATAGATAATGCAACTATAGAGGTAAAAAAGCTTCTGTTAAATAAAACTTTCTAACTAAAGTGTTTTAAGAGGCTTGACAGTAATAAAAAACTAAATAGTAAAGATATCTTCTTTTATTAATACAAACTTTAACAATTTTTAAAAATAAGGAGTTTCTTTATGACATTATGTATAGCAGAATATTTATGGCTTGATGGTTCTAATCCAACAGCCCAAATACGTTCAAAAACGAAAATTATACCAACATCAGCAAATCCATCAATAGAGGATTTCACTGAATGGGGCTTTGATGGTTCTTCAACTGAGCAAGCAACCGGAGATGATTCTGATTGTGTCTTACAACCTGTAAATTTTGTAAAAGATTCAATTAGGGGCGGAAATAACTTTTTAGTTTTATGTGAAGTTCTTAATCCAGATGGTACAGCACATAAAAGTAATACTAGAGCCAAATTACGTAATATTTTAGATAATGGAGCTAAATCATTAGATCCATGGGTTGGCTTTGAACAAGAATATACCTTGCTTCAAGGTGGTAGACCATTAGGTTGGCCAGAGACTGGTTATCCAGCTGCACAAGGACCTTATTATTGTGGTGTTGGTAATAAGAATGTAGATGGTAGAGAATTAGTAGAAGCTCATATATATGCTTGTTTAGATGCTGGCATCATGATTTACGGAGTCAATGCAGAGGTTATGCTTGGGCAATGGGAATTCCAAGTAGGTTATCGTGGTATAGAGGGCGAGAAGTCTGATGTATTAACAATTTCTGATCATATGGTGATAGCTAGGTGGTTATTACAAAGATTGGGTGAAGATTATGGCATAGATGTTTCATTTGATAATAAACCAGTAAAAGGTGATTGGAATGGAGCTGGTATGCATACAAATTTCTCAACAAATGCAACTAGAGATAAAGCGAGTGGTATGAATGCTATCAATCAGGCTATTGAATTACTATCTAAAAAACATAATGAGCATATAGTACTTTATGGTGCATCTTTAGATCAAAGATTAACCGGTCTTCATGAGACTTGTGATATTAATACATTTAGACATGGAGTTGCAGATAGAGGTTGTTCTATTAGGATTCCTCAATCTGTTAGTTTAAGTGGTTATGGTTATTTTGAAGATAGAAGACCTGGAGCCAACTCAGATCCATTTTTGGTAGCAGCAAGGTTATGCGCAACAGTTGCTGGTGTAAATGATAGTATTTTAACAGAAGACACTAATAATATTAAGCTAAAAGTTGCATAATATTAAATCATAATAATGGGGGCTGTATGTCCCCTATTATATTCATAAATAAAACCCATATTTTTATAAAAGAATGACCCAGCAGAATGAAAATATAAAAAGTCATGAAGAATTTAAAGAATTATTTGCAGTTATAGCAATTAATAATGAGAATTTCGTTACTAAAGCACAAATATTAGATTTCTTTAATAGATCTGGTATTTTAGCAAAAGATCAAAGAATTTCTGATATTATAGCAATATTAGAGAATAATAATAATAATGACAAAATTTATTTTGAAGAATTTATTGATATAACCAGATCAAATTTTTCTATTTTACAGAAATCAGTAAATGAGCAGTTAATAATTCCTGAATTTGAAACATTTAAGAAAGAGATAACAAAGATTTTTAAAAAAGTAAAAGATAACAAATCTGGTAATGTTGCTAGCTACATACCGCAGCTTGCTAGAGTTTGCCCAGATAAGTATGCAATGAGTATTTGTACTATTGATGGTCAAAAGTTTAATATAGGTGATAGCGATGAACATTTCTGCATACAATCGGTCTGTAAACCAATTAATTATTGTATAGCCCTTGAGCTAAATGGTGAGGATAAGGTTCATAACCATATAGGTAGAGAGCCAAGTGGAAGAGGTTTTAATGAAATTACTTTAAATAGGCGTAGCCTACCTCATAATCCAATGATTAATGCTGGAGCAATAATGTCCTGTTCTTTAATTAACCCTAAGGATAGTTTGGCTGATCGGTTTGATAAAGTTATGTCATATTGGCAGGATTTATCAGGTAGTATTAAGCCTGGTTACAATAATTCAGTATATCATTCTGAGAAAGCAACTGCAGATAGAAATTTTGCTTTAGCTTACTTTATGAAAGAGCTAAAATCCTTTCCTGAAGGAGTGAATCTATATGAAACATTAGATTTCTATTTTCAATGCTGCTCTATTGAAGTTAACACAAATTCAATGTCAAACATTGCTGCAACTCTAGCTAATTCTGGTATTTGTCCAAATACGGATAAAAAAGTATTTTCTCCAGAAACTGTTAAACATTGCCTGTCATTAATGTATTCATGTGGAATGTATGATTTTTCTGGTGAATTTGCTTTTTCAGTTGGTATTCCTGCTAAGTCAGGAGTTGCAGGAGGACTAATGATAGTTGTTCCAAATTTAATGGGAATTGCAGTTTGGTCACCGAGATTGGATGAAATGGGCAATACAGTTAGAGGTGTAGAATTTTGTAAAGAGCTTGTAAAAACATTTAATTTTCATAATTATGATAGTTTAATTGGGGCCTCACAAAAAATAGATCCACGTATTAAGAGTAATAACAAATATATTAATCAGATTTTCTCATTCATTTTTGCTGCAAGTCAGGGAGATTTAAAAGAAGTAAAACATCTAATTGCTCATGGGGCTGATATTAATAGTTGTGATTATGATGGTAGAACAGCAATACATCTGGCCTCAGCTGAAGGTGAAATAGATCTTGTGAAGTTTTTAATAGCTAATAATGTTAATATTAGTGTTAAAGATCGCTGGGGCAATACTCCTTTGGATGATGCAAAAGCTAATAACCATACAGAAGTTATAGCAATATTAGAATCTATTCTTGGTAAGAATAAGAAGGATGGAGCCCTAGTTAATAAAGGTAAGAAAGTTGCAGCTTGACCCACAGTTTTTCTGGATATTTGGGCTAAGTCTTTTTGTTAATCTCTGCTATAACAGATTTCGTTACTAAGTTTGAGACATCACCATTTAATTTTGCAATTTGTTTGACAAAGCGTGATGAAATAAAATGGTAATTATCAGAAGAGGGTAAGAATATAGTTTCTATATCTTTAGCTAATTTGTTATTCATACAGGCCATTTGGAATTCATATTCAAAATCAGATACAGCTCTTAAACCACGAATTACAATGTTAGAATTTTCTTGTTTAACAAAATCAACTAGCAATCCTTTGAATGATTTAACGATAATACGTTCAGGGTCATATAGTCCAACATCTTTGAGTGACATTTCAACTATTTCTCTGCGTTCATCATGAGAGAATAAAGGATCCTTATCGCTATTTTCAGCAACTGCAATAATTAAGTTACCAAAAATTTTAAGTGATCTTTTGATAATATCAATATGACCAATTGTAATTGGATCAAAGGTTCCTGGATAAATTGCAGGCATATTAAAACTAATGTTATTATTCCAATAGTATATTTGCTATCTGTTTTAAACTCCAGGCCTTTCTGTACGCAATAACTAATTTAATAATTTATTTTTTAATTTGCTTTAAAATTCCAGATTTAGCGATTACTTGTTCGGATAGGCTTGAGAAGGATAAAGATTGCAGGATTACTTTACCGGGGCCGGTGAGTTTTGATAGGAATAAACCTTCTTTGGCAAATAAGGCGCTTTTGAGACCACCGACTAATTTGATTGAAAATTTAATGCTAGTTTCAAATGCCACAATTGATCCACTAGCCACAACTAATGTTTCCCCGGCTTTAAGGTTTTTGGGATAGATCGCGCCTCCAGCATGTAAGAAGGCCATGCCATCACCTTCAAGCTTCTGCATGATAAAGCCTTCACCACCAAACATTCCAGTTAGTAATTTTTTCTGAAAATAGATCCCAATAGCCACTCCCCTTGCGGCACATAAAAATGAATCACTTTGGCAGATAAATTGTGATCCGTGATTTTTGAGATTTATAGGGATGACTTTCCCCATATAAGGCCCTGTAAAGCAAACTGTTTTTTTCTCATCAGATTTATTGGTAAATAATGTAAGACATAGACTCTCGCCAGTTATTAATCTTTTTCCAACAGAAGCTAAATTGCCAAATATCCCAGAATCATAGCTACCATTACCAAAAATGGTAGTAAGTTTTACGCCTTCATCCATTGCCAGCATAGCTCCCGCTTCTGCGATTATTGATTCCTTTGGATCTAACTCTACTTCAACATATTGTGAATCATGGCCATGAATTTTGTAATCTATTTCATCATATTGCATTCTTTTGCCTTTTTACTTTATAAACTGTCTTTAGATATTCGCAGTATGTTATGATGTTGGCAAGGTAAAAGAATGCTTGATGCAAGAGAAGGTTTGAGTGACTCTTGTAGAGGGTGGTACTCCAACCGCATTAAACCAAACTCAATGCTCCCTGGTAGGAGAACCCCGCCCCTATAAATCTTGTACAACTATACAAAGTCAATAAGGCTGACGTCCCATGGTTAAATTAAGTTCATTTTGTAAGTTGGTAAAAGTAGTTCTAATGCCTTCTTCTATTGCCGGATGATATAAAGGGCTATTTAGTATTTCGCTAACGGTTAAATTGAGGCGAGCAGGTGCGTAATATTATTAGTTCTAGAGCCAGTCATCTCAGATCCTAGGAATTTACCAGTTTTAGTATCTGCGTAAACACGGAGCATGCCTTTATTCATAAGCATGACCCTGGACCTGCCTTAGCTTTTGAAATTTACTTCACCAATTTTAAAATCACCATCTTTGGTTTGAGAATTTAAAGTATGATCAGATTCAAGTAAAATCAATTGTTACTTAGGGCTATAATTATTGAATTGAATCACGGTTTAACTAATAAATGTTCTTGAGTTTAGTTATAATCTGTATCAAACACTATCTCATAATATGGAAAAAAGATTGTCGTATCGGTAGCGTGACTTTCAGGAAATATGGCCTAAGCCACTAAAGATGGTAACCAATGTCCTTACGGCTAGTAAAACTTTTCTTGAGGTTTCTCAAAATTTGCCAGACATACAAGTGATTAAGGGGTAGTAATTAGATGGATCCATTCTCGCAAGCATTACTAGGCTCGGTATTTTCTAGCTGTTTTGCACAAAAAATAAAAAAAACAAAAAAGGCCCAAAAGTCAAAAATAAAAACAGCTGCTTTTTGTGGGGCAATTGGTGGTGTGGCTGCGGATTTAGATGTGTTGATTAAATCTTCACATGATTCATTATTTGCAATTGAATATCATCGTCATTTTACCCACTCAATTTTTTTCATACCATTTGGCGGCTTGATAATTGCTACATTATTGTGGCTAATCTTTTATCGGAATAAGATTGGTTATAAGGCGATATATTTGTTTACCACAATAGGATATGCAACGCATGGAATCTTAGATAGCCTGACTAGCTATGGGACAAGTCTTTTTTGGCCGATATCAAGTGCTAGAATTTCATTAAATATAATCTCTATCGTTGATCCTATTTTTACCTCCATTTTATTAATTACTTTAATAGTAACGCTAATAAAGAAATCTTCAAAAGCTGCTATTTACGGCTTATTAATTACAATCTTATATTTGTCTTTTGGTTATTATCAGAAGCATCAAGTAAATAATTTTATGCATGATATTGCTAATTCCCGGGGCCATAAAATTGAAAGAAGTCTGCTAAAACCCACTATTGGAAATAATATTTTATGGCGTAGCGTCTATCAATCAGATAATTATTATTATGTTGATGCAGTAAGAAAAACTCCTTTTTCTGGATTCCTCTTTAAAGAAGGAGCAAGAGTGAATACCATAGACCCGAATAAAGTATTTCCAGAGTTTCTAGAAAATTCTAAACAGCGAGACGATATTAAAAAATTCGCAGCTTTTTCACAAAATTATATTTACCTTCTAGCGGACCAGGGTAATGTGATTGGAGATCTGCGATATGGCACGCTGCCGTATGATTTGAGAACTTTATGGGGGCTTAAAGTTAACCCAGCTCCTAATACGCCCTCAACATTTCTGAAGCTCGGAAATTTTCAGGAGAATGATTATATAGAATTTAAAGAGATGTTAAAAGGTCAATTCTAATATACTCAAATATAAGATCTTAAAAGTGATAAGTTAAGCCAAGCTTTAATGTAACAATGCTAGTATCAACGGTTGTACTATCTGGAGTATCCAAATCTACATTAGTAATATTTACTTCTAGATTGAGGCTTAATAAATCAATGATTGGAGGGGTAAGGTTCATTCCAACGCCAGCAATATAACCCTGCGCGGTGCCGCCTTTATGTTGATTGCTAGCTTGCCAATTCACGTCATAATCAATAAAGTTAATTCCTGCTGTTACATAGGTATCAATAATCCCCAGCACACTCATTCCAGCATTAACTTTACCACCAAATTGGTAGTTTAGATCAATAGTGTTATTTTGCGTTGTGGTTTCATACGAATCTAAACCGATATAATCAGCATAAATTTCAGGGGTTATAAATAATCCTAATAATGAAATATTATATCCAGCTCTAACTCCTCCAGCCATAATCTCTTCTGACTCTAAATCTCCGCTTGTTATATTACGATCTGCACTAGCATAATATTGGTTAATATTAACACCAACATAAGGCCCAAATTCAGCGGCTTTACCAGAAGTGGAAAATGAGGCTATTAGAGCAATAGACATTCCAAAAATTTTTTTCATCATCATTTAAATCAAATTATTACAGGATCACCCTATAGGTGTTTTGTTTTAGAGGGCAAGGGATAAATTAAAGATCTGAGAGCGCTAGAGCTAAAATAATTAAGTATACTGTCCCCAGATCTTAATTAAGTATACTGTCCCCAGATCTTATTTAGTTAGAGGTTATTTGTTTCACAGGTAATTTTTCTATTCGTTAGATGCATCTTATGATAGAGCTTAAAACTAATAGAGTTTTGAGTCTTCAAACATCAGGGTCTCAGAATAATTAGGTATATTGCCTCGGTTATTACAGCTTGTCGATATGGTTTTTTAGTATAATTGAGTGGTGGCGTTAGTTTATCAAGATGATAATACTGGCGTATAACACTATATTAAGAGGAGAGTTGTTTATGTATCTGACCGAGGCGCAAATCCTTAATTTGGAAGTAAAATTTACTGAATTAAGTGAGAGATATCCGAGTTATCGTGACAATGGATTACTTGAAGTTATTAAGGGTGTAATTCAGACTTTGGATTACCGAACTTTGCCGAATAGTGAGCAAGGTATTTTGAGTGTTGCTGCGCGAGGTTTTTTATCAAATCATTTTCAGGTTAATCTAAATCAGCATCCTTCTATAGTAGGGTTTTTGGTTGATACATTGTATGCGGAGATATTAGGTAAGGCTGAGTTAAATGCTTTTCGGAAGCAATTATCAAATCCTGTGACTTTTGAAAAACTATTGCTGGAGCGGGTGTTTTTTGATAAAGAGTTATTTGCAGATGTAGATAAATTAGATGGCTTATTAAGCGGGTTTGTTGATTTGCAAAGGCTACAAAGGCAGATTCCAGAAGCCAAAATTGATAATGATGCTAGAATTTTAAACCAGATTATATTTTTCTTCGGTGCACCATTTGATTTCTATATCAATTCCGCTGCTAGAGAGTCTGATGATGGACATTTAAGGGGTGTAGCTCAAGCCGTTCAGCTTTGTTATGATAAAATGATTAGCGGGGATTTTAATATAGGTGATATTGTTGAAGATATTTTATTCTGGCCGGAAAACTTGCCTAACTCACTGAATAGTTTTTTTGACAAACTTGCAGCTGATGCCGGCTTTGGTTTGAGTGCGCAAGATCAGAGAAAAATATCTGGATTTATGAACCATCTTAAAGACATTCTCATAGCATATTATCCAGAACATCCTTCGCCTTTTGTATTATTAAAACCGCGTTATGCAGAAAATCTAGCAAGTGAGAGCGATCTTCTGCTAATATGGCCAGCGGTAGCGGAATTAAAGCAAGCTGAGGCGAAGGCATCAAGCGGATGCGATAACCAGAAAGCCTTGAATATGCCGGCACAGAGACCTCAATATTTTTCTAAGAAAGAACTTAAGTTTATGGCCGTAACGGAAAAACTATCCAGTCACCTCTCTAAAGAGTGGCAGTTATTATCAATAGAGCTTCTAAATATTTATAGTAAGCAACTCGCTATTCCGGAGACGCGGGAAATTTTTGGCAAATTGCCGGTTATAGGTTTTACAATAGAGCTATTCTTGCGTCATTATAAAATTGGGAATGGAGAGAGGTTATATAGGACATTTAATATCCAATTAGATAAAATTTTAGCAATAGTTGGGGAACTGCATATAATTAATGGTGGCAAAGATCTTCTGGGGATTCAGACATATGCTAGTAGATTGCAACAAGAGATAAAAGGTCTCAAAACTAAAAGGCAAATCAATGATAAGGTTGCGGCATATTTTCGATCAGGGCTGCATGATCGAATAATAAATGCTATCGAACATCACTTAAAGCCTTTTGCTAGAGTAATAGCTGAGCATGCTCCTTATACCATAATAGGAGGAGAGGGTGGTAGAGGAGGATTGTTATCAGAGATAGATGTCGTGATTCGCAAAACGTCTGAGATTTCTAATCATTTTAAACAGAGGTACCAGGAGGTTAGTGATGAGATCGTAGCAAGGCAAGAGCATGAAGAATTAATCGAGCTAACAAGGCAAGCTGAATACTCGGCTAAACTGGATAAAGAAGCGGCAGAACGACAAAAGGTTTTTGCTGAAATGGCGGCTAAGAAAGAGGCGGCAAAACAGCAAAGTGAGATAATATCATATGGTGAGCAAAGCTTGGGTAATGGAGGATTAGTCGAGCTTCAGTGGGAACTAAAAGGTGATCAAACAAGAGCTGACACTACTTATAAGCAAGACAGTTACAGAGTCGTCATAACTAAAAAGCTTTATGACTTGATTAGTGATGCTAAGAACAGCTTATCTCAGGACATTAAAGATGCTGTGGAATCAGGTTTTATACCAACCGTAGGTCGGGGAAAATCTGGAGTTAAGCCAATGGATAATGGCGAAGTAGTGGAAGGCTATGTGGTGCTTGAGGTAAAGCTCAAAGGCTCTAAACCGATTACTAATTTCTTAGGAAATTCTTCTGTTACTATAGGTGATATTCGGCTGTGTGGGGTTTTAAAGGATGGAGTTTTCTTAATTAGCGAGATATCTCAACATGGGAAGAATAATGTTGATCTCGGCAATAATGTTCAGCGCATCAAAGGAAATATCATGAATGGATCCATAGAGATAAAGCTAGCCGATACGGAAAGATCGGCGACGGAATTATCAAGTGTTGCTAGTTACGGAAGATAAGTTGGTTGTTTTTGAAAGATCTAGCTAATAGGATTTTGGATCCCCAAGAACCAGGTCCAAGGAATAATTAGGCATACTGCCTCGGATCTTAGAGAGGGTGACAGTTCTTAGCTGATAAATCTAAGGATATGGAAGGTAATTTTATGTCAAGATTTGAGGCCTTCTAAGCAGGGAGTTTATATCCTCTCTGCCTCTGGAGTAAAAATGCTCTCAAAAACCTTCATTTGCTTAAATGTAAAAGTAGCAGAAACCATAATTCTTTCACCTTCATTTTTTACATCAACATTTTTGCCATTTTGATAAATCCATGCAAGTTTTTCACCTTCTGAAACATGAAGATCAAGGTTAATTACAAGATCTTTTTCATCAAAAAAATCATCTATTTTTTTTAATAAGCTTTCAATATTATACTCTGTTTTTGCAGAAATCTTTATGGAGTTAGCCTCAGGTGAATCAGCCGTGGTAGAACCGCCCTCAGGTGAGTCACCCTTGGGCGCCTCATTTGATTCATTCAAACTATCTTGCTTGAATAAATCTATTTTATTATGAACCTCATATATATTGTCTTCTCTAGTATTATCATCAAGCAAATCTTTTAACACTTTTAAAACATCAACTTTCTGCATCTCACTGTCAGGAGATGAAATATCTCGTATATGCAAAATTAAATCTGCATCAACCACTTCTTCTAATGTAGCTCGAAATGAAGCTATTAGCTCGGTTGGAAGTTTAGAGATAAAGCCCACTGTATCAGAAAGTATAATTTTACGTTTTGAAGGCAAAACAACTTCTCTCATGGTAGGGTCTAATGTCGCAAACAAGGCATCTTCAGCATAAACATCAGCACCTGTTAACTTGTTAAATAAGGTTGATTTACCAGCATTTGTGTAGCCAATCAGAGCAACTATAGGATAAGGAATTTTGGCTCTGGTACTTCTATGTAAACCTCGGGTTTTTTTAACAGCTTCAAGTTGACGTTTAATTTTAACTATATCTTCACTTATCATCCTACGGTCTGATTCAATCTGTCTCTCACCAGGGCCGCCCATAAAACCTCTACCACCACGTTGACGTTCTAAATGAGTCCAGCTTCTAACCAAGCGTGACTTTTGATAAGTTAAATGTGCAAGC
>JABJMA010000072.1 GCA_018659605.1 Rickettsiales bacterium
AATTTAGTTATTGATGATTTCAAACTTTCATTATCCAGGGCTTCAAAATGTTTATCAGATATATTACGAAGTTTGGCATCACTAGTTAAATAAGATGAAAATAAATCAGGCTCTAAATTATAAAGAGAATTTAGCATTGAATATTTTTTACGCCCAAGTAAATGAATAAATGTTTGTTTTAAATAATATTCTTTTAAAGCATGAGGCTTACCATCCTTCCCTCCTTCATTAAACGCCACAGCGATTAATTTTATGGCAGATTCTGAGTCTTTAATTAGCAATTTATAAAAACGAGTTGAGAAGTAATTTGTAAGACAAGACTTTTCGTTACCCTGAGCATCTGTTGTGGTGCGAAAAAAGAGATCTCTAACTCGCTGATAATTCTGAACATTGAGAATCGTCTCCAAAAATCTATTAACTTCATTTATATCTGCAGACTCAATGGTTATATCAATATAATTTCCCATCTTTGCAATCTGTGATAAGTTTATAGATGGCAGCTCTTTTGAAATTTTTATAAATACAATTCTATCAAATAACCATTTAATTTCAGGAGATGTTTTTAAAACCTGACTATATATTGAATCACTACCTTTATTTAATAAAATATTATATTTTATGTGCATAATATTTGGGTTAGCAGAAAAGTCTAAATCCCGAGCTCTTACATCATTTATTGTCTGGCATAATAAATCTCTTTGCTTGGGAAATAATTTCATATTATAAAACAAATCAACTATTGGGAATGCTCCATCTGTAGATGTAAAACAATATAAGTAATTATACTCTATTACAGATTCCAAAAACAGGCCCATATTCTCTTGATAAGCCTTAAATTTGGGATTTTTTATATTATCAATAGATTGATCAAGACTTTTTGAAACAAAATATAAAAGATTATTTTGCAACCTCGCATCCTGGCCTGCAACGGCAAAGAAACGGTTTAATAACTCTTTAGTTTCAGCTCCAAAGCCATGATAATGTAGTGAGTAATTATTAAAGCAAACAAGCAAGCCGCCTTCAGAGTAATTTGATAATAACAATTCTTTATATTTATCTTCATCCCCAAATAAAGTTATTATGTTTAACATTAAACTTTGAACATTTTCATATTTGAATTGTAATATAGAGCTTAAATCAGATGATGATTTACTATCGCCTTTTTGAGATAGTTTTCTTGATATTTCCTCAATAGCCACCACAGCATCTACTATATCTAACTCAAGCTTAGGGGTTATTCGGCCACTTGTAATCGCCCACTCTTCAAAGCTTGCCTGAGAGACCGAAGATAAAGGATTAGAAAAATTATATTGAGCAGGAAAATGCCGACCAGGCCAATATCCATTCAAACTAGGGTCTGTAAATAATGAACCATTACTAAGAGAGCTCATAGCAGGAGCAAGAGAATTCATTGTGTTATGCATTTTCACTTGAAGCGTAAGATGCTGCTTATAAGCTTCAAGTTGTTCTTTTGTACCAAGAATTTTTTTATCACCAAAATCCATAAAACACCTAGTTGTAATCTTTTCAAAAATAGGCAATGATCGTAATGATGGCTCCACGTCAATATCATTGAGTAGCATTGTAGCCACGGAATTGATCATATCTATATGACGCAAATCAAATCTTTTTGCCCCTTCATTGTAAAATAAAACTGTTTTATTATTTGATGATGACTTTGTCTTTAAAAATTGAATATAGTCAGCTAATCTATGCTTATCTGAGTCTAAGACAAAATGATGAGCCGTAAGCAAGCTATTATCAAAATTTATCGATAATGCATGCGTCATCAAGACTCCCATTTCAGGATATAATCTTCTCCGAATATCGGCCTCATATAAAGGCATAATAATATCAATATAGAAATAAACCATATTGATAATAGAATAAGGATATAAACCATTAGGATGCTGATCAATTTGCCCCAATAACAATGAGAGCGACTTACCATATTCAACAAATAAGTCCTGTCTTATTTCTTCGGAACTTGATTTTAACCTCCCTATTTCCGCAAGGGTAGAATCCGATTCTTTAGATAAGGCAGGAGCAGAAGCCTTGCATTCATGCTTTTTAACAGAGGCTTCACTCTTACTCAGGAAATACTCCATATCCATCCTATCGGTAAAGCCAGGAATCTCCGTTTCCAGAATTGGCAATGCTATAGCTTTAGGATCTACTCCTTTGGCAACACATCTAGCAAGATGAATTACAAAATCTTCTTTTCTCAGTGGCATTTTAACACATCAATATACAATCAAATTCTCACTCGGGGCAGAAGGTTACAGGATTTAGCATAAGTTTCAACTATGTTATATTTTATGCTACATAGTAAAAAATATAATTTTGAATTTAAATAATTATTAGAGGCTAGTTGGGTCAGTAATACGAGGCTAGTTGGGTCAGTAATACAAAGATCTAACTTAATAAATATTCCATATAATCAAAACTATTCCCACTCAATAGTCCCTGGAGGCTTACTAGTTATATCATAAGTGACTCGATTAACTCCACTTACTTCATTGATAATCTTGGTAGAAACATATGCTAAAAACTCCATATCAAAATGATAAATCTCAGCTGTCATACCATCTTTTGAGGTAACTGCACGCAAAGATAAAACATTCTCATATGTACGAGCATCTCCCATAACACCTACCGTCTTGACAGGTAGCAAAACTGCAAAAGCTTGCCAAATTTTATCATATAGGCCTGCTTTCTTTAACTCTGAGATATAAATATGGTCAGCTTGTTTAAGAATCTCTGTTTTAGCAGTAGTAACATCACCAATTATACGAATTGCCAGGCCCGGACCTGGAAATGGATGACGCGAGACTATCTCTTCTGGAACCTCAAGCTGCCTACCCAACTCTCTGACCTCATCTTTAAAAAGCTCCCGTAATGGCTCTACTAACTCAAGCTCCATATGATCAGGCAATCCACCAACATTATGATGCGACTTTATTGTAACTGATGCCCCAAGATTAGGATGTTTAGACTCAATTACATCTGGATATAAGGTACCCTGAGCTAGGAATTTTACACCTTCAATTTTCTTAGATTCCGCTTCAAATATCTCTATAAATTCCTTGCCTATTATTTTACGCTTCTGCTCTGGATCAGTAACTCCAGATAGATTATTAAGAAATTGATCACCCGCTTTTACATGAATAAAATTCACATCAAAGAATTTAGTAAATGTTTCTTCAACCTGTACCGCCTCATTATGTCTCATCAAGCCATTATCAACAAAAATACATGTTAAATTTTGTCCAATAGCTTTGCTTATAATGGCGGCCGCCACTGATGAATCCACTCCTCCACTTAAGCCACAAATAACTTTATTATCGCCTACTTGTTCTTTTATTCGCAAGACTTCTTCTTCAATAAAATCAGACATAAACCAATCGGCCTTAAGCCCTACTTCATGCTCCAAGAAATTTTTAAATAATATATCACCATTGATAGAGTGAGAAACCTCAGGATGGAATTGTGTTCCATATATTTTACGATCATCATTTGCAATAAATGCATAAGGTGCACTGTCAGTTTTAGCAATTACTCTAAAACCCTCTGGTAAGTTTTCAATAGTATCACCATGAGACATCCATACTTGTTGATGATGAAAATCTGCATAATTATCAAAAAGTTTGTGATTTTCTGTTAATTGTATTTCAGCCTTGCCAAATTCTCTTTTTTCTGACGGCAAGACGCTTGCACCAAAATGACGCGCTATTAATTGCTGCCCATAACATATGCCAAATATAGGGATATTTAACTCAAATATTTTTGGATCAATTTGCGGAGAATTACTTGCCGAAATAGACGCTGGTCCACCTGATAATATAATAGCACCAACATTTAAATTTTTAATATCTTCTGCAGAAATATCATAATTCTCAATAATACTATAAAAGTTTAATTCTCTAATACGTCTAGCGATAAGCTTGGTTAATTGAGATCCGAAATCTAAAATTACTATTTTATTAAACATGAGCTAGTTTCTATTTTTGTTAGTTGGTATTTTTGTATAATTTATTAGTCATCATCATACAAACATATTTCGTAAAAACATCACCTAAACCTAGATAACCTCTTTCCTAATGAATATAAATAAAATATTCTTTTTAATATCCATTACCTAAAGTCTTGAAAATATTTTGTATATTTAAAGATAAGGCATAATATAACCAAAGATTTTTAAATTAAAATGCTATAATGACAAGGCCTATCACAAACAAAAAGCAAAATATAGCTAACAAAGCTTTTACCCTAGTTGAATTTTCCATTGTTATTACCATCATAGCATTACTACTTGCTGTAGTATCAACCAGTCGAATCCTAATTAATAAAGCAAAATTACAGAAAGCCCAATTAGCAACAAAATCAGCGCCTATATTGGGAATCACAAATGATAAAGGTGATATTTCTGCTAGATTATGGCTTGAAGCATCAAATCCCAATAGTTACAAAATCCTATCTGATGATACAGTAGAAATATGGTATGACAAAACACCTTATGATAACGATATATCAAATGGAACTGATAGTGCATATTTGCCTATAATTCTAAAAAATGCCATAAATGGTTATGGGGCAGCATTATATTTTGATGGTAATGACCAATTATTTTCAGATGGAAAAACACCATTAGCTTTTGGTGATGATGATTACAGTATTATTGCTGTTTGGCAAACTGAAAAAATCGTCAATCATCAAGTAATTTGGGCACAAAATGCTGCAGAGACTGCATCTGGAGTTACTGATCATGTAAGAGGTTCTTTAATACTCAGCATAGGTGGTTATGGGTTTTCTGGAGAGAATTCAGACCGAAGATACATGGCAACATATGCAATAGATACACCTTATATCTCCATTTTAATCAAGAATGATCTAGTCATTGACCTATATCATTTAGGCACAGCTAATTCAGATGTCATCTCATCTGATACAAACCTATATACTGAGCGGCATTCAGTTGGTAGGAAAGCATCTATTAACAGCGAATATTTTACAGGTTATATTGCTGAAATTATTGTTTTTGACAAAGCCCTAAATGATTCAGAAATTGACGAACTGCATAATTATCTTTTTTCGAAATATGGCTTAAATAGACCCTAAATTAGGCTTCTAATTGTCCAATATATTCCTTAACCAAATTTAAACCTTTTTGCCAGAAATCTTGCTTAGTTGCATCTAAGCCAAAAGGCTGTAAAAGCTCTGTATGATGGCGTGTACCACCAGATTTAAGCATATCGATATATTTTTCTTCAAAATTAGGTAGTCCAGATCTATAGGTTTCATAAAGGGAATTAACCAAACAATTACCAAATGAATAGGCATATACATAAAATGGAGTATGAATAAAATGTGGTATATAGGCCCAGAAATTACCATAATCTGCATCAAGCCTAATTGCATCACCTAAACTTTCATTTTGGACAGAAATCCATATCTCACTAAGGGCTTGTACTGATAATTCTCCTTGTTGCCTCTGATTATGCACCCTCTTTTCAAATTCAAAAAAGGCTATTTGCCGAACGATTGTATTAATCATATCTTCAACTTTAGAAGCTATCATTATCTGCTTTTCATCATTAGATTGGCAACGTTCTAACAATGCCTGAAATGTAAGCTGCTCACCAAAGATAGATGCAGTCTCGGCAAATGTAAGCGGAGTCCCAGCCATTAAATATCCCTGCTCTTTTGCTAAATATTGATGAATACCATGACCCAACTCATGTGCTAAGGTCATAACATCTCTAACATTTCCTTGGTAATTTAATAAGATATATGGATGTACATCTGGAGATGCCGAATGAGAAAATGCTCCTGAATCTTTACCTTTAGTTACAGCTGCATCTATCCAATTATTATCAAAGAATAACTCTGCAATATCAGCCATTTGGACAGAAAAGTTACGATAAGCAGTTAGAACCACATCCTTAGCTTCAAGCCATGGGATTTTACG
>JABJMA010000073.1 GCA_018659605.1 Rickettsiales bacterium
TCAACCAATATAAATCTCTCTTGTTTACAGGCGGGCGGGAGGACCCCGCCCCTACGGGGTGATTATCTCATTTCAATTATTAACATTCCTGTACGTTACGGACGGGGAATCTCATATTCACCCAATTTCATAATTCATATTTGATACTGGATGTTGAATCTTGTAGGGGCGGGCGGGAGGGCCCTGCCCCTACGACATTTTACATATAGAATTTAAATCTATATTTTGCGATTATTAGCAATTGACTCTAAACCTATGTAATATAAACATACCTCATGTCTAATAATAAATTAAACATGCCAAACTCGCACACCACAATTAATAACCTAGATATCCTAAATACTTTAGCTGTTAGTAAATATTTAAAGAAATTTAAATTTACTGAAGTTCAAGCTGAAGCTCTGAGTAATGTCTTGAAGAAAAATCAAGATGCTATGATCTCTCACAAGGATATAGAGGATAGATTAGCAACTAAATCTGATATTGAATCTGTTAAATCAGAGATTAAAGAATTAAGATCTGATACAAAATCTGACATTGCAGAATTAAAAGTTTCCATGATAAAATGGCAAGTAGGAACTATGTTAATGCTTAGTGCTGTAGCTACATCTTTAGTGAAATTCTAATTTTAAGCTATTAATTCCAAAGAGAAATCCACCACCCGCTCATCAACCTTAATATCGGTTAATTTCATTGGAACTTTAAGATGAATTCCGTCCAAATGACGACATCTACTAAGTGCAACATAGGTTTGGCCAAATGCAAAAGCACCGGAGCCCAAATCAATAATTACATTATCAAATGTCTGACCTTGGCTTTTATGAATAGTTACCGCCCAAGCAAGCTGAAGCGGATATTGCTCATAACTACCAACAATATCTTCTACTAACTTATCTTTTTTCTCATCAAATTCATAACGTATTGATTCCCACTTCTCCTTTTCAAGCTTAACCTCCGTATCATCTATCATGACATAAATTACCTTTGCGGTTAATTTACTCACAACTCCTATCGTTCCATTTACCCAACGTTTATCAGTGTCATTTCGCAAAAACATAACCTGAGCTCCAACCTTTAACTCTAAATCTAATGATACTGGTAAACGCTTTTTATCTTTTTCAAAACTACCTTTGGCTTTACCCTTATAGCTATAGACCTCTCCTGGTAAATCTCTTAATCTTGCTTGATTTGTTCTATCAGCTAAATAATTAGTAGCTGTTAGAATTATCGGATGTATTTCCTTGTTAATATCTCTAATAGCACATTTTTGATTAAACCATGATAAGTCATCATAATCAAGCTGACCATCGCGTATTTTATTAAGTATATTAATAAACTCTCCTTCGGATTGACGAAATATTTTAGTTAAAGTGATATTGACAAATTGACCTGCTTCCGTTTGATAGGCCTTGGAACTAAAAAAATATGGTGTTTCGTAATAATCATAAAAAAACTTCGCATCCTCATTTGTTACAATGGGTGGTAATTGATACATATCACCAATAATACAAATTTGACAGCCACCAAAAGCACTACCTCTTACTCTGCCATAACGTCGCATAAATAACTCTATCTGATCAAACAAATCTGCTCTGACCATTGAGATCTCATCAATTATTAATATATCTATTGCTCGATATATTTTTAACTGATCAGAGCGCATCTTGGGAAGTGTTCCTGGTTCAACAAACCAAGGCTTAAATTTAAAGAAAGAGTGAATTGTTTGACCAGAGACATTAATAGCCGCCACACCTGTTGGGGCCACAACAACTACATTCTTCTCAGTATTCTTACGGAAATATTCAAGAAATGTCGATTTACCTGTTCCAGCCTTTCCGCTTAAGAAAACATGCTGATTTGTATTTTCTAGAATATTAAAAACATCTTCAAATTCATCGGTAATTTCAATATCCATCTCTTGATCATCATGCATTTCATCTTCTCAAATATGTGATAGTTAGCATAACTCAACTGTACTAGATTAAAACAAGATAAAGGTTTTTTTGAAATAAAGGCAAAATATTTTTCTATCTTAACAAAGCTAAAATAGCTTTTTATAATGGGATTACATGTTTGCTATCTACTAGATCCTCTCACTGGATTAGCTATTTCATCCATAATATCACCTGTAAGCTCCGCTGGGATTCTCTTTAACCTTGCACCAACTGGCTTGAAATTCTCCTCGCGATCTGTGTAAAATCCTGAATCTTTGGCAATTTGTTGATATTGATATGAGAATTCTTGAGCAGCTGCA
>JABJMA010000074.1 GCA_018659605.1 Rickettsiales bacterium
CCTTCATCACCAACAGCAGTGCTGTAACCGTCTTTAGATAGTAATTGTTTTAAATTATGAAAGATCTCAGCTCCTATACGAATGGCATCTGAAATTGAATCGGCTTTTGCTGGCATGATCATGAATTCTTGGATATCTATAGGGTTGTCAGCATGAGCACCCCCATTGATAATATTCATCATAGGCACTGGCATTTTATAATTATCAGAGAGGCCAATTTGCCTATAAAGTGAGATGTTTTTATTATTTGCACTAGCATGAGCATATGCAAGAGAAACTCCTAATATAGCATTAGCCCCAAGATTTGATTTATTCTCAGTATTATCAAGTGATATTAATTTTTGATCCAATTCAGATTGGCTATCAATTTTGAAGCCTTTTAACTCTTTATTAATAAGGTTGTTTACATTAGCTACTGCTTTTAAAACACCTTTACCTAAATATCTGGATTGGTCACCATCTCGAAGTTCGTATGCCTCTAGACTTCCTGTAGATGCGCCGCTAGGAACAGCTGCTCTGCCCTTGGTTCCATTAGATAAAGTGATTGTAACCTCTATAGTCGGGTTACCACGAGAATCTAAAATTTCTAATGCATGAATATTGGATATATTTGTCATAATCTTTTGATTAAAATTGTTCTTTAATTAAACTATCTATTTTTTTTATTCTAACTAAGAAATTTTCAACTTGATTAAGAGGGAGCATGCATGGACCATCACTAGGAGCATTGTCAGGATCTTGATGAGATTCAGCAAAGATACCAGCAATTCCAGTTGCGATTGCACCTCTTGCCAAAGTTTCAATAAATTCTCTTTGGCCACCGGATGAGCCACCAAGGCCACCAGGCTGCTGTACTGAGTGGGTTGCATCAAAAATTACAGGAAATCCTGTATCAGCCATAATTTTTAAGCTGCGAAGGTCAGTAACTAATGTATTATATCCAAATGATGCTCCACGTTCAGTAAGCATAATATTTTTATTACCAAAATGCAGAACTTTATTTATTACATTTTGCATGTCCCATGGGGCTAGAAATTGCCCCTTTTTTATATTAACAATTTTAGGAGTTTTTGCAGCTGCTTCAAGTAGGTCAGTTTGCCTACATAAGAATGCAGGTATTTGCATAATGTCAACACCGGAAGAGGCTCCTATAATACGAGCTTGTTCTTCATTGTGGATATCAGTTAAAACTGGACAATTAAATGTTTTTTTTACTTCTTCAAAAATTGGTATGGCATTTTCAATCCCAATACCCCTTTTGCCAGAAATACTTGATCGATTAGCTTTATCATATGAGGCTTTAAATATATAAGGTATTTGAAGCTTTTGTGTAATCTTGACAAGATTCTCTGCCATCATCATTGCATGATCTCTTGATTCTAATTGGCAGGGTCCAGATATAAATATAAAATTATGATTATTTGAAATCTGAATATTATCTAAGTTGATTTGTGTCATTAATAGGCCTGAATATATTGAGCTGGGATATAATATCTGATCTATTTCATAAATCTACCATAAATTATCAAAGTTTGTTTTACACCATGTCAAAAAAGTGTATAATTAAAGATTAACTGATTAGAAATTTACTATGTCCAAATATATAATAATAATAGGGATTTTTGTTAATCTTATTATGTATGACGTTGCTGTTGCCAATGATAGGTCTTCATGCATAAAAGAGCATGGTAAGGTATGCTTTGGGCTTGAGGTATGTAATCTTGAGCCGCTAACTTTTAGCGAAAAGAAAAGGGTAAAACACTGTAAGACGTCAGGAGGCGAAACAGGAGCTTGTATCATAAATCTTCGTGAGATTTCTGATGATAAGAAGATTTGTTTGCGGAGTTGCTTCGATGAATATTGCCCACTTACTGAATAATAAAACTCTAAGCAAATAACTAACTAATCTTTTTTATATTATCAAAATTACCAAACTCAGCAAAGTTATGCATTTCTTTGGTTCTAAGATGTATATCAACAGGGTGGTTTTTAAAAAGAACTGTAGCGTGAATTGATTGGTAGCCATCTTCAGGGGTCGATATATAATCTACAATATTATTGTTCATCATAGAGTTACTCTTTGCAATTAGATCTAGTACCTTATAACATTCCGCCTCTTTTTTAGTAACTATTTTTACTTCCATAAAATCTGTAATCTGATTAAATAAAGCATTCTGGCTTTGTAATTTTTCAGCAATATTATATATGGGTTTTATTCTGGCTATAACTTTAGCTTTAATCTCATTTTGGGAGGTTAAATTATAAAAATACTCAAAGGCTGCCTTTCTAAGGTTATTATGTGTTTTTTGCTGATTTGTTAGAATTTTATCTAAAACCTTATGGCTTTCAGGGGATGAAATAGCAAATAGCTTATCTGATAATTCTTCAGAGAGTTTACTAATGTTGATAGATTTCAATATATCTAGACAATATTTGGCCCGTCTAGCGGTAATATTATTAGTTTTTTCTTTTATGTTAGCGTAAATTAAGCATAGATATAGGATATTTTCATTTCTATACTTTTTGGGTTTAGATAAAATTGTTGGATCAAGAGATATGATGTTATTTAAGATCTTTAGAGTTTTAATAACCTCTTTGCTATAGGTACTTTTTAAAGTTACTCTACCCTGTATTCTTCCAATTAAACAACATTCATGATATAGCGGGTTGGATAGAAAGTTTTTGGCAAAATTTAGCGCTATTTGGTTTGTATTAGGGGTTGTGTTAATATCGTCTTTAGTAAGCTGGGTTGCTATATTTATGATTGAGTTCATAATCTATTCAAGCTAAGAGAGTTGTATATAACAACTAACAATTATCATTATTACTGTCAAATCTTCTTACAAGTTGGATGGGAGAGCAGGGTAGATAAAAATACGCTAAGGCGCTTTTATCCTATAGGAAACCTTTCAATTTGTTCTGTATCAGCTCTGATTTTGTTCGAGGTTGGCTTGATGGAGTCAGGGTGTATAGTCATGTCGATAGACTATTCTCCAATAAGAAAGCATATTAATGTAATCAGGAATTTATTTCTTTATCAAAAATTTCTTTGACTTCAAATTGAGTATTTTTAAAAATTAGCTAAGTAATGATTTAAAAATGCCTAATCCATCAGTACCAGATGTTTTCTTGTCAATTGCGCGTTCGGGGTGGGGCATCATGCCAAGAATGTTTTTGTTTTTATTAAATATTCCAGCGATATCTGAAATAGAACCATTTATGTTCTGTGAATATTGAAATGCTATTTGATCATTTTCCTCTAGCGATTGAAGAGTTTGCTTGTCGCAGAAATAATTACCATCATGATGTGCTACAGGAAGCATTAATCTGTTCTTTGCTTGGTTAGTAAATTTACTTTTTGTTGATATAGTTTCAATCTCAACAACTTTACTAATAAATTTCAAGTCTCTATTTCTAATTAGCGTTCCTGGTAATAGGCCAGCTTCAGTAAGGACTTGGAACCCATTACACACCCCTAAGATATATTTGCCTTGGTCAGCTGATTTTTTAATTTCGGAAATAATGTTTGAGCTAGCTGCTATTGCTCCGCAACGAAGATAATCTCCGTAAGAGAAGCCTCCTGGAAGAGCTATAATATCTATGTCATTTGGTATGGTTGAATCTTTGTGCCAAATATACTGGACATCTTTACATATGGCTTTAAGTGCCATAAGCATATCTCTATCACAGTTAGAACCTGGGAATACTACAACTCCTGCCTTCATGCTACTAATTTAAAATTGTAATCTTCTAAGACAGTATTTACTAGAAGATCTTTGCAAATCTGATCAGCTAGTTTTTTAGCTTCATCTTGATTACTTGTATCAAGGTTAATCTCAAAATATTTGCCTTGTCTTATTTCTTGAACATTATTAATGCCTTTTTGCTTAAGGCTGTTTGTGATTGCGGCGCCTTGAGGATCAAGGACACCCTCTTTAAGAGTTACATAAATTAATGCTTTCATATTTGTATTTAAAATTAAGATTATAACGCGTTTATAATTGTAGTGATGGAAATACCAATTAGTACAATTCCGGTAACAATGACGCCGATTGCAATACCTGCAAATCTTTTGCTTTTGCTTTTATTTGTATTTTTATAACCCTGAACATTTTTGTAACCAGAGTAGTTTGCTTGGACATCTGTTGTGGATTTATCTAAAGGTCTATCTAAAATATTGCTGCTATTGATATCATGTTCTTGGTAATTAAAATTTACTGAAGTTTCCATATCACTATTAACTCGATATTCTAGCATATATCGCTCCTCGTCAATATCGTTAAAGGCATATGCCAGAGTACTGTTAAAAATAAAGGAAAGAAGGGTAAAAGTTAAGAAGAAGCTTTTAATCATTTGGGATCTCTATATTTAATTTACTGGCTAATTTTTTATAATATTTAATCATGTCTCCGATTTCAAGTCTAAATAAATCTTTGTCATAACGCTGCTTAGTATTTATGTCCCATAACCTACAAGAATCAGGAGTTATCTCATCAGCCAAGATTATATCTCCTTTACTATCTCGTCCAAACTCGATTTTGAAATCAACTAATGTGATATCGATGTTTTTAAACATATTTGTAAGAATGATATTAATCTTTAAAGTTTGAGATTTTATATATTGTAGCTCATTATCGGTTGCGATGTTCAGTAAAACAACATGCTCGTCATTTATTAATGGGTCCCCAAGGCTGTCATCCTTGTAGCATAGTTCAATTAATGGAGTAGGGAGTTTTAACCCATTTTCAAGCCCTAAACGCTTGCATATACTGCCTGAAGCATAATTTCTAACTATAACTTCTAAAGGTAATATTTGTAACTTTGTGATTTTTTGAGAGAGATTATCAAGGCGTTCAATAAAGTGATTTTTAATGCTATTATCTGTCATGACAGTCATTATATGGGCGGAAATATAATTATTTACTTTACCCTTATCCGTCATTACGGCATGCTTGCCTCCATTAAAAGCTGTGGCATCATCTTTAAAATATTGAACCAATATATTATTATCATTGGTTTGATATATTTTTTTTGCTTTACCTTCATATAAAATTTCTTTAATTTCCATTGTCAAAAAATAATATTAAGTAATTAATCAATAAGTTAATGAAGTTTGTAAAATCACCAAATTTTAGCATAAGAAACCAGGCTATAAACTCAATTGTGTTGCATTATACACAAGTAAACTTAAATGAAACGTTAAAAATTTTTTTAGACTCAAAATCTGAATTAAGTTCTCATTATATTGTAACAGAAGAGGGCGAAGTGATCCAGATGGTCAAAGATGGGGATGTAGCTTGGCATGCAGGTTTAAGTTCCTGGCGTGGTAAAGAGCAATTAAATCAATCCTCTATAGGTATCGAGATCGTTAATAATGGAGAGTCTTTATATCCAGATATTCAAATAAAAGCATTAATTTGCCTATTAGATGAATTAAGGGAGAAGTTTGATATCGATAATATTAATATTGTCGGGCATTCAGATATTGCGCCATTACGAAAAACTGATCCTGGTAAACTATTTCCTTGGCGATTCTTAGCTAGCAATAATCATGGAATCTATATTACATATGATGAATTGCAAAATAGTGATTTAGTGCCAAAGGAAACAGATCTCAAGAATGCTTTGTGTAAATTGGGTTATAGTCATAATTATTGTATAAATTCATACGATTTAAAAAATGTTAGATCAGCATTTTTATCTCATTTTGCAAATGATTTTAAATTTACTCTATCAGAGCTAGAAATTATTAAGTTAATAAATGTTATTTTAGCGAAAATTTAGAGTTTAGTTGATAATTCGAATGGTCAATAAATTTATTTCAATTTTTATAAAAAAACTATGTTTACATCATAAGAATCACGTCTTATTAATATTCATACAAACATTTTTCTATTCAAGGTTTTCCTTGGTAATCTAGTCTTAGCGTTATTTTACGTAGAAATTAGTTTAGATATAAACATAAATATTAGTAATTAATAAATGAAGTCAGTCCGAATTGAAAATAATGACATATCTTCAGCTACAACATTTGTAAAAGAGCGAATTTTAAATAAATTCGGTAAAGCAACATTTGATAGTTGGTTTTCTAATATTGCAATTGCAGATATTTCCAAAAATCTCATTACAATTAAAGTTAAAACTAAATTTATTAAGGAGTGGATTAATTGCAATTATTATGATGATTTATTACATGTTTGCAAAGAGATAAAAGAGTCAATAGTAAAAGTTGATTTTATTACTGATAGCAAGTCTAAATCTGAACTTCTTCCGAAAGAAGTTCATAATTCTGTAACAATTTCTAGTAATAAGGAAAGGGGGCATAATTTTTCAGGATCTATTAATAGTAAGCATAATTTTGCTGATTTTATAACAGGAGAAGAAAATATCGTCGCATTTTCTGCTGCTCAGAATATAGCCCAGAATGTTAAACAAAGTGAATCATCTCAAATATTATATATTCATAGTAATGTAGGCTTGGGTAAGACGCATCTTGTTCAATCTATTGCTAATTGCGCAAAATCTTTGTCTTTTCATATTGAGGCAGCATATTTTTCTTCTGAAAGATTTGCATATAATTATGTAAAGCATATCAGAGAGGGAAAAATCCTTGATTTTAAGGATTATTTTTCATCATTAGATATTTTATTGATTGATGATTTACAGTTTCTAGCTGGTAAAAAGTCTACTCAAGAAGAGTTGTTACATATTATTAATAGCTTTATTGCTGAGAATAAAATTATAGTTCTTACCGGTGATAAACCATTAAATGAACTTGATAATATTGATAATAGAATTATTTCCAAAATTTCTGCGGGATTTGTTACAAAAATAAATAACCCAAACAAGCAATTATTAGCTCGTATTGTTTATGCAAGATTTCAAAAGATCAATATTACTATATCTGAATATTGGTTAAGAACTATAATTGATACTATATCATCAATTAGGGATATTGAGGGTATTTTAAGTAAATTTCATGCTTTAAAGTCTATTAATCAGAAATATAATTTTGATAATTTAATGCATGTGATTTTAAATGATTATATTAGTAATCCTCATTCTGGTACTATTGATATCAAGCGTATTACTGATGTAGTAGTAAAGCATTATGACTTAAAAAAAGCAGATATAAAATCTAAAGTTCGTTCAAAGAAGATTGTCAGAGCTCGTCAAATCATTATGTATTTGTCCAAAGAGCTTACCTCTGAAAGTTTAGATAAAATTGGCAAGGATACTGCTAATCGAAACCATGCAACAGTAATATACTCAATAAAGGCTATTGAATCTCAATTACAGACTGATCTAAATCTAGCAAAAGAGTTAGATTTTATAAAATCCCAATTCTAATTTATACATAAAGTTTGTTTTTTGATTTTATAGCTATAATGTTTGTACTTTGTAGAATTAACAAAAATGTATTCACACAAAACACCTAAAGATATATACATAAAATTAGTCTCTTTCTTTCAAGCAAGGAAAGCTAATAAATATAGGGCCCAATTGGATCAAGATAGCTCTGACTTCAAAGAAAATGTAAAAGAAGAGATACAGCAAAGTGAGTCACAGGAGTTTGAAGCTCGTTCTAATAGTGACCATTCTATAGATATAGATTCTGAGCTGCATAAATTAGGTATTCCTAATATTGATGAGATTGAGGAAAATACCCATATTACCTCAAAATTAAAAAATTTCATACAAAATATTCGCAAGAAAATAAAACAGAAATTTCAGAAAGCCACTAATCTTCATCCTCAGAATGAAAAAGATGCTAGATCGCAGCCAAATATTTTACCAGTAAAAGTTATTAAGGGTGAAATAAAATCTCGTGTTGATAAAAGTCAGGCTATATCTAGTATGTTGGCCCAACGTTTAGCCTCTACTGCTAGCTCAAGAGAATCTGCACGTGAATCTATCACAAAGAATATGGCAGCAAAAATGCGCCAAAATAGTGATGTAACAAAATTAGCAGTATCAGAAAAGGAATTGGTTAAAAAAGATGTATCATCAGGTCAGAGAAATTCCAAAGCTGAGGTTAAAAACGATCCACGTGATATAAACAAAGATGGCAAAGTTGATAATCAAGAGAAGGCAGTTAAGGATGCTGATAAAAAAGATGATCTTCATCGTAAGTTTCATGCAGATGCTGTCAATAATATAGGTGAGAATCAGGCGAAAAGTCAGTGGGTTGGAGCTCTTTCTGATACTGCAGTTAAAGGAAAAGGTGGTGATGGTGGGCGTTCGGTTTGATAGAGCCTTTACAATTTTAGAGCTAGCAATAGTTTTTATTATTATTGCTATAATGATGTCATCAAGTCTTAAGATGACTGATTATATTAGAGATAAAGAGATAAAATCATTGATGTATGAGGCTTCGACATATCATCAGGCGGTTCAATCATTCTATGATTTATATGAAGAGATTCCAGGTGATATGTCTAATGCTAGTACAGTAATTTCAGGCGATATTGTTAATAATGGTAATGGTGACGGTATAGTTGATGGCTATAGTAGTGATGAAACATTATATGCTTGGGAGCATCTTTATTATGCTGAATTAATAAATATCTTACCAATTTATGAATCTAATATACCATCAGATGAGATTATCACATGTCCTACTGGGTCATTAGTAGAAGCAAAATATCCTGGATATAACATTCCTTGGATTAAGCCCAATAAAACCTTTATTTCAATTGCTTATATGAAGGGAGATGCAGCTGTTAGCAATGATTTGTTTGTGACTTTTGTGTTGGGAAATGGCAAAACTTGTAATTATGATAATATTTTATCAAATGATGGGGTTTTAACTCCGCAAGAAGCACGTTTAATCTATGATAAATATTATGGAAAAATACCAAGGCCAGCAGCAGTTGGATATTCTGTGGATAAAGATTTAACCTCTGAAGATATTATTCGATTTGCAACTAGTAGTAATACTGATAGCTGTGATTATACCAGTGTTGCATCAGATAGTAATAGAATCTGCTATATCTTTTATCGTCAGGAAATAGAAGATTGAATTTAATTATATCTAGGCGCCTAGGCGCCATTATTAACATCTTTCAATAGATTCATCTTTCTTGCATCTGGGTAGATACGCAAGAGACCCTACGCAATACCCCTGAATAAGGGCCATCCCTTACGATTAGTATTAAGCAGCATCAATTGGCCATCTGGCCATTGGGGGGAAGTTAAAAGGGTCTTTTCCTTTTGTTTGATATTTTAGATAGCCTGCTATTGCTATCATTGCAGCATTATCTGAGCAAAGTTTTTTTGGTAGGAAGATAGGGGTGAAGTTTGCTTCTTTAAGCAATTCCGTAATTTTATTTTGGATATATTTATTAGCTGCAACTCCACCTGTAAAAACAAAATGATATATTTTATCTGAGTTGTGAATCTTGTTAAATTCTCTACAGGCTAATTTTATTTTATCTTCTAAATGCAGCCATAATGTTTTTTGCATCGAAGCAGCTATATTTTGCTTAGATTTTTCTGATAATTGATCTTTTGAGATAAGATCATTAATTAATATGCGAATATGGGTTTTAAGGCCAGATAATGAAAATTCTATTTTACCAGAATTCCTAAGGGGAATAGGCATTTTGTAACTAGATTCATCGCCTAAACTAGCTAGTTTTTCTATTTCTGGACCACCTGGGTATGGGTGTCCAAGCATTTTTGCAACTTTATCAAATGCTTCGCCAAAAGAATCATCTAATGTCTGTCCTAAAAGCTTAAAATTATAGTTTTCATTACAGATGGTTAGCATTGAATGACCTCCAGATAGCAGCAAATTCAAATATGGAAATTTTAAATCTCTATTATCTAAGAAAGGTGCTAATGAATGTCCATGTAAATGATTTACTGCAACAAATGGTTTGCCTAAGGCAAATGCCATTGATTTACAAATAGTTGCACCAATAACCAGGCCACCAATTAATCCAGGACCGGTTGTAGCGCAAAATAGATCAATATCATTAATTGTAACATTTGCATCTTTTAAGCTCCTTTGAATTAACTCTTCAATAACCATAAGGTGATTACGTGAAGCAATCTCAGGAACTACTCCACCATATTTCTGATGTAGCTCTAAATTCGTAATGATATTGTTGCTTAATATATTGTAAGAAGAATCAATAATTGAAACTGCTGTATCATCACAACTCGATTCGATCCCAATAATTAACATTTATTTTAATAATTCGTCTAACTTACCAGCAGAGTCTAAAGCGTAAAGATCATCGCAGCCACCAATATATAAATCATCAATAAAAATTTGAGGTACAGTTTTGCTCCCACCAGTCTTACTTAACATCTCACGTAATAAACTTGGATCAGTTGTAATATCTATTTGCGTAACATTCCCATCAACATTTTTGGTTTTCAGTAAGCTCATAGCTTTAACGCAATATGGGCAAATAGGAGTTTTATACATTATTATTTTAGTCATAACTTCTTTTTTTAGAGTTTCTATAGGATAGATATTTATAATATATTGGAATAAAAAGAAAGGTTGAAGTTATCAATATTATTTATTCCCTATATATTGTTATGTTTGCTTTACGGAGAATAAAATATATAATATGCAGAAAATAAATCAGATAGATCTTTATGAAAAGAAAAAATAGCACAGTTAAAAAATACGCAAATAGACCTAGACAAGATTTTTTGATTTCACAGGGATATGATGTAGAGCTTGGAATAAGGCCAGAAGAAAAAAAATTATCCACTTTTGATCATATGTCAGCAATTTTTCTGGCAAAAAGCAAAAAAGAAGGGGAGATATTTTTGATAGATGATGATATAGATGCTTTATTATCTTTAATAAATTTAATTAAGCAAGTTGATTCAGAAGGGGTAAAAATAGGTGTCTTATTCCGTATTTCAGGGCATACAACACCATTTTGTATAGAGAAATTAATTGATGATGATGATAAGGAGCAAGTAGTAGCATACCATACGGATGCAGTTGTTATGGATATTGATCAGTCAGATGAAATGCATCACTTAGTTAAAGAAGTTGCAAAGATAATTCCTATTTACTCACTTGGATTTCAAGATACAGACCGCCTAACATTACGAGATTTTAAGCGGCAATCAGATCATGGATCATGTGCCACTTATGCTTTATTTGATGTTGAAGAAATCATAGAAGATCCATCCTTTAATCAATTTGTCAAAGATAATAGTAACGTAACAGATGACAGTAATATTTTTGATTTACAAGCATTACCACCAGTTTTTATGTCAACAATTCAATCAATAGAGGGTTGTAGTGATGCTGGCGTAACAATACGAAATGGATTAAGATATTTGGTTGAGCAGAATAAAGTTCCTGCACAACAGCAGATTAAGATTAATGGTGAGCTAACAACTTTATTGAGTCTCATGGATGATGTTACAGCCGAAGGGATTCCTAATCCTATAATTGATATTATGAATGAGGCAAATTTTACATATTATGAGCAAGCTCAAGATTATGCTGAAAGCATTATTCATATATATCATTTGGATAATAAAAAATTAAAAGAAAATATAGAGCATTTTGAGGATAAAATCTCACAGATAGCCGTAGCTCAATTTGAAGCAGGGGCTGATGATGATGAAGTTCAATCTATACAGAAAAGTAATATAAGTGATGCTAAAGATAAGGACTGTCAATCATCACAAGCTAAGACATCAGCTGTAGAAAATCAAAAAGAAAGAAATAAATTAATTATATTTGGCATTATAATGGGAGTAATTATTCTTGAGGTACTACAACGTCAAACAATAGCAATGCGCAGTCAATACGATAGAGCAAGTAATTATGATAGTGATGAGATATCAGATGATGAAGTAGAAAGTTCTGTATCAAGTGATGAGATATCAGATGATGATATGATAAATAGTGCTTTTGCAAAAGGGACAAATACAGCTAAGTTATTAGGCCGGTAATTCCAGTAATGTTAAATTACTCGGTATTTTCGGTAAGCTATATAACAAACATAAATAAAAAGGAATCCTGCAATAATCGCGATTAATCCGCCCATTCCCATAATACCCATCCAGAATTTTGCCTGAATATTATTTAGAGAATCTGGTGATTTGCGTAAGGCTCCGTAACCACCTGATAATGCCAAACCTCCAATATGTAGAAGCTGTCCGCTAAAATAAGTTAGTGGAATTATTTTTATTAATTTATAACTTTTATCAATCAGGCCATATTGGCTAAATAACAAAAAGATAAAGCCCATTATAGCAATAGTAATTGCCACAATGCTACCATGGTAATGAGCTGGAATAATCGTATTACTTTCTTTAATGCATAAGGCGAAAAGGCCGCCAGCTAGAAATAAGATAATTGATGTTATGAAATAATATTTAGCATAAGGGAAGTCCTTAAAGCTAATGTTCTGACGATCTATTATCATCAATACAATTAAGAGGGTAGGAGCTACCGATATATAGGACATATGTTCCGTGAAAAACAGTTTGTAACTATTAATATCCGGGGTCATGAAATAGATAATTCCAAGCATGGCGAATAGCCCATGCATTAGTGTTATGATGGTTAATGTTTTTGGAAATCTTGTCTGGTAATCACATAATTTAAGCCATGCATGCATTAATAAATAGCAGTAAGAGAATTGTAGGATATGTCCAAATCCCCAAAATAAATATTCATAATATTCACTGACAGGAAAATGAGGTTTGAGTAAAATAATTGTTAGCAACAATACAAAGAAAGCAGTGATAATGGTTATTTGATTACTTGTTTGTAACAATACCCCAATATCGCTTTTATAAGGTTTAGCGAAGGTTAATAAATATAGGTTATAAATAAAAACTATCGTAAAGAATAGGGCAATAGATAGGCTAAATATAATGTTATTATCAATGAATGGTATGTAGTTAGATAAGACAGGGATACCGTCTAGAAAGGCTGAAGTTGTTATTAGGGCCAATGCTATGATTGTAAATTTCCTGAGGAAATTATCAATAAAACCATCAACTTTGAAACAATAAAGAGAGAGCGCAATGGAAGAGCTCATAAACCAAAATATCTGTGATAAATCAACATGTATAACCAAGGCTGTACGGAATAGATCTGCAAATGGTAGGATTTCCTTAATAACTGGCACCCTAGCAAAAACAATAATAACGGAAAATAATCCAGCAAGTGCGATGGATAAACTAGATAAGAATAACCAGTCTATAGATTTTTTAATTAATGGCATTATAAGGGTATGGGTTATATTTGAGTTTTTATTGAATGAATTTACAAAATAAGTACTTATTACATTGGTATCAATCAATAATTTGTTTAATTTTCCTAATGATAATTTTAGGTGGGTTTACTAGATTAACTGATTCGGGCCTCTCTATTACAGAGTGGGGTGTTGTAAGCGGCATTATCCCGCCTTTGAATCAGCATGATTGGGATGCTCTATTTGCTAAATATCAGGAGATACCTGAATTTAAATTAATAAATTTTGCTATGAATATAGCTGATTTTAAGCAAATTTTTTGGTTAGAATATCTACATAGAATTCTTGGCCGTATTTTGGGTATAATTACAATCTCTGGATTTATGGTTTTTGTAACCAGCAAAGTTTTTACATCACTACAAAAAAAGCGTATATCAATAATGACGTTATTAATACCAATCCAAGGTGTAATTGGTTGGTTTATGGTTAAATCAGGATTATCAGATAATGTTGATGTTTCGCATTATATGTTGGCTTTGCATCTAACTACTGCATTTCTTTTTCTTTTTATCCTTGCTTGGTTCTATTACGACGAAACTCATGATAATTTAGTTATAAATAGCAAAATAGAATATCTGTTATTATTGAGGCTAATAATAGTATTATCTTTTATACAGATTATTTATGGTGGTTTAGTTGCGGGTTTAAATGCTGGATTAATCTATAATGAGTTTCCACTTATGGGTGGTAGTTATTTTCCTTCGGAGATTTTTGCGACTAGCCAATTAGTATTGGATTTAGTTGAAAATCCTGCTATAGTACAGTTTATCCATCGTAACATAGCTTTCGCCTTAAGTGGATTAATTATTTATTTGGGTTGTAAGTTCTACAAAAACTTTACTATTTATATAAAAAAACAATACAAACTTGTAATTTATCTTTTATTATTGCAAATGCTCATCGGTGTCTCTGTTTTATTAACATCAGTGAATATATATCTAGCAATATTGCATCAATTCATTGCTGCGATCTTGATATATAGACTGAGTTGGTTTTATATGAGCGTATTAAAAAGTTAGAATATGACCTATAAAAATATCTTTAATCAGGCGATTACAAATTTAAAAGAAGAGAATAGTTATCGAGAGTTCCTTGAGCTATATAGAATTGCTGGACAATATCCCTATGCCTATAATTTTAAAACTAATCGTAAAATTGTTATATGGTGTAGCAATGATTATCTGGGTATGGGGCAGAATAGTAACGTCATTCATACTTTAAAACAATCTGCAGATAAATATGGAGTTGGAGCTGGTGGAACACGAAATATTTCTGGTAATTCACATCCATTAGTTCAGCTTGAATCTGATATTGCTGCCTTGCACAAGCAGGAGAAGGCCCTTATTTTCTCTTCAGGTTATATTGCTAATTCTACGACTATTAAGACTTTAGTTAAGATATTAAAGGATGTAGTGATCTTCTCTGATGGAGGTAACCATGCCTCAATAATTGATGGTATTAACGCTTCCGGTGCTAAGAAAGAGATTTTTAAACATAATAATATTCAAGATCTTGAGGAAAGGCTAAAATTATATCCCTCTGAGCAGAAAAAATTAATTATTTTTGAATCTGTATATTCAATGAATGGCAATATAGCTCCAATTAAGGATATAGCTGCTTTAGCCAAGAAGTATCATGCTATGACATATATAGATGAGGTTCATTCCATAGGTTTATATGGGAAGAATGGTGAGGGATTGACAACTTCTTTGGGATTGGAAAAGAAAATTGATATTATTCAGGGAACGTTTGGCAAGGCTATAGGTCTAGTTGGGGGCTATGTTTCTGGCAATTCTGAAATAATAGATGTCATTAGGTCATATGGTAGTGGTTTTATTTTTACTACGGCGCTTCCGCCTGCTATCTGTGAGGCAATTAGGACAAGTATAGCATATATATCTAGGGATGATATTCCGGAAAGGAATATTTTCTTTCATAAAGTCAAGAAGCTAAAAGAGTTATTAGCAAGTAGCTATATTGATTTTCTAGATACGCCGGGTCATATAATCCCGGTAATGATCCGTGATGCTGAGAAATGCAAACAAGTTGCTGATAATTTACTTACTAAACATGATATATATATTCAGGCAATTAATTATCCAACGGTAGAAAAGGGTACAGAGAGATTGCGTATTATTGTTACACCTTTTCATTCAGAGTTTTTAATGAATAAGCTTGTTACCGCTTTAAAAGAAGAGTTAGGCTGATTCTTGAATGTGGGTTATATTTGATATCCGTATTTTTCGGGCGGGAAAACCCCACCCGGAACATATGCAAAAGTCAATAATTGAAATGCGATAATCACCCCGTAGGGGCGGGGTCCTACCGCCCGTGATTGAACCAATGCCAAACTTGTATTTTTATTTGATGTAAACCCATATGTTAATCCGTCTTAACATAAATTAAATCTTACTTGTTATGCGGGCGCGAGGACCTCTCGCCCCTAAAATTTTATAACAATTCTATTCGTTCGATTTTACGAATCTGATTGCGAATCTCGGTGGCTTTTTCGAATTCTAGATTGGCAGCTTGTCTAAGCATCTCTTTACGGAGTCTTGCTATATGTTTTGCTGGGTTTTTGATTTTTAGTTCAGTTTTAATATCATTTTTTGATACTGATCCAACTAAGTTTTTTACATAATCAAAGACAGCTTTATTGATAGTCTTAGGTATGATATTATGTTTTTTATTATGAGCTAATTGAATCTCACGCCTTCTATTAGTCTCATTCAAAGCTCTCTGCATTGATCCAGTAATATTATCGGCATATAAAATAACATAAGATTTATGATTTCTAGCAGCACGGCCAATTGTTTGAATAAGGGATGTTTCAGACCTTAGAAAACCTTCTTTATCAGCATCTAAGATTGCAACCAAACCGCATTCTGGAATATCCAATCCTTCTCTTAATAAATTTACACCAATTAGAATATCATATTCTCCACTTCGAAGGGATTGAATAATCTGCACACGTTCTAAGGTTTTAATATCTGAATGCATATAAACTGCTTTAAATCCGGCATCTTTTAGATATGTAGTTAGATTTTCAGCCATTTTTTTAGTTAAAGTTGTAACTAAAATACGCATGTTATCAGCGATTACTTTGCGACAAGATGTAATTAAATCATCAATTTGATTTTCTGTTGGTCTGATAAAACATACAGGATCAACAAGGCCAGTTGGTCTGATAATTTGACTAATATATTTATTATTTGTTAAACCCATTTCAAATTTACCAGCTGTTGCTGATACAAAGATAGTTGAGGGGCGCATTTTATTCCATTCTTCAAATTTAAGAGGACGGTTATCTAGAGCTGATGGTAGCCTAAAGCCATGTTCAATTAAAGATAATTTACGTGCTCTATCTCCTTTATACATTGCAGAAATCTGGGGTATTGTTGCATGAGATTCATCAACAAACAATATTGCATTTTCTGGGAGATATTCGAATAAAGTGGGTGGAGCCATACCAGTCTTGCGACTAGAAAGGTAGCGAGAGTAATTTTCTATACCTTTGCAGCTACCTGTTTGCTCCATCATTTCAATGTCGAAATTAGTTTTTTGTTCTAAACGCTGTGCTTCTAATAATTGGCCATTATCTTTGAGGAGTTTAAGATGCTTGTCTAATTCATCACCAATCTTTTCAATGGCCTTATCAATAGTTTTCCTTGGTGTCACAAAATGGCTTTTAGCATAGATTGTGCAATGATTCAGATCATGGGATTTCTTACCAGTAATTGGATCAAACTCATAAATATTATCAATAATATTATCATGGAAGTTAATTCTCCATGCTTTATCTTCGAGATGGGCAGGGAAAATATCTAATATATCGCCTTGAACTCTAATTTTTCCTCTAATGAAATTATGATCATTTCTTTCATATTGGAGATCGATAAGTTTTCTGATGAGGTTAAGCATTGATATCTCATCTTTCTTGAGAATATTTATAGTCATTTCTGAATATGCCTCAGGTGATCCAAGGCCATAAATACAAGAAACTGAAGCAATAATTATTACATCTTTACGTTCAAAAAGGGATCTTGTCGCTCGATGTCTTAGTAAATCAATCTGATCGTTGATGGATGCGTCTTTTTCAATGTAAGTATCTGTTTTAGCGACATATGCCTCGGGTTGATAATAATCGTAATAAGATACAAAAAATTCAACAGAATTATTAGGGAAAAAACTCTTCATTTCACCAAATAATTGGGCAGCTAGTGTTTTGTTATGGGCTAGAATTATACTAGGTCTTTGTAGATTATTTATAATATTTGCCATAGTGAATGTTTTTCCAGATCCAGTAACACCAAGTAATATCTGGTTATGTAATGATTGATCTAAACCATTACAAAGCTTTTTTATGGCAGAGATTTGATCTCCAGCAGGTTTATATTTTGCATCAAGTTTAAAAGGTAATTCTTGCATTATTTGTATAGTTTAAATATATCTATGCTTTAACTCGTAGTATTTATAGTATTTATAATGTTTATTGCAACAAAGCTCTATGCATATTTTTTTGGTAAATTTGTTGGTAAAGATGAAGCGGGAAATAGTTATTATAGAATAGTCCAATCTAAGATTCATAAGGAGCGTAGATGGGTTATATATAATGGTATAGTTGAGGCTAGCAAGGTACCTGCCAATTGGCATTCATGGTTACATCATATTACAGATCAATTACCAAATGAATCTGCTAGGGAACCACATATCTGGCAAAAGCCCCATCAACCCAATTATACAGCTACCAGTAAGGCTTATTATCCTATAAAAAAGAGTGAAAGATATCAATCATCTAAGCGCAGTTTATATTCCGCTTTTGATCCAAATAAGAGTTTAGAAAATGAATAAAAATTATTTTGAAACTATCATTGGCATTATTGTTGTAGTGATAACAATAATGTTTTTTTTGAATGCACGAAATGTTGCGGAGCTAACCCTAGCAAAGAATGATTCTTATCAATTACAAGCAACATTTTTGAGTATAGATGGTGTTGATATAGGTAGTGATGTCAGGATTTCAGGTATTAAAATTGGATCTGTAACTGATATTAGGCTTGATAGTGACTCATATGATGCAATTCTACAAGTGAGTATTTCTAAGGAGTTTAATATTCCCGAGGATTCCTATATTTCTATTATGAGCTCAGGGCTACTTGGTGGGAAATATATTGATATTGAGCCAGGTATAGCTGATATATTCTTGCAGGATGGTGAGGATATTACCTATACTAGGTCATCTGTTAGTATAGAAAATTTACTTAGTAAGTTTCTCTTTAAAAATTAATCGCAAAATATTTATATGTTAATATTGCGCTCTATATTTATACTTACTTTCTACTTGTTAGGAACGCAGCTTAGCTATGGCTTTGTAAGTATCTTTGGTGATGATGATGTTCAGAACAGAAAAACAATTACTGCTACAGCTGAGGTATGGGATAATGTTGCAAAATATAAATCTGAGGCAGAGATATATTTTAAAGAGAAAAACATTGATGCTGTATTAGAGAAATATCAAAAGTTATATGCCTTAATAGAAATGTATGATCTGCAGGAGGAGCGTCTATCATATTATTTATTTTTAACAAAGGTTAACCATTATCAACATGACAATTTATCATTACTTAGCAACCTTAACTCTGCGATGTTAATTGCTATTGAGAGTGAGGATGATAATAGTCTTGCATATATCTATAGTAGAATGGGATATGCTCATTATAATGAATTTAATTATTTCTTAGCCAAATCATTAGCTAGCCAGTCAGCTAATATGTATTTAGAACTTGGTAATGATAAAGCATTATTGGAAGTTTATTATAACCTACAAATCATAACTACAAAGCTTAATCAGGAAAGGGTGGCTTTGGAGTATCAGCAGAAATATGAAGAATTATCACTTTTATATCCAAATTTAGAGATATTTAAGTTGCGTGTAGATGAAAATAAAAACAGGCGTTTAAATATTCGTAGTAAATTCATAGATCAGGGTTTTATAGAGGCAAATATTGTTGAGATTCAAATTTTAAATAAGGTTACTGCTAGAGTTTATAAATTTACCATGAATATGGGTGAGGAATTAGAGTTTGAAAATATCAATATCACGCCAAGAAGCTGCTGGAAAACTCCTTCTAGTAAATTACCTAATAATTATGCATTTTTTGATATTATGGATAATAAGTCATTTAAAAATATTTTTTACGGTTGGATAATTTCAAGTAATCCAAGTTTAAATTCCATGACTCATCAATTTTACAATATATCTTTGCGTAATTGCATAACGGAAGATTATAAATAAATGTGACCTTAAATTCATGATAAGAAAAGATTTGGTTTGGAGTATAAATGATGGCATAATTGATTATGATTTAGCTATAGAATCTATGGAGAGTCATGTAAGTGGCATGGTTCAGGGCAAGGAAAAAGAAAAAATATGGTTAATTGAGCATGATCATATTTATACATTAGGTGTTAGTGCTAAGGAGTCGGATATTATTAAAGCAGATGACATAGCTGTTAGAAAATCAAAACGGGGTGGTAAGATTACTTATCATGGACCTGGAATGCGTGTAGTATATGTGATGTTAGATTTAAATAAAAGTAAGGATGGTAAGGATATTCGCAAATTCATTCAATCGTTAGAATATTGGGTAATAGCTACCTTAAGGCATTATGATATTGAAGCTTTTATTAGAGAGGATCGTGTTGGTATTTGGGTTATGCATGAGGGGATGGAGAAAAAAATAGCGGCGATTGGAGTGAGATTAAGGAAGTGGATAACGTATCATGGAATAGCTATAAATATTGCTCCAGATTTAACCAAATTCGCTAATATTATCCCTTGTGGAATTGATAGTACGAAATATGGTGTTACCTCATTAAAGGCAATGGGAATTAATACTGACTTTAAGGAGTTTGACGCTATTCTTAAGCAAGAGTTTTTTAAAAATTTTACTTAATCCATAATATATATGGGAATATTGAAGCAGCTTTTTATTATCTTACTAGTTTTGTTGCAATCATTAAATGCTGCAGAGATAGAGATTTTAAGCGATGAGATTATTTATGATAATAAATCCGGCTTATTAAAATTTACAGGAGATATCACAGCCTCCGATGGTGAGTATGAATTTAGCTCTAAAGATATTCTTTACAATAAGGTGACAAAAGAGATTTATGCAAATAATGATAATATTCTTAGTAATAATGAATTTAATTTAATCTCGGAGAAGATAAAGATATCAGATGATTTCGCTCAGGCTAATAGTTCGAATTTACATTTAAAGTTTTATAATTTTGGCTCTTTTTTTGCACAGACCGCTCATAAAAATAACTCTGATTTTAAGCTAGATAAAATATATTTTACTACATGCAAAATATGCGATAATGCTGAGCAGCTAGTTCCATTATGGAATATTCGTGCAGGATCCGCCGAATATATAGATGAAAAGGATAATTTTTATTTTAACCAAGCCTCCTTCTACATATATGATAAGCCGGTTTTTTATATGCCATTATTTATAACTGCTGGGAATAAATATCCAAAAAGAACTGGTTTACTAGATCCAGAATATTCTAGTGATTCAATAAAGGGAAGTAACATTACTTTACCATTATTTATTAATATTAAGCCAAATTTTGATCTAACATATACGCCTACAATATTTCGTAATTTTAACATTAATCATGATTTAGAGTTTAGGCATATGACGCCAAAATCTCATTTAGTGTTTGATATTGCTTATTTGAATATAAATGAAGATTTTCAGGATTATCTATCTGATAATGATTATACAACATATGATAGGCAGAAATGGCGCATTAAAACTAAAGGAAATTATAGCCTTAATTCTGGAGATTTAACCTTTGATATTCATCGTACATCAAGAAGTGAATATTTATCGAGATATTTAGAGGATGATAGACGTTATGAGCAAAGTTTAGTTCAATTTATTCATAGTGAAGAGGATCTGTTGGTAAAATATAGTTATGTAAATGATTTTAGTGATAGTGATAGGTCCTATTACAGATTACCAAATATTGACTATAAGAAAAATATTAAACTTGGGAAATATGATTTAAATATGAGTAATTTGGTTAATTATGATAATATTAAGTTAGAAGAGGAAGCTAGCCGTGACCGTATCTCTTATAGCAATATTCTCTCAAATAGCAGGAGCTTAACTTCAGGAGATATAATTAATTATGGTATTAGTAATAGGTTTGATAATTACGGATTATTCGAGGATGATAATTCGGCATTTCGTTATCAAGTTGGTGTTTTCGCAGATTGGAGTCGTAACTATATAAACATGAATTCTAGCGCAGTTTTAACTCCCAAATTTTATATTAGCAGCAGTAAATTAATAGTTGATGATTCAGTAAGTAATTATGATTCACAGGCAAATCAATTAAATTTTGCTAATCTAACAAGAATTAATAATGCTTTTGGTTATGATATTATTGATGAGTCAATGAAACTAGCTTTTGAAGTTGGTTATTTACAATCATCTAAAGATAAAGATATTGAGTATAAGTTTGGAATTAAATATTCAGATGAAGTTTCTAGTGAATATGAAATGGGGAGTGGTTTAGATACAAAATTATCAGATCTTATGAATAGTTTTTCATTATCAAGCAAGCAATTGAAAGTTAGTTATTTTAATCGTTTATACTATGAAGATTTATTCCCATATTATAACAGTTTTAGCTTATCTACAAATTTAGATAAGTTATCTTTGGCGACAACCATTTCGCATATAGAATATAGTCATTTGGATTCTAGTCTTGTGGATGATAAGACATTATCAACTAGTATCGGTTACCAAGTAAGTTCCAATCTTAATATAATAAACACTTCTAGTTTCTCCTATATAGATCAGAGTATTTTTTCAGGTGCGATGACAGAGAATCAATTAGCCATTACATATCAAAATAGCTGTATTAAAACAAAATTAAGTTTTGTAAGTCGTTTTTACAGTAATGATGATGTAAAAGATGATAGAACCATTCGTTTATCAATTGATATCTTGGGTAACCTTGATTAATTGAAAGGGCGGGGTTCTCCCGCCCGGAACAAATACAATAGCCAATAATTGAAATACGATGTTGCAACTTGTAGGGGCGGGGTCCTCCCGCCCGCCCGTAACGTACGGGAACGGTAATAATTGAAATGAG
>JABJMA010000075.1 GCA_018659605.1 Rickettsiales bacterium
ACGAGCTTTACGAAAAAGAGAAACTAAGCCAAGATAAAAAACGAAAAGAGCTTGAAGAGTTTATCGCTAGAAATAAAGCACGTGCATCTACAGCCGCGCTTGCACAATCAAAAGTCAAACAACTAGAAAAAATGGATACGATGAAAGATCTAGGTTTTGATGCTAACTTGGAGTTTAATTTTAGCTACAAAGAGACACCAACCAAAGTAATGTTAGATGTAAAAAAGCTTGCTTTTGGATATAACCCAGATAAAATCCTTTTTGATAATATTGCTTTTACACTAGAACGTGGAAAATGTATCGCTATTATTGGTAAAAATGGAAAAGGTAAATCAACTTTACTTAAATTGCTTGCGCATGAGATGAAGGCAAATTCTGGTTCGGTAACTCAGCATGATAAAGTAAAAGTTGGATATTTTGGTCAGATGAATATTGATCGCCTGAGCCCAAGATTATCAGTTTGTGAGGAAATACAAACCGCAAGTCCAGGCGCGCCAATAGGCACCGTTAGGCGCACATGTGCAAATGTTATGTTTTCTGGAGATTTAGCTCATAAAAAAATCTCAGTGTTATCTGGTGGTGAGAAAAGCCGCGTAATGCTTGGTAAGATTTTATTGCAACCGGTTAATTTGTTATTTCTTGATGAGCCAACAAATCACTTGGATATGGAATCAGCTGAGGCGCTTATGAATGCAGTTAAGGGCTTTGATGGTGCTGTTGTGATGGTAACGCATGATGAATTTTTCTTAAAGAAAATAGCCAATAAACTAATAGTCTATGATGAAGGCCGAGTGTTTATGTATGATAATGAATATAAAACTTTCTTAAAGAAAGTTGGTTGGAAAGACGTTTAATCTTGATTATCATTTAGTGCGCCATATATTGATCGTTTGATAAATGGAGATCCATTACATGGGTCAGAATGGGCGACCGCAAGGGCAGCCCCTACATGAAGGTTTTTGTGGAAGAAATGGAAAAAAGTGGAAAAAAAGTAGAAAAAAGGAAAATAGCATTATTTTTTGGTGGCAATTCCCCAGAGCATGATATTTCAATTATTACGGCTTTATCAATAGCTGGAGCTATCGATTCATCAAATTATGAGGTAATTCCTGTTTATGCAGATAAGGAAAATAGATTTTATACTGGAGTAGAGTTATTACAGCGTAAGAATTATTATTTATCAGACAAAACTAAGAAAGCTATTGATGTAGTAAATATTGCTATCAATCCTACTACTTCTGCTCCCACCTTAAGGGTGGAGAATGATTCCCGTTTGGCCAAGGCAAAATATATAGATTTTGATATTGCTATGCCGGCATTTCATGGTGGTAGTGGTGAGGATGGAGCATTTGTTGGCTTATTAGAGTTTCTAAATATTCCTTATACTGGACCAAGAGCAATGGCCTCTAAAATAGTCATGAATAAATATCTTGCGAAAGAATTATTTAGAAATGCTGGGATTAATATCCTGCCGAGTAATCTTCTAATTCGTGATAATAAAACAGAGTTTTTAGATTTGGCTAGTTATGTAGATCAAATATCGATTGATTATCCTTTATGTGTTAAGCCATGTAATTTAGGTAGTTCTATAGGTGTAAATATTGTTAATAATGAGCCAGAGTTAAAAGCTGCAATTACTGAAATATTTAAAATTGATAATCAGATTTTGGTTGAGCCTTTTGTAGAGAAGTTAGTTGAATTTAATGTATCGGTTAGTAGGGCATTTGGTGAGATAAGAATATCTGCAATTGAGAAGCCACTTTGTCAGGGTGAATTATTAGATTTTAAAACAAAATATCTTAATGGAAAAACTAGGGAGGCTAAATTATCAGTGCCATCATCTGAGGGTATGGCTTCACTCTTACGTGATTTAAACCCATCGGATTTGTCGGTAAAGCAGAGAGAATTAATTAATTCTTATGCTAAGACTGCTTTTGATTTAATTTCTGGTTCTGGAGCGCCAAGAATTGATTTTCTTTGCAATAGTAAAACAGGTGAGATTTGGTTAAACGAAATTAACCCATTACCTGGATCATTTGCATATTATTTGTGGGAAGTAGCTGATAAAAAAGTCAATTTTACTAAATTATTATCAGCACTTATTGAGGAAGGGTTTCAAATAAAGAAAAGCAACAACATCATTACCGATTCTTTGCAGACTGGTAGTAATATTTTTGATTGATCCCGTAGGGTTGGGGTTCTCCTCCAGCTGAAAACATTGAATTTTATTAATCAAGGGCGGGAGAATCCCGCCTGCCCGTAACATACGGGAATGTTAATTATTTGGTATGCGATTTTAAATCCGTAGGGGCGGGGTTCTCCCGCCCGGGAATTAAGACGGTGTTTGATCAAGGGCTGTACAGGAGCGATTACTGGCTATGTATAAATCTATAGTGGAGTCTGAGAGCTTATTTTATATAGATAAAGAAGATGTGCTAGATAAAGAAGATGTGCTAGATAAAGAAGATGTGCTAGATAAAGAAGATGTGCTAGATAAAGAAGATATTTTTATATCATCAATCTGTATGGATTCATTAGCTGCCTTATTCCGTAATAACAAGTCAATGACTTCTTGAGAGGCCCCATATTGCTGGGCTTTGGACAAGATGTGATGTGAGGGGGAGTTTAGAGGATTGGTTATTTCTGCTCCATATTCTAATAATAGTGAGATTATTTCTACAGGGCATTTATTCTCGACAGCAAAAGATAATATATTACAAGAGGAATATTTATTATTATAAATTATTGTAGGATCATAATCCAATAGTAACTTAATTGTAGCAAATGAAAGTTCTCGCTCTATTGCAGTGCGTAAGCTAACAATATCTGGTTTGGCACCCCTATCAAGAAGCAGCTTGATTGTATCTGGTGAATTTCGCCAATATAATGCCTGATCTAAGGTGTTATTACGGGTCCCATTTATAATTTCTGCGCCATTGTTAAGAAGTAGTTCTATGGTGCAAGTAGCATGCTGATTTGTTAATGCTATTTGCAGTGTATTATTTGCATCAAGACAGGCATTATTTACAATAATTGCACCATAGTCATCTATATATGAAGATATAGTTTCAAATGTTGCCATTTCTGATTTCAAAGCTTGTGATAGTAGATATTTCCTATCGCATTGTTTATATCTGGCTTCTCTCATTCTCATCTCTTAATAATTAAAGAGCTTAAAACTTAGCACAGACTATGGGTTAAGTCAAATAGAGCGGTAAAGCTTCCCACCATACAATAAACGATCACTTTATGGCATATATTTTATACATTACGGGAGGGCCCCTATGGAATCGGCAAATAATTAATTTTCTCTTCATATATGCATGCGAAGTTACTTAAATACAGCTTCTAATGCTAGTTTTGCAATTTGGTTTTTAAATAAAAAGGCTTTAAATTCTCAGTAAAATGTGTTATAATTACAAGTATATATGAGGTTTAACAATATGTTTATAATAAAAATTATAGTGATATCTATTCTGTCTTTTACTACCGTATTTGCAGATGATAATGTGAAAAATGATGAGGATATAATGCAAAAAGATAATGTGATTATAGCTCCGGTAAATCCTGCCGTTAATGATAATGTTGTGGATAAATTAAGGCAGAATAGAACAACTTATGATCGTCGTGATTTTAGAAGGGATGAATATAATAATAAATCTCGACCCAACTCTCTAGTGCGAGACAGGAATAACACTTATCAAGATAAGAGTTATCGTAGGCGATTCAGATATTAAATATCATTGAGTGAATTAATATGATTGATAAGATCGTTATTAATTTCGATATCAATATTTCTCATGAAATAATCATACCATAAGCTATAAAAAATAAGACCAAAAATAGCAGTTTCATTTTTCTTAGTAAAATTTTTAATAAAGTTTGCTAACTTATTATGATTAAATAAATCGGCAAATGCCTCATGGTTACATAGATATTCAGTAATAAAAGGGCGTCTATTATCCAGCCATTTATATATAGGAAGTTTAAATCCTTGTTTTTTACCAAAGGCATCCGCATGTTCCCAATGTGTATCTAAATGTTGCCGAAGACACCATTTAGCATATTTGAATTTAACCTTATATTTATTAGGGATAGCTAAAGCGTAAGGGGATAGTTTTTGATCAATAAATGGTGTTCTGCCCTCAATTGAATGAGCCATTGTACATCTATCTAATTTAGTTAGAAGGTCATTTGGTAGCCAAAATAAGCTATCAATAATTTGCATTCTTTGTAAACGAGTCCATGGAAAATCATTTAGTTGATTATAATGATCATCTATAGGCTGTTGCCATCTCGGGAAATCAATGGCAAATAGCGATTTGTCTCTAAATAAACCCTTTAGGCTATGACGTTTTTTTAGAATTCCACCAAATAATCCGGCCTTATGGTGACGCCTGTAGCCGGAGAAAAACTCATCTCCACCTTCTCCACATAAAACTACTTTAACATGTTCTTTTGCAGCTTCGCTTAATTTATATGTTGGTAAACTAGCCGGATCAATTAATGGGTCATCTAATATTTTTGTGGTCTGTACTAGATATTTCCAGAAGTCTTTTTCAGTAAATTCAACCTTATGCACATTAAAGCCCATGCCAGAGATTGATTTTAATGCTTTAGATGTTTCGTCATGCTCATTGGATTCTGGAAAACCAGCAATAAATAGATGGATATTTTCTGGAGTAAATTGCTTCATCCAATATAGAATTACCGATGAATCAACTCCACCTGAGAAAAATAAACCAACAGGCACATCTGATCTAAGATGCATGTTTGCTGACTCTGTAATTTGCTGTGTGAGTTTATCAGAATCAAAGCTTTTTGCCTTTTCTTCATGCAATAATAAATCAATTGTATTGTGAACTAATTTATTAACTATCTGGTTATTTTCAAAAACTAGAGTTTCGCCAGGTAACAATCGAAAAATATTCCTAAATATTGTTTGTTTAGTTAATCCAAAGCGGGCCTGAAGGAGTTCGTAGGATTGTTCAGGCAATAATTCTTTGGGTAGAATTTTTGAATTGATAATAGCTTTTAGATTAGAGGCAAAAATTATAGCATTATCTAGCATACTATAATAAAGCGGTTTAATGCCATAATTATCGCGAGATAAAACAAGATGTCTTTTTTGCACATCATATAGTGCAATTGCATACATACCACGCAATTTCTGAGTAAAATTTACTTTATATTTATCAAAAAGATGCAGAATAACTTCTGAGTCAGATTTAGTTCTAAATATTTTATTATCAAATTCTTGACGTAATTCTAAATAATTATAAATCTCACCATTGACAATTAAGACATATTTTAGGTTATTTCTACTATCATAGTAATATAAAGGCTGATCACCGGTTTCAAGATCAATGATTGATAATCTTCTATGAAATAAAAAAATATTTTCTTCATAATACTCTCCATAACTATCGGGTCCTCTTTCTAGAAGGGCTTCATTAAAAACATTTGTGAGATGCTGTTTTTTCGTATCATTGATATTACCAAAAAGCCCTGCTATACCGCACATGATTATTTTTTTAAGTTAAGAGTTAGTAAAACAGCAATCTAAGCGATATAGTAATGCAAATCAATGAAATTTTATGGCCAGATTTTTTAGGAGTACATGATATTGATCTTGGACTTGATTCAGTTTTGGCTTTTGCCGATAAGGTTGGAAGCCCAGAGAAGTATCTAAAGAATATTATTCATGTCGCCGGTACCAACGGCAAAGGGTCAACAATTGCATTCTTAGAAAGCATGCTGAGAAGCCTTGGCTATAGTGTTAATGTTTATAGTTCGCCACATTTAGTGCATTTTAATGAACGCATTAAATTAAATGGAAAATATATTTCTGATAAAGAATTAACAGACATTTTATTAAAATGTCAGGAGATTGAAAAGTTTAATAATTTAAAAGTTAGTTTTTTTGAAGGTACTACAATTGCAGCATTTTTGGCATTTCTAAAATTTCCAGCAGATTTTAATTTAATCGAAACGGGGCTTGGAGGCAGGCTTGATGCAACTAATATTTTTGAGAATAAGTTATTATCTATTATTACTCCTATTTCTATGGATCATGAAGAGTTTTTAGGTAATGATATTTTAGGAATAGCTGGCGAGAAGGCTGCTATTATGGATAAATCAGATGCTGTGATATTGGGTAAGCAGGATGGGATGGTGGCTGAATTCCTAACTGAATATGCCGAAAAGCGTGGTAAAACCACGATTGAGAGTGAAGAGGTTTGTCAAGATTTACTAGTTAAAGATTTACCACTAGTTGGAAATCATCAAATTGATAATTTTAAAACAGCTTTTACCGCTTTAACGGCGTTAATTGGTATTAAAAAAGCAAAGTCTGCATATGATGGTTATCAAAGATATTTTGCCTGGCCGGCAAGATTGCAGGAAATTTTATTTAAGGCTGTGGTGAGTAGATTAAAGCCTGGATCTAAAGTATATTTAGATGGTGGTCATAATATTGCAGCGGGGGTAATGATTGCAGAATATCTTAAACAAGAATCGCGCAAATATGATCACATCTATCTAATTTGTAATCAGACAGAAGATCGTGATATTCAGGGTTTTATTGATGAATTTAAGGATATTCAATTAGATTTTTATTCATATCATTTTAAGCATAACAGGCCTTTTTATACTAAGGAGCAATTAGGCCAGATCTTTGGTAATAAGTATAAAGACGGCTTTGATCATTGGCATGATGTTTGGAAGCTCGATCAAGGCAATAGCTTATTTTTAATCTGTGGATCGCTGTTTTTGGCAGGAGAGTTGTTAGGGCATTATTCGTAGGGGCGGGGTCCTCCCGCCCGTGATTGCCCCAATGCAAAACATGTGTTTTTGGTAGAAGCAAACCCATATGTTGATCCGTCTTAACATAAATTTAAATCTTACTTGCTAGGCGGGCGGGAGGACCCCGCCCCTACAAGTTGCAACATCCAGTATTAAATATGAATTATGAAATTGGGTGAATATACGCATTCCTACCTCCCGCCCGTGATTGCCCCAATGCAAAACATGTGTTTTTGGTAGAAGCAAACCCATATGTTGGTCAGTCTTAACATAAATTCAAATCTTACTTGCTATGCGGGCGGGAGGACCCCGCCCCTACAAGTTGCAACATCCAGTATTAAATATGAAGTATGAAATTGGGTGAATATACGCATTCCTCCCTCCCGCCCGTAACGTACGGGACCGGAAACAAGTGAGATGGTCAATATGTCGGTGTGAGATAATTACCCCGTAGGGGCGGGGTCCTCCCGCCTTTGATAAAACAAATTTGTGATATATCTTGGGTGGGATATCCTGTCATGAGATTTTTTTTACTTGATTGGAATCAGAGTTACTATTACTTACATAGTATAAAAACAGAAAAATCATGCAGAATTTTTATAATTTAATTTTAGCAGGTGGTAGCGGCACTAGGCTGTGGCCATTATCGCGAGAGACTTATCCAAAACAATTTATTAATTTCTTTGGCAAGAAGTCACTGTTCCAGGATACTTGTTTACGTGATAAATTGCATGATAAAACAATAATTGCGACTGGTGAAAATCATCGTTTCTCGGTTTTAAATCAATTAAAGCAGATAGGTCTAGATGCTGAGATTTTGGTAGAACCTGATATTCGTGATACATTTCCGATAATCTTATTATCAGCACTTTATTTAAATCGTCAGGATCCAGATAGTATCATGCTGGTGTTGGCATCAGATCACATAATAAAAGATGCAGATAAATTTAACAAAATTATATCAAGTTCTATTCCAGCGGCGGAGGCTGGTTATTTTGTAACTTTTGGTATTAAGCCAGATAATGCTAATACTGGATATGGATATATCGAAAAAGCAAATAAGTTGGAAGTTGGCAATGGAGGACATAATTGCTATAGCGTTAGACAATTTCATGAAAAGCCAGATAAAGCAAAAGCAAAGCAATATTTGCAAAGTGACGATTATTTTTGGAATGCTGGGATTTTTCTTTTTCAAACAGATAGCTTTCTTAAGAAAGTTAAAGAGATAACGCCTGAGATATATGAGATTGCTGAGCAAAATATAAATGCTATATCTGATTTGGCTGAATTTAAACGCTTTAATAAAGAGTTATTTGCTAAATTCCCTAAGATCTCAGTTGATTATGCTTATCTGGAAAAAGCAGATAATATAGCCGTTAGCATTGCTGACATTGATTGGAATGATCTTGGTAGCTATGAAAGCTTGTATGAGGTTGCGGATAAAGATGATAATAATAATTTTTCTGATTGCGAGTTGGTAGCTAAAAATTCTACTAATTTATTTGTAAAGCAGGAAAATCAGGGTAAATTAGTCGCTGCAATTGGTGTTAGTGATTTGATAATTATTGATACCAGAGATGCGCTTTTAATAGCCAGGCATGGCGATAGTGGCTCGATAAAAGCATTAGTTAATCAGTTGAAGAAAGTTGGCGATGAACGAGTAAAATACCATAGTCTTAATTACCGCCCATGGGGCAAGTATTTATCATTGGTAAAGGGCAATAGTTTTCAGGTTAAGGAGATTACGGTTTATCCAGGGGGTTCTTTATCTCTGCAATATCATAATCACAGAGCTGAGCATTGGATTGTGGTTGAGGGTAATGCAAAGGTTGAATTAGATGGTGATATTCGGACATTAGGCGCCAATCAATCTATTTATATTCCAAAAGGCGCAAAGCACAGATTACTTAATGAAACTGATAAGCCAATTAAGATGATTGAAGTACAAACGGGAGATAAAATTGATGAAGATGACATTGTTAGAATCAATGATAAATATGGTAGGTGATAAAGGCATAAAGTTTTAATCTAATTCATACTCTTTCTGCCAATCCTCTTTATCTGAGAAATCTGGTTGTTCTTCTTTGTACAGAATGAAATTCTCAATTGCTAGAATATCCATTTCTGTTCGCATAAAGCATTTATAACTATCTTCAGGCGAGCAGACTATTGGTTCGCCACGTACATTAAATGAAGTGTTAATTAAAACTGGGCATTGAGTTTGTTTATGAAACTCTGTTAGTAAATCATAAAATTTAGGATTTGTTTGTTTGTGTATTGTTTGGATTCTGGCCGAACAATCTACATGTGTTATGCTAGGTAATTTGGATCTCTTGATGTTTAGTTTATCAATGCCAAAAAGGTTTTCTTGTTCTACTATACTATCTTTAATGATTAAATTATTGTGAATTGGAGCAACCATTAGCATATAAGGAGAATCAACATCTTTAATATCAAAATATTTTGTTAACTCCTCACGTAAAATGACAGGAGCAAACGGCCTAAAGGATTCGCGATATTTTATTTTTAGATTCATGGTCTTTTGCATATTACTGCTTCTTGGGTCGCCAATAATACTTCTGGCTCCTAATGCTCTCGGACCGAATTCCATGCGCCCTTGATGCCAGCCAATGACTTTTTCATCTGCTAGATTGTTTGCAATTATTTTAGAGTATTCATTCTGATTTTCGATGTGATGATATTTTGCACCAATAGTATCAAGATATTTTTTGACCTCATCATTGCTATATTTTTTGCCCAAATATGCGCCTTGCATATTATCATTACCATCCTTATGGCAGGTTCTTTTGTTACCTAAATGTTGGTAGTAAATACAAAATGCAACACCAAGTGCACCTCCTGCATCGCCACTTGCAGGTTGAATAAAAACATTATCAAAGATTTCTTCTGCTAATAGCTTGCCATTAGCAACACAATTTAATGCAACTCCTCCAGATAAACATAGATTTTTTGATTGGGTGATTTTTTGAGCGGTTTTGGCAAGCTTAATGACAATTTCTTCTGTTACTTTTTGAATTGAGGCTGCAATATCCATATCAAATTGTGAGATATCAGTTTCTGATGTGCGCGGATCCCTGCCAAATAACTTATGGAATTTCTTACTAGTCATTGTAAGGCCAGTAGTATAGTTAAAATATTCCATTTTTAATTTGAATGATCCATCTGATTTTATATCAATAAGATTATCTATAATGGTTTGGTAATATTTTGGCTCTCCATAAGGTGCTAAACCCATTAATTTATACTCGCCAGAATTTACTTTAAAGCCTGTATAGTAGGTGAATGCTGAATATAATAAACCAATTGAATGTGGAAAATGGATTTCTTTTAATATATCCATTTTGTTATTTTTGCCATGCATAATGGAGGTTGTTACCCATTCTCCGACACCATCCATATTAATAATTGCGGAATCTTCATAGGGCGAGGTAAAGAAGGTACTGCCTGCGTGAGATTGATGATGTTCAGCAAAGAGAAGTTTTTCTGAGATTTGATTTTTTAACTGTTTGAGATTTTGTTTATTTTCTATATCCAACTTAGGGTTTATCTGCTTTGAAAGCGTGACAAAATCTTTAATTAAGGTGTCTTTTAAGAAAAGTTTTTCCTTGAGCCAGACTGGGATTGCCATAGCAAAGGATCGAAAGCCTTTCGGAGTTTCAGCCAAATAGGTTTCTAATAACCTTTCAAATTTTAAAAACGGTTTATCGTAAAACCCTATATAATCGATTTGGGACAAATCACTTATGTTAGCTTCAGATAAACAATATTTTATGGCATTACTCGGAAAGCTACTATCATGTTTTCTTCGGGTAAATCTTTCTTCTTGTGCTGCTGCTATAATTGTTTCGTCTTTTATAAGGCAAGCGGCAGAATCATGGTAATGTGATGAAATCCCTAGGATATATGTCATGGATAGATTGGTTTAAAATAATGTATAGATAAAAGGTGCAATTGCAGAGCCTTGAGCAAATATTATTAATACTCCCAGTAAAAGCATTACGCATATGATAGGGGCTAACCAAAATTTTTTGCGGAACTTTATAAATTTCCAGATTTCTTGTAAAAATGACATAATTCGATAATGTTTAAAATTGATTGCTCATGCTTTGTATAGGATCAACCCTATCAATAAAATAACTATTTGCAGTATTATCTAATTTTTTGCTTAGTAAATCTTTACGGCAGATTTTTAATATTACCCCGATTGGCAAAAATAATATGTAAAATAATAGAAAGATAATAATTTTAGAATTTATCATTCCAAGAAAATTACCAAATTTTATCCAAGCTGGATAAAATAATGTTTTTTGATAAATTTTAGGGTAGATAAGAGATAAAATAACAAAAGTCAGTGCAGTACAAATAGCCCAATTACGAACAGGAGAATCATTCAGTATAGGGTAAAACCCTATTGCTGTAAAAATAATTGCCCAAATTAGACCGAAACTTCTAAGATCCCTCTGCATATTTTGTTTGC
>JABJMA010000076.1 GCA_018659605.1 Rickettsiales bacterium
AATTATTACCGGTACTGTACGTTACAGGCGGGCGGGAGGACCCCGCCCCTACAAGTTGCATCATCGTATTTCAATTATTCACTATTATATATGTTCCGGGCGGGAGGACCCCGCCCCTACGGGGTGATCAATTAATTTATTACCAGTCGGTAGGATATAAATAATAATTGATCTCGATCGTGATTATTATGTTCGAAATTTTCTTTGTAAGTATATGTTAAAGATATAGCGCCTTTCTGACTATATTTACTCCAGCTAAAATTATAATCTATCTCCCTATCTGCTTCTGATAGGTTTATTGTATCTTGGGCTCTAACAACAATATTTGAATTTCGGGCAACAGCAACATCAAGATCTACTAAACCTTTTATAATTGCAGGCGGTATAAATATAGAGAGATGAAAGTTGTTATTTAAATATTGCTTATCAAAACCAAATGAAATGCTATTTTCTTCGATATCCCTAAAGTTACGTAATATACCCTGATCATTATTACTTTCATCACCTATTAAATGACGATATTCCATAAAAAAGTTTAAATCCTGGGCCAAATCCTTAACAACATTAAAGCCAAATATATGTTGTACATTACTATCTCCAAGTAAAAAAGCCTCACTACCAGTTATGCCAATTAAATTATCACCACTATTAATAAAGCTATAAATTAGATCTATATCTAAATTTGCCTTATCTATTTTAAGTGAATTATGTAATTCATGAATATCGTTATTATCATTATAGAAGCCAATTTCATAAATATAATCACCTAAGAAATTGCTAGATATTTGAATTCCGGCCCTATCTTCCTGATTAAAATTATAAATCTCATCAGTCATATTCTGATTTTTACCATTAGTCTTATAACTCTGATATCCAGAACTAAAATAAAAATTTAAATCATAGTTATTCCAACTCACCTTATAACCTAAATTATCTAATGAATAATTTGCATATTCATCATCATAAAAACCCAATAATACAAAATCACTTATTTGCGATTGATCTACAAAACCCATATTAAGTTTATTGCCTATATTGAAGTTTTTATAATAATTACCAGCATCAAAATTTACAGTTTGCCTAGAGCTATTTCGAATTAAGATTTTATCAGATAAATTAGCTTTGTAATTTCTATTATAAATATCGAAGAACACAGCTTGACTAAAGATTTTAGAATTAATTAACTTATTAGCAAAAGAGCTAGAAACGCTTAAATTCGTCATATCTAAATCATAAGATGGTCCATCCAAATTATAACCAGATAATATGTCACTACTACCATTCGCCCTAACTGCAGCTGATAAATTTAGCGATCCCCATCCTGAAACATTATTATAAGTATAAGTACCAGTATCCCCTGTTATTGTTGTTTCTGAGCAAGATGCTTTTGATGGTAGCAGTAAATCTGAGCAACTAAGATAATCAGCAGTCTCAAGTAAAATCTGAGTAACCTCTTTTCCTGTCAGTGATGGCCAAGCAGATTGTAGTATAGCAGCCGCCCCAGAGACATGAGGTGCAGCCATTGAAGTTCCGGATAAGCTTTCATAACTATTAGTTATAGACGGGCTATTTATATCATAATAACTAGAAAAGATCTTATAATTATTACTATCTCCTACATAATCATGCTTATCTCCTCCTGGCGCAGCTAAGCAATATCTGGATGCGCTACCACAATAATTTGAATAAAAAGCTATAGTATGGTCTATATCTCCAGATAAAGTATTATATGCTATAGCTGAAATATCATCACCCGAAAATGTTATATCCAAAAAATATGATGATGTATTTAAAGCTGCAACAGCAAGCATCTGACCCTTTATATTAGCATCACTTGCATTAGCAGCTGGGTAAAAGGGATTATCTGATGTAGAATCCCAACTATCAATACCAGTTGAATAATCATAAGAATATCTATTATTTCCTGTAGCTGCAACTAGAACTGATCTAGCCCCAATAGAACTATCTGCCAATATATCTAGCAATTGATTATTGGTAGAACTAATTGATGTAGTACCACCAAAGCTCATATTAACAACCGTTGAACCACTATTAATGACAGTATTATCGAAATTATCAGTACCAGAATTTACCCCAGATATACCATTATAAGCAATACCAATAATTGATGAATTAAAAGCCACACCATGCATAGAGGAATCACTATTAGTTTTCATGCCAGATGCAATCCCAGCAACATGAGTACCATGTCCACTTTCATCATAATTACTCCCATCAGCAACACTATCAGTAAAGTTATAATTACTTGATAAATCTTCATGAGGGCCATATGTTCCAGTATCTACTATCGCGACATTTACTCCATCTCCAGCAATATTTAATCCATTTTGAGATAAATATGAATAAGCCTGAGCAGCATAAATAATATCCAAACCTTTTTGGTTATAATATTCTGTAGTTTGATAACTCTGACAAACAGAATCACATGATTTACTATCACTAGAGGTGGATGCAGGTGAAGATGAGGATGTAACTGGATTATCATCATCACCGCTGCTACAGGAAATAATAAGGAAATAAAAGAGTAATAAATGTAAATTTCTTATTGTAAGCATAAATTATAATGCTATAAATTTGTGATAATTTCAATCATATTTATAAAACTTCATGGATAAAAACAAAGCTTTAGAAACAGCCCTCGCACAAATTGAACGTTCTTACGGAAAAGGATCAGTTATGAAACTTGGTCAAAAAGAAGCTATGGATATAGAAGCTATTTCAACAGGATCAATATCTATTGACTGGGCACTTGGGATTGGCGGATTTCCAAAAGGTAGAATTATTGAAATTTATGGACCTGAATCTTCAGGTAAAACAACTCTAGCATTATCAGCTATAGCACAATCACAAAAAGCTGGTGGAACATGTGCATTTATCGATGCAGAACACGCATTAGACCCAATATATGCAAATAATTTAGGTATTAACCTTGATGACCTACTAATATCACAACCAGATACTGGTGAGCAGTCATTAGAAATAACCGATACCCTAGTTAAATCAGGAGCTGTTGACTTAATAATCGTTGATTCTGTTGCAGCTCTAGTACCTAAGGCAGAACTAGATGGTGAGATGGGTGATAGTCATATGGGCTTACAAGCAAGATTAATGTCACAAGCGCTACGTAAATTAACTGGCGCGGTTGCTAAAACTAATTGTACGGTAATTTTTATTAACCAAATTAGAATGAAAATCGGTGTAATGTTTGGCTCTCCAGAAACTACAACTGGTGGTAATGCATTAAAATTTTATGCTTCTGTTAGAGTGGATATCAGAAAAATTGGTACTTTAAAAAATAAGGATGAAGTAATTGGTAACCAAACCAAAATTAAAATCGTTAAGAACAAAGTAGCTCCTCCATTTAAAATTGTTGAAGTGGAGATTATGTATGGAAAAGGAATCTCAAAGATGGGAGAAGTTGTCGATTTAGGAGTTCGTGAAGAAATTATAGAAAAAGCTGGAGCATGGTATTCATACCAAGGCGAGAAAATTGGCCAAGGTAAGGAAAATACTAAGTTATTCTTAGAAGCAAATCCTGAATTAGCAAATGATATAGAAAATCAAATTAGGGTAAAATTGGAACTGCCAGTTTCAAATAATTCTAGCAAAAAAGAATCTAAGGCTAAAAAAGCAGCCTAGGGCAAGGCGGCAAGCGCTCCTACATAAATTTCAGAGCACTTGCCTTCACAAGCCAATTCGCACTTACGTAATGTTTATTACTAGTTTTACTAGTAGTCAACAATAATTTGTAATATTTTACTATGTATACGCGAGCCTTATCTGTTGCACTTTATGGTGTAGAAACACTCCAAATAGAAATCCAATGCCAATTAACAAATGATCAGCCAGGCTTTCAAATAGTAGGGCTAGGAAGTAAAGCTATATCAGAAGCCAAGGAAAGGGTTAAGGCCTCTATTAATTCACTTGGAATTGCCCTACCATGCCAAAGGATTATCATTAACTTAGCACCATCTGCACTAATAAAAGAAGGTAGTCATTATGATCTGCCAATTATTCTAGCCATATTAGCAGCTATGAAAATTATCCGGCAGTCTGATATAGAAAATAAAATCTTTGCTGGAGAAATATCATTAAATGCAGAAATAAAACCTACTCATGGAATACTTCCTATAGCAATATATTCAGTTAAAGCTGAGAAGGAGTTTTTCTGCCCAATTGATAATTACGAGGAGGCATATTTTAGCGGTAATCAAAAAATTTTTGCAATATCAAATATCCTACAATTAATAAAATTTTTTAAAGGTGAAGCAGAAATAATTAACCCTAGGATTGCACCAAAGAAGCATATAACTAATATAAATAATCACGATTTCTCAGAAATTTCAGGACATGAGATTGCTAAGAGAGCTCTCACAATTGCCGCTTCGGGAAAACATAATCTTCTAATGATTGGCCCTCCTGGTTGTGGCAAAACTATGCTTGCTGAACGCTTTACCAGTATTTTACCTGAACCTGATGCTAATAAGATTCTTGAAACCAGTATGATTTATAGTATTGCAGGTAAATTGCCAAAGGGATTAAAGCATGACATACCATTTAGAGCCCCTCATCATACTGCTTCAAATATTTCAATTATTGGAGGAGGAAAATCTGCCAAGCCTGGAGAAATTTCCCTAGCCCATAATGGAATTTTATTTCTTGATGAGCTTCCTGAATTTAATCAAGCTACTATTGATTCACTTAGGCAGCCTATTGAATCAGGAGAAATAACTATCTCTAGAGCTGAGAAGATAGTAAACTACCCGGCAAGCTTTCAACTAATTGCTGCAATGAACCCTTGCAAATGTGGTAATTTTTTTGAAGATAATAATACTTGTTCACAAGTACCATTTTGTGCAAAAAAATATATGCAAAAAATATCAGGTCCAATTCTAGATAGGTTTGATATCATAATTAAACTTTCATATCAAAAATTATCTATAAAAGATAAAAATAATAATGGTGAAACATCTTTCAAAATTAGAGAATCAATTAATAGGTCCAGGAAATTACAAAAAGAACGCCTCAGTAAATACAATATTTCAGATAATAGTCAGATGACATCAAGAATAATAAAAGATCTTTATTCAGATAATGATGTAGTGAATAACTTTATAAATAAACTGAATGATAAGAATTTTACATCTAGATCAATCTTTAAGATAATCAAATTAGGACAAACTATAGCTGATCTAGGGTCAGATTGTGTAATACAGAAAAACCACCTTTTAGAAGCTCTCAGTTATAAGAATTTTATTATTAAATAATATCCAGAATGCAAATATACAAATTAAAATAACATAAATAATTTATGATTTTTTCTTATATTTGTTTTTTTTATTAGTAGGAGGAATAAAATCAAATGCATCATCATCTAAAATAGATGATTTTTTAGTTGCTTTAATACCTTTTAATGACTCTACGTCATATACTGAAGCAGATGATTCGGAGTTTAAACCATCTAAATCTAGAATAGTTTCAGAATCCTCTATGTCGGAATCTTTATTTTTAATGTTAGATACTTCTGACTGCTTATCATTATCAGTATTATCAATTAAAGTACTGATAGAAGGTATATACTCAAAATCTTCATCTAAATTATCATTTACAGAACTTGCAGTAGAATCATTCTCATTCAATTGCTCATCCTCAGTAATCACTTCTTCCTTCGCTTTATTAACTTTATTTAAAATACCATTAACACTTGCACCAGGACTTGTAGTAAGGTTTTTATAATTAATTTGCCCTTCAAATATACCAGTTTCATCAACTATAACATTATCAGCATTCACTACTCCCTTAACTACACCCTTTATAACTAAATTATCAGCGTAAATATCACCATTAACTTTAGACTCCTTTCTAATAACTACATTATTACACTTAACATTACCTTTTACCTTGCCTCCAATTTCAATTGATCCTTGGCTTACCAAATCTCCAGAAATGTTTAGATCTGATACAATTATTGATGGTGCAGTTGATATAGCTGGTAAATTCTTATTTGCTTTACTCTTTCTCCTAGAAAACATAGCGTCCTGCTCTTAAAAAATTAATTGGATTGTAAGGCTTATTCATATACCTTATTTCATAATGTAGATGTGGACCAGAGCTACGACCGGTATTACCCTGCACACCAATAACCTGTCCCCTTTCAACAATATCACCTTTGACTACATTTAAGCTTTTTAAATGACCGTATCTTGTTGTTACTTTATATCCATGATCAATTTCAATTAAATTCCCATAATTTCCTTTTCTACCAGAAAATTTAATAACACCAGGAGATGTTGCTTTAACTTCTGAATCCATTGGTCCAGCGAAATCTACCCCAAAATGTGATGCCTCTTTTTTGTAAAATGGATCAAAACGGTCGCCAAAATATGATGAAATATAGTATTTCCCTACTGGAGCTGATAATGGAACAGAGTTCATTAAATTTTCAAGAAAGAATAATCTAGAAACATTCTCATCAAAATTCACATCTTTATCAATATTTTCTTCGTCATATTTTACATCAAATACTTTGTTAGTATTTGGTCCTCCCTGATTGGAAAATAAGCTATCAATATTTTTCTGACCTATACCTCTAGCAACATCTGGTTTAATTGATGAAAGAGGTAGTTTTGTAATAGCTACAATCTCCTCAATTTCAGCAATTCTACTTAACGTGTTGTTATTAATATCTAATAAAACTTGTTCTTTTTTTTCTAATTGAGATATTTTTTCTTTCTTTTGAATTGAACTTGTTTGATCCAATCTTTTGAATTTTTTATTCAGTTCAGATTTGTTATAATCAAAGTTCTTTACAGTATCAAAATAACTATTTAGACGAACCAAGTTACCTTGGAGACTATCAATTCGTGTCTGCAAATCCAAATTGATCATATTAGCTTGCTGAATCTCCTCTTCTTTATGAACAAGTATTTTCCTATACGCAAAATATTTACCACTTGAAAATGATGCCCAACTAATGACAATACCAACTAGCAACATCATTGAAAGCTGAAGCTTCCTAGGCAAGGTATAACTGGTGATATTATCATCAGTTATTAACATTATTTTTTTTATTCTAAAAAACCTATTTATCATAGTCCTCAAATTAGTAGCAATAAAATAAACTTGTAATTAAATTTACAAAAATACATCGTTAATTCTAGCAATGATTGTATTTTATATGCAAGATATATTTTTGATAAAATAGAAAAACTATCTCAAACCGTATCTTAATATCTGATTAATACCAGAATGGTTTTGAAGCTTTCTAAGCTTAAAGCAAATAATTGCTTAATTATCGAGTTATTTTTATTATAGTTAATAATAAAAAGCTATAACAATCTGCTACAATTAATATTAAAAGCATAACGTTAACTTAGCTTACTAAGTAACTTATTTTTCAACCCGTAGAAGCCTATAGTCAAATTAGTTATATAATTTACTTAGATACCCCGTAATTGGGTGCCTCTCTTGTTATATCTATATTATGCGGATGAGACTCATTCAAGCCTGATTGAGATATCTTAATAAACTTTGCCTTCTTATGAAATTCAGATAAATTACTTGACCCGCAATACCCCATAGATGATTTAAGACCGCCAACTAATTGATAAATAACATCAGATGCCTGACCTTTATATGGAACCCTACCTTCTACTCCTTCAGGAACCAATTTATACATACTATCTACATCCTCCTGAAAATATCTATCAGCACTCCCTCTAGCCATAGCACCAAGTGAGCCCATACCACGGTAATATTTGTATGACCTACCTTTATACAGAATTATCTCTCCAGGTGTTTCCTTACAACCAGCCAACAACCCTCCAAGCATAACAGAATTTGCTCCTGCAGCCAATGCTTTAGCAAGATCTCCTGAATATTTAATGCCTCCATCTGAAATCATTGGTATCCCAAGTTTTCTACATATTTTTGAAACTTCCAAAACTGCTGATAACTGCGGAACTCCTACACCAGCAACAACCCTTGTAGTACATATTGATCCAGGACCAATACCAACTTTGACAGCATCAACGCCAGCATCATAAAGCCTTTTTGCTGCATCTGCTGTAGCAATATTACCTGCAATAATATCAACATCTTTATACTTAGCCTTAACAGCCTTGATCATATCAATCACTCCTTTAGAATCACCATGAGCAGTATCAATAATTAGGATATCTACTTTTGCATCAACTAGAGCCTCTACCCTTTCCTCTGTATCACGACCAATCCCAACGGCTGCAGCAACGCGTAAGCTACCCAATTTATCTCTTACAGCCAAAGGATGCTTTTTTGCATTCTCCATATCTTTAACTGTAAGCAAACCAATACATTTATAATTATCGTCTACTACTAATAGCTTTTCTATTTTATTCTTATGCAACAACTCACGAGCCTGTTTCTTACTAATATTCTCAGAGATAGTAATTAAATTATCCGAAGTCATTAATGTCTCAACTGTCTGCTTTGTATTAGCACAAAATCTAACATCTCTATTTGTTAAAATACCCTTAAGAATATGATTTTTATCAACTACAGGTATTCCTGATATTCCATATTTCTTCATTAATGACAATGCTTCAGAAATAGAATCTCCTGGGTTGATTGTAATAGGGTTATAAACAACCCCTGATTCATATTTTTTTACTTTAATAACCTCTTGCTTCTGCTGAGCTATCGTCATATTTTTATGAATACATCCTATACCCCCATTCTGGGCCATAGTAATTGCAAGCCTGCTTTCAGTTACAGTGTCCATTGCTGCCGATATAATTGGCACATTTAACTCAACATTTCGTGATATTTTAGTTGCAACATTAGCTTGCTTTGGTAAGATCTCGGAATATTGAGGTGTTAGAAGTACATCGTCAAAAGTAAAATATGTTTCAAGCTTTATTGCCATTTGAGTCAAAATAGTTTATTATGTTACTTTATGATAATTAAAAGTTTTTTATTATAAACCCTTAATAATAAAATATAACTAACTAAACTAATATAATTATGAAAGCAAGACCATCACAATCATATAAGAAGCCCTCTTTTATGAAGGAGATGGAACACATTATCAGCCGCATATCATCAGAGGGTGGACGGAAAGTTATAAGCTTTAATCAAAACGCTGATGAAGCTTTAATTCAAAATTTTTTAAAAGCATTAGGAAGCAATAAAGCCTCCCTTCATCCTGAATTGAAAGATAGCATTACCGTTAAATCACAACGATTAGACGAACTTACAAGTAAAGATCCCACAAAATTAAATGAATTTTATACAAAATTTATTCAACTACAGAAAGCCTCAATGCTTGAAGCGATAGAATCCCAGCCTGGATTAAATAGATATATAACAGATATCCAAGCTGATGGTGCCATAATTCTTGAGAAATCAAAATCTATGAGTTCAATTGCCGACTTTCATAGCAATAATGCTTTATTAAAATATCGTGAAGACTATCTATGCAGCAACAAATCAGAAAGAGGTAAAATTACCTCCATTGGTTATTTTGGGCCAAAATTACTAAAAGACTTGCGCAGAAACCTTGCAAATGAAATGAAAGTAAAACGCGGCACTAGTCAAAATATGTTTGATAAAGGAATAATTGCTATCGAGCCTGTTGACATAATGTTCTTTAATAAATCTAAATTTACTAGCAATTTTCCGGATCTATTAAAGCAAGAAATGCAAAAGAAACCTGACGAGTTGATAAGCACAAAATATCTTAAACCAAAAAACTCTTTAAACTATAACCTATTTTTTCTTATACCTATTCAGATAGCAGTATTATTAGCAAGATGGATAGGACACATAATAGCAAGCCCATTTATACAGTTGGTTAATTACCTAGCCAAAGACAAAACTATTGAACAATCAAGCTATCGTGGCAGCGGTGAAAAAACATTAGACTCTAAAGTGTCTATAACAAAATTATCAAAAAAAGAAATAATAGAAAATATTAACTTAGCATTAGAAAAGGATATTGCACCTCTAAAATCATCAATATTAAATGGAGAACTTACTACATTAATATTCGAAACACATGATGAACTCTCTAAAAACACTTTATCAGGACGTAATAAACATTGTTATAAATTACCTAACAAGCATATGAAAACTGATTTTGATAATAAAAACATTCCAACCCATAGTAAAGGCCTTACAATTGATGGTAATAATATTGAGTTTTACGGCCAAACTGAGTATGAAGCAAGAGAAGTTGTCCTACACGAATTAATGCATGTTATAAGCCATAAAATTGAACATTTAGATAATAATAAATATAAAGCTGATTACCAAGGTAAACTTCAAAACTCTGGTAAATGGTTGCAACAATATTGCCTAGACCATGAAATAGAGTTCGAAACATATAATAACCTTCATATTAGAAGAACAATTCATCAAGATATCTCATATCACAGCGACGATGGTATTGGATATATGGCTAATTTAGTTCCGAAGCTATTACAGGTTAGATCAATTGATCCAACTGCATTTGATAAAGAGATAAGCAGAAAGGGAAATCCAGTAGCAAAATTATTTGAGCAGCTTAATATTGATGCTGAAGCAATATTAACAAAGGGTAAAGGAAGTAGCATAGAACGTTAATCACTTAAAACAGTTATAACCCATGCAACTCTATTTGTAATACGCAGTACCTACCATGTAATCAATCAAGCTTTAACACCGCAACAAAAGCAGATTGAGGTATTTCTATCTTACCAATCTGACGCATTCTTTTCTTACCCTTCTTTTGTTTCTCTAGTAATTTTCGCTTCCTTGAAACATCACCACCATAACATTTAGCTGTTACATCTTTCCGCATCGCGCTAATTGTTTCTCTTGCTACAATCTTACCACCAATTGCAGCTTGTATTGCTATTTTATATAATTGCCTTGGAATTAATTCTTTTAATTTTGAACATAAAACTCGTCCTCTCGACTCAGCAAAACTCTTATCAACAATAATTGAAAGAGCATCAACCGGGTCGCCATTAATTAAAATATGCAGCTTAACTAGATTCCCAACAGTGTAACCATCCATTTCCCAATCAAATGAAGCATAACCACTGGAAACTGACTTCAGCTTATCATAAAAATCAAAAACTACTTCATTTAATGGCAATCTATAAACCAGCATAGCTCTATTACCAGCATAAGTTAAATCAACTTGTTCACCTCTTTTATCATTGCATAATTTTAAGATATTACCCAAATATTCATCTGGAACCAAAATTGTTGCCTTAATCCATGGTTCTTTAATTTCCTTAATTTTTACTATATCTGGCATATCAGATGGATTATGTACATCAAGTGAGGTTCCATCACTCATATTCATTTTATAAACAACGCTTGGAGCCGTAGTAATTAAATCTAGATCAAATTCTCGCTCCAATCGCTCCTGTATAATTTCCAAATGTAATAAACCTAGAAAACCACCTCTAAAACCAAGACCAAGTGCTGTTGAAGATTCTGGCTGAAATTCAAAACTTGCATCATTTAATTTTAACTTAGATAAGCTATCTTTTAATTTATCATATTCTCCTTGATCAGCTGGAAATAACGAACAAAATACTACCGACTTCACCGCTTTAAAGCCTGGTAGAGCTTCTACCTCCTCTCCAGCATAAGTTAGAGTGTCACCAATATTGCAATCAGACAGATTCTTGATCGCTGCGTTAATAAAGCCAACTTCTCCAGATGTTAACATGTCTGACTTAACTTTCTTAGGTGTAAAATACCCAACATCCTCAACCAAATACTCACTACCTGTTGAGATCATCTTCATTTTACGTCCTTTTTTTATGGATCCACTAATAACTCTAGTTAATAAAATCACTCCTAAATAACTATCATACCAACCATCTACCAATAGAGCTTTTAAAGGTTTATCATCTCCATAGACTGGCTCTGGTATATATTTTATAACAGCTTCCAACACCTCCTCAATTCCCTGGCCCGTCTTAGCAGATGCCATAACAGCATTACTCGTATCAATACCAATTACATCCTCAATTTCCGCAAGGACCCTATCTGGATCGGCCGCAGGTAAATCAATTTTATTTAAAACCGTAATTATTTCATGATCATTATCTATAGCCTGATAGACATTAGCAAGTGTTTGCGCCTCAACACCTTGAGAACTATCCACAACTAAAATCGATCCTTCACAGGCAGATAGAGATCTGGAGACTTCATATGAAAAATCCACATGCCCAGGTGTATCAATAAGATTTAAAATATACTCAATACCATTCTTAGCCTTATATTTTAACCTAACAGTCTGAGCTTTAATGGTAATACCTCTTTCTTTTTCTATATCCATTGAGTCTAGAATCTGAGCACTCATTTCTCTGTGCTCTAAACCACCACAATATTCAATCAATCTATCTGCAAGGGTTGATTTACCATGATCAATATGAGCAATAATAGCAAAGTTTCGGATATTTTTATCGCTAGTCATAATTTATGATTTATGTTGAAAACTTGAAAGATCTATATTTATACCAGATAGGATTTGATGTAAATCATAAACTGGTAAGCCAAGAATATTGGAATAAGAACCTGAAACAAACTTTAAATATCTAGCTATAAAACCCTCAACTCTATAACCACCAGAACAACCTTTCCACTCTTCTGTTACTATATATTCCTCTATCTCCTGTTTTGACATGTTTTTGAATTGCAACACAGATTCAACAACGCGCTGTTTTAGAATATTTTGCTTTGGAACAGAAATACATACAGCCGTATACAGCCTGTGACGCTTACCTTTAATCAGATCCATATAATCACGTACTACAGCTTCATCAAAAGTTTTATCCATTATTCTACCTTTTGATACCGATACTGTATCTGCTGCAATAATTAAAGAATTAGGATAGTCTTGAGCAACTTTCATGCATTTTCCATATGCAAGCCTTCTGGCCATATTATCTGCCTTTTCTCCCTTTAAGCGAACTTCTTCGATATCTGGTGGAATTATTTTTGAAGGATACAAACCTATTGAATGCAATAAATCTAACCTAGATTTTGATCCAGAGGCAAGTATCAACTCATCTGGTTTAATCATGATTATTTTTTACGCCGGGTAATACGCCCTTTAGTTAAGTCATATGGTGTCATTTCAACAGTCACTTCATCATGAAGCAAGACTCTTATTCTATTTTTACGCATCCTGCCAGAAGTATGCGCCAATATAACATGGCCACTTTCTAATTCTACCTTAAACATCGTATTTGGTAAAATCTCTATTACCTTACCTTCAAATTGAATTAATTCTTCTTTGGCCATAAATTTATTTATTGTGTTTATTTGTAATCTTGTATAATACTTTCATTTTCATAAGTCACTAAATCATATGCGAGATAAAATCAAGGATATCCCTAATCTTAATTTTGAAACTGCTTTAAAGAAGCTAGAAGAAGTTGTTTCTCAAATTGAGAATTCTAGCTCAGATCTAGATGATTCAATTAATGAATATGAATATGGAGTTGCTCTAAAAAAACATCTATATAACAAGCTTGACCAAGCAAAAATAAAAATCGATAAGATTAGCGAAGAAGATTAAAATTTAGTTTTTAAAATTAAATTTTTAATATTTATCAGTTGTGAGATTTTTTACTCAATATAAATTAAGGCCATAAGATCTAATAATTTTGTAAAAATAATGGATTGGAATATAGGTAATATTATAACTCTATTATGACAAACATCCCTATATGGATTTATAGTGGTGCAACTGACAGGAATCGAACCTGTGACCTAAGGATTAGGAATCCTTCGCTCTATCCTACTGAGCTACAGCTGCATAACTATAACTCTTATTCATCCGATGCGTCCTCTAGATTATCATCAAACGATTCATCCGATGTTATATTAGTAATATCAACAATATTATTTTCTACTTCATCATCCTCTTGAGAATCCAAAACTTCAGAATCATCAGATTCATCTTCAGATTTCTGAATTTTACATACTGATACTACCTTTTCCTGCTTATCAGTACGTAGGATTGTAACACCTTGGGTATTACGTCCAGCAATTCTAATATCCTGAGTACTACATCTGATTAATTTACCTTTATCAGTCATAATAATAACTTCATCATCATCAAATGCTGGAAAAGATGCAACCACATTTCCATTACGCTCCGAAGTTACAATATTGATAATACCACTACCGCCTCTATTAGTAGAGCGATACTCATATGATGAAGTCCTCTTGCCATAACCATTCTCAGTAATAGTCAGAATATATTCTTCCTTTTGAGCCATTTCATAGATTAATTCTTTTGGTAAGTCTTCTATTTCTGGGATAGAAGTAGCATCAAATTCTTCCAAGCTACTGATAGTTTTTCTGTCATCAAGAGCAATAGATAAATATAACTCTTTTTGCTCACGAGTTATATTTAATTCATTTAATATCGTTAGCGAAATAACTTTATTACCCTCCACAAGCTTCATGCCCCTAACACCCGCAGATGTACGACTTTTAATTACTCTTAACTTATCTAAAGCGAATCTAATTGATTTACCAAATTTAGATGCAAGCAAGATCTGACTTTCGTCATTACAGAATTGTACTCCAATCAAACTATCACTTTCATCCAACCTAATAGCAATCTTACCACCTGCATTAATATTGGCGAAATCAGCCATATCACTTCTTCTAATATTACCATTTGCCGTTGCAAATAACAGATTTAGATCAGGCCATAAGCTGGCATCTTTTGGTAATGATAAAATGTTAGTAATTTTTTCATCATCTGACAAAGGTAGAATATTTACCAAAGATCTTCCTTTTGCTTGAGGTGAACCTGCTGGCAATTTGTAAGTTTTTAATCTGTAAACCTTACCAATATTTGAGAAAAACAATACTGGTGAATGAGTAGTAGTGACAAACATGTCAATTAAATTGTCATCAGCCTTCTGCGATAAAGCATTCCTACCTTTTCCACCGCGCTTCTGAGCTTTATACTGATCTAGTGATACACGCTTAATATAACCTCCAACCGACACAGTAACTACCATATCTTCTTCGGCGATTAAATCTTCGATATCATGTTCTAACTCACTTTCTTCAATGATTGATCTTCTTGGGGTAGCATAATTCTCTTTTACTTCAGTTAATTCTGCTTTTATTATATCCAAAATCATTTGACGATTTTCCAGAATCATTAAATATTCTTCAATCTTACTTTTAAGATCCATCAATTCGGCTTCTAATTTATCACGCTCTAAGCCTGTTAAACGCGCAAGCTTCATATCCAAAATCGCATTAACCTGAGTTTCAGTTAAATAACATTTCCCATCAACGATAATATTATTACCATCCGCAACTAATGTAATTAAATTCTCCGCCTGCGTTGCATCCCATTTTTCTTTGAGCAACTTAATCCTTGCCTCAGCAGCATCTTGAGACCCCCTAATAATTGATATTGCTTTATCAATAGCATCAACTGCTAATACTAAACCAATTAAAAGATGCGCCTTAGACCTTGCTTTGTTAAGTAAGTATAACGTTCTCCTGGTTACAACATTTTCTCTGAATTTTACAAATGCCCTAATTACATCCAAAACATTCATTAATTCTGGCTTACCATCATTTAAAGCTAATAAATTTGTACCAAATGACACCTGCATTTGTGAATAACTAAATAGCTGATTTAACACTACTTCACGATTAGCATCACGCTTAAGCTCAATAACAACCCTGATACCTTTTTTATTTGATTCATCACGAAGATCAGAAATTCCTTCAACCCTTTTATCTCTTACTAACTCAGCGATCTTTTCAATCATTTTTGCCTTATTCACTTGATAAGGTATTTCGGTAATAATAATTGATTCTTTACCAGATTTTAACTGCTCAAAATGACTTTTAGCTCTGATCACAACAGATCCCCTACCTGTAAATACTGAGGATCTTGCTCCAGAATATCCAACAATAATTCCACCTGTTGGAAAATCAGGACCAGGTATAAAATCATAGATTTCATCAATAGTAAGATTGTTATTATCGATATAAGCAATAGTACCTGAAATTACTTCACCTAAATTATGCGGTGGTATGTTAGTTGCCATTCCAACTGCAATTCCACCAGCACCATTAACAATAATATTTGGGTATTTAGCTGGCAAGACCTGTGGTTCCTTAAGTGAACCATCATAATTTTCATTAAAATCTACTGTCTCTTTATCAATATCATCCAAAAGGGAATGTGCTATTTTTTTTAATCTAGATTCAGTATAACGCATCGCAGCTGGAGAATCACCATCCATTGAACCAAAATTTCCCTGACCATCAATCAAAGGAACACGCATAGAGAAATCTTGCGCCATCCTGACTAATGCATCATAAATTGCAGTATCTCCATGTGGGTGATACTTACCCATTACATCTCCGACAATTCTTGCTGATTTTTTATAAGGTTTATTAAAATAAGATCCAGTTTCATACATTGAATATAAGATCCTTCTATGAACAGGTTTGAGCCCATCACAAACATCTGGTATTGCCCTACTCACAATTACACTCATCGCATAATCTAAGTATGATTTCTTCATTTCACTTTCAATTGAAATTTTTACAATATTAGAACCTGTAATATTATTATCTTCTGTCATGAAACTTTATTATTGATTAATCATTTATAAGCCTGTTAGCGGCCAAAATTCGCAAAATATCTTGCCCAAGAGTTTTTACACTAACTAAGCTTAAATTTCTACAATTTATTAATTTTTCTGGAGATCGAATATTAAAAGCATCTCTACCACCCTTTCCTATAATTTTATTTGCAGAAAACATATAAAATAAATCAACCAATCCCAAATCAACAAAGCTAGATATCAAGCATGGTCCTGACTCAACCAGTATCGAAAAAAATTCTTTTTTCTCTAGGAAACTTAATATTTTAGACAAATCTAAACCATCTGTATTTTTGGAAATAGGAACTAATTCTAGATTCTTTATCGAATTAAATCTTTCTAATTTATCAGTATCTTTTAATTGCTTATCAAAAAAAACAAAAATCTTCTTATGCACACCTTCTTGAAAGACCTTAGCATTATGACTAACCCTAAGATTCGAATCTAAAATAGCCAAATATGTTTCCTTATTATCATCTAAGCGGCAATTATAACTCGGGTCATCAGCTAAAACTGTACCAACTCCCGTGATAGTAATATCATTTACCCTTCTAAGATAATGACCATATCTTCTCGATTTATCATTAGTTATCCACTTGCTATCACCATTTTTTAAAGCTATTTTCATATCTAGACTAGTGGCAAGCTTTAACGACACAAAGGCCTTGTCTCTGTTGTACCTTAAAGGATTATAATGACTTATCCCTACATCACAAATATCCAACTTAAAACACTCAACTCCTTTAGACTCTAGCTCAAAAATCCCTGAGCCATTAACTAATGGGTTTGGATCTTTATAGGAATAAAATACTCTTTTAATTCCACTAGATAATATCGCTTCTGTACAAGGAGGGTTCTTACCAAAATGACTACAAGGCTCTAATGTCACATATAAATCTGCTCCTTTAACATCTTCTATAGCATTGTTAATGGCTAATAATTCAGCATGACTACCACCAGAGCCACTTGTCACAGCTTTGCTAATTATCCGACCATCCTTAACAATAACAGCTCCAACAGATGGATTAGGGTATGTAAGACCTAAATTATTATAAGCTAGATTATAAGCTATGCTCTGAAAAAAACTATGCTGACTGTTGTTACTCATAATATGACTCAATCAAATAATTGTAGGGGTGGGGTTTTCCCGCCCGAAAATCGGAGAAATCTTAATATGTAGCAAGACGGGCAGACATACAGGTCAGCCCCTGAGACAATATATCAAGCAGCCAAATTCTTCACGAAACTTTGAAAATCCTCAGTATCGGTAAAATTCTTATAGACAGATGCAAATCTTACATAAGCAACTTTATCAAGACCAAATAAACTTTCTAAGACCAAATCTCCAATATCTGAAGATTTAATATTATTTTCACTCATATCCGCAATCTTACTATAAATATTATTTATAAGCCTCTCTAACTGCTCACTTGATACATTTCTCTTGCGAACAGACATTTTAACCGAAGATCTTAATTTACCCAAATCAAAGAATTCAGTTTCTCCTGACTTCTTTTCAATAATTATTTCCTTTGTTTCTAAACGCTCGAAAGTAGTAAACCTTGCTTCACAGGAAATACAGAAACGCCTTCTTTTAATTGACTTACCATCCTCAACAATACGAGAGTCTTTAACTGCTGTTTCTAGATTACTACAAAGCGGACAATACATTTAACTATAACTCAGAGATAGGGAATCTAGCACATAATGCTATTACATCACGTTTTACCTCTGTAACCACCTCCCTAATGTTTGCATCATCTCTGGCTGATATAGCATCAACTACATCACCGATGAGATTACCTATTTGCTTAAATTCTTCTATTCCAAAACCACGTGTGGTTCCAGCTGGTGTCCCAAGCCTAATGCCCGAAGTTACAAAAGGACTCTTTGGGTCTTCAGGAATAGCATTCTTATTACAAGTCAAATTAGCTTCTTCCAAAATAGCCTCGACTTCCTTACCTGTTAAATCCTTTGGAGTTAAATCAACCAAAACAATATGCGTATCAGTGCCACCAGAAACAATATTTAAACCTCTCTGAATCAGAGTCTCCGCCAATATCTTAGCATTATCCACAACAGATTTAGTATATAATTTAAAATCATCACTTAATGCCTCCTTAAAGCAAACAGCTTTAGCAGCAATAACATGCATTAAAGGTCCACCTTGAATTCCAGGGAAGATAGCTGAATTTATTTTCTTACCTAACTCTAAATTATTAGATAAAATAATACCGCCTCGAGGACCACGTAATGTTTTATGAGTAGTAGAAGTTACAACATCAGCATATGGTACAGGAGAAGGATATACACCACCGGCAACCAAACCTGCAATATGAGCCATATCAACTAATAAATACGCATCTACTTTATCAGCTATTTCGCGAAATTTAGCCCAATCTACAATGCGCGAATATGCGGAAATTCCGGCAATAATCATTTTTGGCTTATGCTCAAGAGCTAGGGCCTCTACTTCATCGTAATCAATTAGATTAGTATCTGATGTAACAGAATATTGAATCGCATTAAACCACTTTCCTGACTGATTAGGCGCCGCACCATGAGTCAAATGGCCACCTGAAGCTAATGATAAACCGAGAATAGTATCACCAGGCGTTAACAAAGCTGTAAAAACACCCTGATTTGCTTGAGAGCCAGAATTAGGCTGAACATTAGCATATTCACAACCAAAAATTTCTTTCAATCTATCAATAGCCAAGCTTTCTACAACATCAGCAAACTCACAACCGCCATAATATCTTTTGCCTGGATAACCTTCAGCATATTTATTAGTAAAAATACTACCTTGCGCCTCAATAACAGCCTTAGAAGCTATATTTTCAGAAGCGATAAGCTCAATTTGATCCTGCTGTCTTATTAATTCACTCTGAATTGCGCCTAATACATCTGGGTCAACTTCAGATAGGCCGGGATGATTTCTCGAATACATAAATTTTTCCTCTAAATATTGATAATTCTTTAAATGCATAGAAAAATCCCTCTAATTACATTTGCTCTTTTCAATTTTAACGATTAATTTTTTCACATCGTCGATAATTTCTATGACATTAATTATATAATTTTCAAGGTTTTGATTTAATTTTGCTAGATTGTCATTATCTACAAACTCAGAACTTCTAGTAGTTATTGAGGATAATGAGTTTATTATTAAGCGATGATCACCATCTTCAAGGTCATTAAACTTTTCACAAATCTTTTTTACTAAATAGTCAGACATCATAAACTCCGCTTCTCTTCATTCTCGGAGTAATTATTAAACCATAGCTAGAGTATTAGCAATAAAAAATTAAGAAAATCATTAGATTACGAGCAAAGCGCCTGTATTTTCTAGCAAGGGTTGTAAAACAAGGGCAAAACAAAGAAAATACATTGTGCAAAAAACTACAAACAAAAGAAATTAAAGCGAAAGCTTCGAAACCCTATGGCTATGGCGCCCCACAGCAAACTCTGAGTTTAAAAACATATTACTGATCTCCGAAGCTTTTTTCTCATCTACAAATCTAGCCCCCAAAGCCAAAACATTTGCATTATTATGCTCCCTAGAAAGCTTAGCCAATTCAACATTATCACATAAAGCTGCCCTAATATGTGAATAACGATTTGCCGCAATAGAAATACCGATACCGCTACCACAAATCAAAATGCCAAAATCACCCTCAGCTTTAACAGAATAGGCTAATAACTTTGCATAATCTGGATAATCAACAGGATCTACAGAATCCGTACCAAGATTGATAATATTATATGTTGCTAGATTGGCAATTAAATATGATTTTAGCTTATAACCCGCATGATCTGATGCTATATATAAATTATTAATTTTTGGCATGATTCTATATTTCTCTATGTTTGCTTAGGCTATTAACCTATAATTTCTATAAACTCAATTGCAATTTTATGTATAGGCTGGCATCTCAACATTTCCTATTCTAACTCTATAACTTTGTCACGGGCGGGAGAACCCCGCCCCTACGGGGTTGTTATCTTATTCTAACAATTGATCATCTCTCTTGCTTTCGCACCTGTATGTTACAGGCGGGCGGGAGGACGCATATTCACCCAATTTATAATCCTTATTTCATATTGGATGTTGATACTTGTAGGGGCGGGGTCCTCCCGCCCGCATAACAAGTGAGATTTGAATTTATGTTAAGACAGATAAACATATGGGTTTTCACCAAATAAAAATGCAATTTTGACTTTGGGGCAATCACGGGCGGGAGGACCCCGCCCCTACGGGTTGACCATCACATTTCAATTATTACCGCTCCCATTCGTTACAGGCGAGTGGAAGTACCCCGCCCTTACGAATTGAAATACCGCAGTCATTATTGTATAATATTTTGAATATCAGATATGGTAAAATATCTAACTAATTGACCAAAGCCCTCTTTAAACCCCTTCCTCTTGACAAGCTTAGAATCCTCTAACATATAATCAGTTATAATATTCTGACTATCAAAGCCATTTGTTAAAATATTATAGCTTACTGGATTCCTATCATTAGCTGCTCCACCCTTACTATAAGACCCCCTACCTGTTGAACCAAATGATATAATTGAAAATACAGCCTCATCCTCTATTACAGATCCATCAATATCTTTTATAGTTAAAAATGGCCCTGAATCATTATAGGCTGCATAGCCATTCTGCCATTTATCTTCTAAATAATTATGCAAAACACTCATCTCTGTACTAGTAAAGCTATTTTCATAGATTAATATTTCATAAATATTCCCATTCACATAACTAGCTATTGAGTTCACTGCCCCACCAGAACTAGTAGCCTCAGAGCCAGTACCTATATAACCATATCGCGTTACACCAGATCCAATACCATTAGAAGAATTAGAAGCATTTGCGGAGGCCACATTAACACCATCAATATAGATTTTTTTTCTAATACTTACATCTTTATCAAAAGTTGCCGCTAAATAATGAATATTACCATCCCTATAACCTGAAGAGCTAGTTACTAGATAATGCTTATTGCCAGAAGGGTTCGAACTAAGGTATGGATAAGATGCAGTTTTATACTCAAACTTCCCATTAGAGCTTAGACCTATCCTCCAATATTCTCCACCATCATAACCAACAAAGACCTGTTTGGCTGAAGCAGTTGTTTTAAATGCTACAAAAACAGTCAGCTGGGAAATTTCACTAGCGTTAGTATAATAATTACTATCAATATAAAGACGATCATTGGACCCATCAAATTGAATTGCAGGGTAATTTAAATCATTAACAAAAGCTGGTTTATAACTTGAGCTACTTTGTTTTAGATGATAACCATTACCACTTTTATCATCAATTTGTGAGATATTATCTGAAGAATCTTTAGTTATAGTTGATAAATCAGCAGCATCCATCCAAACGATCAAATTAGTGTAATTTAAAGGTATGCTGGCTATTGATGATGGTACATTTACACTAGTTTCAATATTTACCTCGGATGGTACAATAAAAGCAAATTTATTACCCCACCCATCCAACATAAAATCATATGATAGGCCAAGTTCCTTTGTAGGGACACCTCCTGCATAAAAATTTCCATCACTACTAACAATCGAAATATCACAAGAGGATGTGACTCCTGCAACTTTTTTACTAGCTCCAACTGATCTATTCCTAATATTAATTAATGGGTCTGAAGGACAAGGAAAATACTCGTTCTTCGCATAATATGCAGCAACGGCTATTTCTATTGCTTTAATTTTTTTTTCTGTTTCTAAGAATCTATTACTCATCTTACTATAATCATCCAGATAAATACCGCCTACCAATAAGAGGGAAGCACCCGTAATTATGATTGAAAGCTCTAACAAAGAAAATGCTGTAGATAGTTGTTGGAATTTCTTCATTTCAAAATAAAATCTTTTAAATGGCTTAAAATAACTGCTTTAATTTTAAGCTATAATCATGATCTTTGTTTAATACTGAACATGCAACAGAAAAATTACTACATGGGAAATCTATTACCTTAGCAAAAAAACCCTGCTCAAACTTCATTAAATTTTCTTTTGTATGACCATGATCCAAATATCTACCAGCTTTATTATAACTTGCATATTGGTTACGTAAATTACCCAATAACAAAAATGAAAACTCTAAAGACTCTCCCGATGAATTCACAACTACATCTTGATACGCTGGAATAGTATCTCGCTCAAGATAATCTAATATAAGCGACAAATCTTGAGCATTAAAAACTATTATATTCTCAAACATTATAGCTTCATTAATAGTAGCTAATGTTAAATTAAATTCTGAGAAATTAATTGGAATGTCAAATATCCGAACCAAATCCATAGTAAAAAACAGCTGATTATTGGCAGCATTATATTCAAATCCGAAAATATTCTGATTAGAGCAGCTAATTTCCTTAGATTGATTATAACCTTCAAAAGACTCAATATTAATCTTACATTTAAGATCATTATATTGAAGGTTTAATACCACCCCATCAATTGATATTACAAACTCTAACTCTTCTGCAAATTTTACATCAAATAATATATAAGATTTTAAATAATCTAAATTAATTATTATCTCCTCAGCTTGAATATATTTATCCTCCCCAATATCTAGAATATTAAAATTCTTTTCAGCATTAACAATCTTTCCAGATTCTTTTATATCAGCATACCAGTAACTACCCTCTATATTCTCATAAGCTACAGAATACCATTCCAAATCTTTTGCTTGGTGATTTAAATAATCCTTAGAAATATAATTATTATCTGAGCTAATTATATCTTTTCTAACCAGATAAATATATTTTCCTCCCCATGCATCACTTAAAAACTCCATATCAAGATTTAAATCCTTTATAGGAATAGACCCAACATAATACTCATTATTCAAAGAGTTTGTAACCCCATAAAAAGCAAGGCAATCATCAAGATATCTTGCTTCCGATATTGCTTGCTCTGAATATATATCTTTAGCTGAATAGGATGGGCATGGTAAATTATGATTTTTATACCAATAAGCCATTAAATTATTACTAATAACCTTAAGCTCAGATTCGGTGTTTCTGATACTCTCTTTGTAATCAAGATTAGCATCAATAACAAAACTAGTAATTATAAAGATTGCTAAAAAACTATTTAAGAAAGCAACATCAATAAGCGAAAAGGCCTTTCTTAAAGGCCGCAACATTATTTAAAAACACATATCATCAAACTTAGTTACAGATGTGGATACACAATTACATTCAGAACTTGGATAACGTTTTACAAAATCTAAATCATCTAAATTAGTCATTAATTGCCATTTGGTTTTGAAGCGTAATATATCATCCATTGCCTCAGGTCTAAAATAATTATAAACAAAATCACTGTCTAAATCTATATTTTCTAACTCATCACTACTAGCATCCGAAGTGGAAACTTGCGCTCCTGACTTTGTGTATCCTCCAAAACCATTCTTACCATGAGATAATATTACATATGAGTTTTTTGTATATGAATATAAGGTACTAGCTGAATCTGATTTATTAAGAACAATAGGCAAATTATCCTCCTCTGAATAAAATCCGCTATTTACATCAATCCCATTCTTACAACTTAAATTACTTGAGACATAATATGTAAAACGTCTACCAAAACCATCATACATATAATCTGCAGGCAACCCCATTGAAACTACTGGTATAGAGCCTTGATAACCTACTGTTTCACCTGCAAATTGGTATTCTGCTGCATTAGGACAAAGAGAATTAAGGCTAGAAGAACTACAAGCATCACCATCTTCTCCATAACCAGTTTCATCAAATGCAGTCGTTTGTGATGCTGGGCATGGAAGCCCCCTATGTTCTTTTAAATATTTTAACATAGCAAGTTCAATAGCATCTAAACGTTCAAAAGTTGATTTATAGTTATTAACCTTGATAAAACTATCAACCACTCCTAAAAAAGTAATAGTAGCAAAACCCATGATTATTAATACTATTGATAACTCCAATAATGTATAAGCTTTTTTCATTCTACCTACCTAAATACACAAGAATAGTCAGATATTTTAACAACATCATCAGCCTCAACACAACCAGAGGATAAAGATTGAAGTGTAGAGCATTCACTGCTAGAGAAAATTGTATCACCCGCTAAATCAGCAAAAAATTGTAATAAGGTTTTACTGGTTACTATGTCATCATAATCACTTTGTCTTGGCATATCCTGGATATTTGCAATATCAATTGTTGATATAATATTATTATCCTCATAATCAGAAGCCTTACTACTATCTAATAGAGCACCACCCTTACCATAACCACCATAACCATTTTTACCATAACTGATTATGTAATATAAAGTTGTCGTATAATCATCGACCAAAATATCTGTATTATAAGATTGGAATATGTCTTTATTTATTAAAAATAAAAACTTTCTTCCCCAACTATCAAATGCATAATCATCCGATAACCCTAATGATCTTACTGGGACCATGCCATAATAATAATTATCTAGAGTTCCACTATCTGTTGCGTAAACTCCGGTACAATTACCTCCTGCATCAGTATAAGTAGAGTCACTCTTGCCAAACTCACTTGACGTAATTAAAGTATTTATAGCTGCAGGACATAATAGAGGGTTGCCAGACAAGATAGAATCATCCTTTGAGTATCTAATAAGATGAGCAATAAAAGCTTTCTCAATAATTTCAATTTTATCTTTTGTATCATCATAAAAACTATTATCATAACGATAATCAGTAATTAAGATCGTCATCATTACTACAAAGCTTAATAATGTAATAGCTATTGCCTGCTCAAGTAACGTGTATGCTTTACGAAGAGTAATTTTCATCTAGTGAATAAAATTAAAACTAAGAGATTAATATGGCGATTTTAAATAGCTGTAAAACACCCATTCTAAAATTACATTAATCAGATAACAAGCAATATATTCTCATATTCTATGTAATTGCATATTCCAATTATATTATATAACATAAAAGATAATATTTTATTAACTATATGAATAGCGTTTTACTAACATTTATCATTGGTACAATTTTTGGAAGCTTTGCATCACTTCTTAGTTATCGCATTCCCATAGGTAAAGATATATTCATATCAAGATCAAGCTGCACTAAATGTAATAACAAACTAGGTTTCTGGCAGCTATTCCCATTAATATCTTATCTCTGGCAAAAAGGTAAATGTAAATTTTGCAATGAGAAAATTTCACTTCGATATCCTATCATTGAATTTTTATGCGGGATGATATTTATGTTTACCTATATGAAATTTGGCTATTCTCATGCCAATATCCTAATTTTTCTAACATTTTTTACATTACTTGTTGCATCGCTGATTGACATTAAAACATACGAAGTTCCTCTTAAGCTGCAGATTATACTATTAGTTTTTGCTATTAGCTTTGGATTAGTTAACAATTACAGCATTTCACAAATTTTACTTCATCCTTTATATATTTATGTTGCTGGCATCAGTTTAAAATATGCATTTTATTTTATTAGAGGTAAAGATGGGCTTGGCCTTGCAGACATTAATTTAGCTTTTATTGTTACAATATTTATTGGTATTGAAAATTTCGCTTATTTTATGTTCTTATCAGGAGTAATAGGTGTTATTTCTGGCTTAATATGGCAAAGATTATACAAGCAAAATCTTTTTCCATTTTTTCCAGCATTGTCGATTGCATTTTTAATTTGTTATGGGATATTGTGACTGGTAAAAATTACTATTAATTTACAATTCGGTTAGCACTGCAAATTAATCTTATAATTTAATAAAAAATTGATGAAGTTTTTATTATTAGTCATTTCAGTTCTCTTACTCTCCGGATGCCATATAGCCAAAAAGATCGAAGACGAAACCCCCTACGATCCAAACACCCATCTTTCAAGACAAGATTATAAAGATAATCTTTTAAAATCTAGAGGCAAAAGCAAAAGTAACGAATTATCCAATAATCCTATTAAAAATAATTTAAAATTTGAGCAAATGTTAATGGCTCCACCAAAGCCTAAACTTGCTGAGAACAAATTAATTACTTTATCGGTTACTGAAGATGTACCTATTAAGGATGTAATTATCGAATTAGCTAGACTCTCAAATGTAGAAACTCAAATTAGCCCAGATATCTCAGGTAATGTAATTCTGATCGTAAAAGATCGACCATTTCAAGAAGTAATAGAAAGTATTGCATCCTTAACAGACCTAAAAATAACTGTTGAAGACGGTATTTTAAAAGTCACAAAAGATGTTCCATATATTGTTAATTATGATTTAAAATTTTTAAACTTCATTCGTAATAACTCATCTTCAATCGCAATTTCAACATCAACCGGATCTGATGAAATAACAACCGGAGGATCAACCAATATTACATCTACAACTACTGGGGATTTATGGGCAGCAATAATTGTGAATTTAAGTAAGATTGTTGGTATTGACGCTGGGCAGGATGAAGCATTATCATCATTTGTTACCATTAATAAGCAAGCCGGTATAGTTACAGTAAATACATATGACAAAAAGCATAAGATTGTTGAAGAATATCTTGAAGAAGTAAAGCTAAGCTCATCTTCTCAAGTCTTAATTGAAGCAAAAATTATAGAAGTAATATTAACAGATGAGTTTAGAACTGGTATTGATTGGTCAGGAATCTCAGATGTAACAAATGCAAATTTTACTGATTACTCATCTTCTGATTCACCTGCATTCGCTAATCCTTTTGGAGTTATTTTATCTCATAATGAGAATGGTGGTAGTAATTCATTTTCGGCCACCCTTAATGTACTCGAACAATTTGGCACAACTAGAACATTATCCAGCCCTAGAATTACTGCTGTAAATAATCAACAAGCCCTATTAAGCTTCTCAGAAAATGAAGTGTATTTCTCAGTTACATATGATGAAACAACTACCGCCGGCGATACTCCAGGTAGCACAACTAGTATTAGCAGTGAAGTGCAAACAACTCCTATTGGTATCATCTTAAGTATTCTTCCTTCTGTTGATTTAAAAAACAATGAAATTCTTATGAATGTTAGACCAACTATAACAACTTACCTTAGCTCCGTTGAGGATCCTGCTGTATCACTGACAGCGGCAACTCTTGAAAACGACCCTGGTATTACTAGCTCAGTTCCTCAAGTAGCAGTAAGAGAGATGGATACCGTTGTTAGGATTAAGGATGGAGAGGCAATTGTAATGGGCGGATTAATTGAACAAAAGGACCACTTAATTGAGAATGGGATACCTGTATTAAAAGATATCCCATTCTTAGGCTATTTATTCAAATCTCACGCTAAAGAGCTTGAAGTTACAGAAACTGTTATTTTATTAAAAGCTACAATTATAACTCCTAACTCAATTATTGATGAATCTGATAAGGAGTTCTCTAAACAATTTTCTACTGACCCAAGACCATTCTTTTTTTAATAAAACATAATCATGAAACCAATAATTCGTTATATTCTAATCACAGCTAGTCGAGACTGGTTATTTTTGGGCTTAATATTATTTATACTGATAGCATCTGCTATTTCTATGTTTCTTGGGTCTGCAGCTATATCAGAACAACAATTAATGCAAATAGCATATCTTGCAGGGTCTTCACGAATTATTTTAGTTGTTGGCATGATTTTATTTACCTGCTTTCACATTAGACGATCATTTGATAATCGCGAGATTGAGTATAATTTATCTAGACCAATTTCACGGAATCAATTTGTTTATGCATATTTTTTAGGTTTTTTTCTTCTGGCAACATTAATAACTATCCCCGTTATAATATTACTACTTACATTATTTAAAGTTAAATTCCTAGTTAGCTTATTATGGTCTTTATCATTATTATTCGAGTTACTTATTATGTCATCATTTGCAATCCTGGCATCTCTCATTTTACGAAGTGCTGTAAGTGCAGTATTGGCATGTTTTTGCTTTTATTTTATTTCCCGAATAATTGGATTTGCCGTTTCTACTATTATTATCCCCAAAGAGCTAAGTCACTTAAGCATCACAACATTAATGGAATCCTTTTTAAAGGTAATATCTATATTTCTACCAAGATTAGATCTTTTTGCTAAGAGCAAATGGCTTGTTTACCAATCAATTGAAATGTCACTATTTAATCTAATATCTATTCAAACCTTGATTTATCTAACCCTAATATTGCTCATGTCATTATTAGACTTCCGTAAACGTCAATTCTAAATTATGACTTCAAATTATCATAATAAAATTACATATCTCCTTTTTACAGTTATTTTATTATGCCAATTCTTACTTTGGTCAAATATAAAATCTATCAAACCTGACATGATTATTGTTCCAGATGTTCCAAATGAGCGTGCAATAAATATTTTAGCATTAGGTGATCGGCAATTTTATTTTCGACATTTGGCCTTTATAATACAAAATGCTGGAGATAGTTGGGGTAGGTTTACTGCTCTGAAAGACTATAACTATCCCCAATTACTAGAATGGTTTTTACTGCTAGATAGCCTTGATTCTCAATCAAACTTTATTCCCTCGCTGGCAAGTTATTATTATGCTCAAACCCAAACAAAATCTGATACTATTTATATCGTAGAATATCTAAGACAACATGCTAATCGCAACCTTCGTACTAAATGGTGGTGGTTAGTACAAGCTACTTATATAGCAAACCATATTCTTAAAGATAAACAATTAGCATTAGAGATTGCATATGAATTAACATTAGTGCCTCGTGATGTTAAGATGCCGCTTTGGGCCAGACAAATGCCAGCTTTTATTCATGAACAATTAGGTGAAAAAGACGCATCAAAAGAAATCATTATTAATATTCTAGAGAATTTTGATAATTTATCTGATGGTGAATTAAATTTTATGGAATATTTTATTCGTGATCGATTAGAAGATGAAGAATTTCGCTTTGAGGTTATTGAAGAATTACGTAAAAGAAATAAGCAAAAATTAAATTAAAAAATGTCAGATTTAAACATAAATTCTTGGCCATTCCAAGAAGCAAAAAGATTATTAAAACAGATAAATAATACAACCCCATCTAAAGGCTTTGTTTTATTTGAAACAGGATATGGACCTTCTGGCCTACCTCACATCGGAACATTTGGTGAAGTTGCCAGGACCACGATGGTAATTCAAGCATTTAAAATATTAGCTCCCAAAATACCCACTAAGCTCATTTGTTTCTCTGACGATATGGATGGCCTGCGTAAAGTCCCTGCAAACCTGCCTAACCAAGATATGTTACAAAAAAGTATTGGACTACCTCTAACTAGCATCACTGATCCCTTTGGTACAGAATCTAGCTTTGGCGCTAATATGAATAAGAGATTAATTGCCTTCTTAAATAAATTTAATTTTGATTTTGAATTTACGAGTAGTAGTGAATATTACAAATCTGGTAAGTTTAACCAAACCTTAGATAAAATGTTGCAACATTATGAGGAAATTAATGACTTAATCAAAAGTACCCTCAGAAATGAAAGACGTCAGGAATATTCTATATTTATGCCTATTTGCCCTAAAACAGGTCAAGTGCTCGAAGAAGGTGTTATTTCTATTAATAAAGAGAATAAAACTATAAAATTTTATGACTCTGAGGGACATATACAAGAATGTTATGTAGGCGATGGAAATTGTAAATTACAATGGAAAGCAGATTTCGGCATGAGATGGTCTGCTCTAGAAGTTAATTATGAGATGTATGGCAAGGATCTCATCAGCTCTGCAGATCTTGCTAGTAAAATCTGCAAAGTTATTGGAAGCGAATCTCCAGTAAATTTTCATTATGAATTATTCCTAGATGATTCTGGGCAAAAGATCTCTAAATCTAAAGGTAATGGGCTAACTATGAATGAATGGCTTCGCTACGCACCCCATGAAAGCCTAAGTTACTATATGTATTTAAAACCCAAATCAGCAAAAAGATTATTCTTTGATGTTATTCCAAAAGCTACAGATGAATATTTAAACTTTCTCAGTAAATATCAAAATTTAACTTTGGGAGATAAATATAAAAGTCCAATTTTTTACATTTATGGCGATAAAAATTCTAATAACAATACTGGAAATATTTCTTTTTCACTATTGTTAAACCTTGCCTCAGCATGTAATCCAGAAAATAATGATATCCTTTGGGGGTTTATTTCCAAATACGATTCCTCTCTTTCAAAAAAAGAGGCTCCATTATTGGATAACCTTACCCAATATGCCATTAATTATTACGAAGACTTTATCAAGCCTTTTAAGGAATATAGATCAGCTAATGATAAAGAAATCCGCGCAATTAACGACTTAAAATCTGAATTAATAAAGCTTGATGCAAATTCTAATGCTAGTGAGATTCAGACCTTGGTTTATGATATTGGTAAGAAATATGAATTTGATTTAAAAGAATGGTTTTGCGCTTTATACGAAATTCTACTTGGGCAAAAACAAGGCCCTAGAATGGGTAGTTTTATAGAAATATTTGGTATAAATAATATGATTAATCTTATTGATGAGAAAATCAATTAATCCGTAAGGGCGGGGTCCTCCCGCCCGCTTTTAAACAAATTCAAATCTCTGTTTATTTATGGTGGTGACGGGGTAATCATCGCATTTCAATTATTAACTATTCCATATGTTCCGGGCGGGAGGACCCCGCCCCTACGGGGTGACCATCACATTTCTCTTATTCACATTCCCATACGTTACAGGCGGGCGGGAATTCACATTTCACCCAATTTCATAATCCATTTTTTATATCGGATATTGCATCTTGTAGGGGCGGGGTCCTCCCGCCCG
>JABJMA010000077.1 GCA_018659605.1 Rickettsiales bacterium
AAATTTATATCTTGGGCTTCAAGTTCTTTTTTATGAGTGGCTGCATTTCCAACACCATCATACTTTTGCGCGAATTTTATGACATTTTGAATAAAATTAGCTTTATTTCCAGATCCAACCCTTTCTTCAACCTCTTGAAATGCTTGATTTAAGTTACTAGCAATTTTGTTAATTATTTCCTGAGTCTGCCAAGTTTTGCTTTCAGGCTTCTTTAAAATCCTCATTGCTGATTTTGCTGATTTTTCTGTATCTTTAGAATCAGCTACCTTATTTTTCCCTGAAGAACCATAATAAAATTGAGCATTACCTACATCATATATCAAGGGGATATTACCATTACCTCCACTACCACTATGACCATTAGAAGTACATGCCTCTGCAATACCAGCCGGCTGACCTACTCCACTAAGATCCATCTGCATCCTTGACGGCTGCTGCCGAACCATACTAGATAAAGCTCCTGGTGTTTGCTCAGCTACATTATCTACTGCCTTGCCTCCTGTTACAAATAATCCTGGAACTTGAGCTCCTGCACTTTTCAAAGCTCCTGATGTTTGCTCAGCACCCGTATTAGCAGCATTCATTATATCACCTAGACTTACAGGAGCAATATTTCCTCCAGATACACTGCCAGATCCACAGCTTGCGCTGTCTCCTCCAGAAACAGCAGTCGCAACAATTCCAGCTGCTATAATAGCGCTACCTACAACAGCTCCTGTAGTATAAGCTGCATTAATATTTCTACGCCGACTTGTTAACTCCCCAAATCTTTGTTCCGTATCGCCCATAGCATCAAGAGCATAAGAATATTTAAGTAACGTTTGTTTTTTACTACTATCTCTAAGTTCATTAAAACGCTTAAACTCCTCTTTTATTAATGTATCGCTAACTATTTGACGATTTACTACCAATCTAATAACAGCATAGCTATTTGCTAAAAATGTTAAATCCTGTTCAGAAGCTTTCTGTCCATAACCCTGCAGACAATATTTTTTCATCTTCTCAAGATATATCTCAATATTACTATTATCACTAGATATATCAATATTACCCTTTTCTTGCTCTGATGGAAAATAATCCTTAAAATCGTCCTGTTCTCGAAGTTTCTTGATAATCTCCCCAATTATCCAATTTACTAACCGTTTCTTATCATCGTCAAACGGTTCCTTCCTATCTTGAACATTATGTAATATTTTACCCATAACTTTCTCTCTATTATATTTGTAAGCTCATAACGAACCTTGTACTTATTGTAAGAAAAGTACAACGTTATGTCAAGTACGCACATACCTCATCTACATAAAAAATGCCTATAAAATTATCAATAAAAAACTACTAATATAGGGCTAATCTTTTGTAGTTGCCCAGAATCGAGCAATAGTGGCCACTCCCGCTTACATTCAACTACAAAACTGACTGGCCCGCCAGGCGAAGCCCAAAGGGCGAAGGATGGTGCCACCAGCAAGGATTGAACCTGCGACCTCCTCATTACCAATGAGACGCTCTACCACTGAGCTATGGCGGCTAATAAATTATTCTTTATCTGATTTTTCGTCTGAATTATCTGACTTAATTTCTTTTTTGAAATTTTTGATACCTTTACCAAAATCACCAAGCAGGCGAGGTATTTTACCACCGCCAAATATGATCAAAATGATTGCTAAAATCAAAACTAATTGCCAAATTCCTATAGACATTCTTTTTACTATTTTTTTAAGAACCTAATTTAATTCGTCAAATTATGCAAGTGGTCTTTCGATTGTAAATAGTTACTCAATCACATATTAATAACAGCAACACTCATTATAATTCACGTAGGGGCGGGGTCCTCCCGCCCGTAAACATTGAATATGCTTGATCAAGGGCAGGAGGACCCCGCCCTTACGATTCATTATTCACTACTCATCAAAATTTGATTTTACCTTGGAGCTAGGTCCCTGGCTCCAAGATTTTTTGTCAGATTTAGTAGAAAACTTACTGGTATAGCGAGTATTAGTTTTATCAAACTTAATTCTTTCTGTTTGTCGCGCAATATAATCTGGAACACGAGCTGATATTGACTCATTGAATATTGACTCTATCCACATGATACTATTTTTAAAAAATTCTCGACAATCTTTATAACGAAACTGAAATGCATCATCAAAATGCCCAACTTCCTTCGACATTGCTAGCATTTGAAAAAGACGTGCAAATAACTCAGATGATTGCTGATCTTCAGGATATAACTTTAAATCTTGATACATGATTTTATCAATTGCGTATCTAATTGTATGGGCAGCATTTTGGATGTGACTAAGATCTTGCTTCATCGCCTGATCAAAGCCATCTGATAAATTAATCCGTCCCTGCTTTTCTAATGCATGCGCCAATTCATGCATTAAAACACCTATATTTAATTTCTGCAGCTTAATCTTATGTTTATAGGTTTTAACAAAGCTTTTGAATATTTTATGATAAATATGCTTTTCATGAGTCAAGCAGCAGCCTTTTAGCTGAACCAAATCATCAATAATATTAAGCTCAAAAGTAATGTTTCCGATTTCAGCCTCACTTAATATCAAGTCTAAACCAGGCTTTAAAATTGGTAATTTATATAACTCTTTATAATTCTTTATTAAAATTGATTTCTGTAATGCATTGCCTTTTTCAATATATTTATTTAAAAGATTATCGATCATAAATTTACCTATAAGGTTTTATTAAAAATCTAATTTAATTTTAATATCGGTAATTTTTATTTATTCTAATTACAATAAAATTGTTGGATGATTCTACTAATTGATAATTATGATAGCTTTACATTCAATATTGTCCATTACTTGGCCGATATAAATATAGAATGCGATATAATGCTCAATGATCAAATTGACAAGGCGCCAATCCATCAAGGAAAATATAAAGCCATCTTTATTTCACCGGGGCCTTCAAACCCTAGCAAGGCAGGCCAATGTCTTGAGATCTTAAAAGAATTCCACAATTCTATTCCTTTCTTTGGTATTTGCTTAGGACATCAGGCTATAGCAGAAGCATTTGGAGCGAAAATTATAAAAAACACTCCCATGCATGGCAAGACATCGAATATTTACCATGATGGCAAAGGTTGTTTTTTAGGCTTGCCTAACCCCTTTAAAGCTACACGTTATCATTCGCTAATAATTGACAAAACAACATTACATCCAGATTTTACCATTAGTGCCACAACAGAGGATAAATCAGAAATAATGGCAATAAGGCATAAAAAACTTCCTTTAGAATCAGTGCAATTTCATCCAGAGAGCATTGCATCAGATCACGGGCATAAGATCCTAGAAAATTTTCTCAATAATTTAACAACTCTAAATAAATGAATATCGTTGAAATCGAAGTCGGTAGTAAAAAATATAAAATTTCATGTAATGATGGAGAAGATGGACATATTATTGAGCTCAGCAAATTAATTAATAACAAATCTGTTGATCTATTTGATAAATTCGGCCCCAAGGCAGATAGGGAGCTGATCTTCGTTATTATGCTACTAGTGCTTCAAGATGAGGTATTTAACTTAAAAAAACAATATAGCAAGAATGATAATATCAAATCAATGGTTAATGATTCTATGAGTAAAATTGATTCCCTAATATCTTATATTAGCATCTTGCAAAATAAGAATAATTAAGCTAAATTATAACAATACTGCTTGGTTCGAGTAAGGTTTTTATATCTCGGGGCCGACAATTACGTCTTAAATAGGAGGCTGTCTCTGCTTTGACCGTGGTCTTAGTACATAGCTTGCGCCTTTTTCATAAAAGGGTCTTTAAGAGCAAAAACCAACGGCCAAGCGGTTGTTTCTCTTTTTTAATGCAGGTCAATGAATCAAAATCCAAAACCCAGCTTAAGGAAGCATTTCCTCAATCTAAGACTAAATGTCAAAATTGACTTCAAGCCAATTATAACTAATTTAGATTTATATCTAGCAAAGCAAGACTATAAAATAATTGGACTATATTACCCAATAAATAATGAGATCGACATCCTAAATATTCTACCCTTTATAGATTCGAGCAAAACTATATCCCTACCTAGAATTCATGACACTGAGATTCATTTCTATAATTGGAATAGAAAATTATCCGATCTCATTCCTAATGAAAAATTTAATCTTCGAGAGCCAAAGGCTGAAAGTAACAACCTAGTTAAGCCAGATATAATTATTACTCCCTTAATTGCCTTTGATCATCAATTATATAGGCTTGGTTATGGAGGTGGATATTATGATAGATATTTTTCTGAAAACACTAATGTTATAAAAGTTGGGATTGCATCAAATATACAGAAATCCACAACATTACTCCCTGTAGAAAGTCATGACATAAAACTTGATGCTATAATAACAGAATCAGGCAGCCCTAGCTAGCCTCCTTGAATCTAGAGAAGGTAAGTACAGAAAGGATTTAGCCTCCCTAAATAACTAATCAGCCTTAACTTTCGTTTTACGTGATTTACGACGCCTTTTGCCTACACGTCTTTTACTTGCAATACCTTTATCATCATTCAAACGATCTTCAATAAATTCAGCAAATGTGGTATCTACTATATCCATTTGCTCACGAAAGAAGTGATCCGCCTTATCAATTACTTTATATTCTACATCTATATTCTTCTGCATTGATAGCTTATCCGCCAAATTTGCAGGATGCTTCTCTGGAACTATTGTATCCTTTGCCCCTTGCACAATCAGCCCTGATGCTGTACATGGTGACAAAAAAGAAAAATCATATTTATTTGCTGGAGGTGAAACAGCAATAAAGCTCATAATCTCTGGGCGCCGCATCATTAATTGCATAGCAATCCAGGCACCAAAAGAAAAGCCAGCGATCCAATAAATACCAGCATCAGGATTTTGATCCTGAATCCAGTCCATTGCGCATGTAGCATCCTCAAGCTCCCCTACTCCATCATCAAAAGCACCTTGTGACTTACCAACACCTCTAAAATTAAAACGTAATACCGAAAAACCATTATTAACTAGGGCTCTAAACAAAGAATATACTACTTTGTTATTCATTGTACCGCCATGAAGCGGGTGAGGATGCAATACTAAAGCAACTGGAGCCTTGGGCTCTTTACTGTGATAATATCTGGCTTCTAAACGCCCTGATGGACCATTAAAAATTATTTCTGGCATTATCTATATAAAATATCTTGGTTAATTATTCACTAAATAGTTGACTAAATTAGTATGTTTTTGTATTAAGTTCCTACTCTTAGAGTTCGCTCAAAATGATGAGTCATCTTATTAATAACTTATATTAAAGTCAACTAGCTTGCTATGCAATTAACAGCTAAAACAAATTATGCCATTAGAGCACTGATTGATATTGCACCCGGGGATCTTTCATCTCCTAAATCTTTACAGAAGATAGCAAAAGACCAAAATATAAAATTATGCTTTTTGAGCCAGATTTTTTCTGAGCTAAAAAAAGGAAAAATAGTCAAATCCGTTAAAGGCCCAGGCGGCGGCTATGTGTTGGCAAAAGAGCCTAAAGACCTATATTTAATAGATGTCTTTAATGCAGTTCATGAATCATGCAATATCACATCATGTAAATCGGACAAGTCATGTATTAGTGCTAATAGCTATAAATGCTCTAGTCATTTTTTTCTTAAAGATTTAAGCAATCATGTAACTAACTACTTGCAATCAGTATCGATTGCAAATTTATCTGAAAAATATAATAACTATCTAAATAATATTCCTCAATATGAACAAAAAAGTTAAGAAACCTATATATCTAGATTACCAGGCAACAACACCGCTTGATCCAAAAGCGTTAGAAGCGATGATGCCTTATCTTACAGATAATTTTGGCAATCCACATTCTAGAAGCCATGCTTTTGGTTGGGCCGCTGAAGAAGCAGTCGATATTGCCCGAGAGCAGATTGCCAATCTTATTGGCGCCAATCCAAAAGAAATTATTTTTACCTCAGGTGCAACTGAATCAAATAATATAGCTATCAAAGGTATTGCAGAATTTTATAAAGAGCAAAAAAACCATGTTATCACTCTAACAACTGAGCATAAATGCGTATTAGAATCAGTGCGATATTTAGGGCAAAACGGGTTTAACACTACATTTCTACCCGTGCAAAAAAATGGTATAATTGATCTTGAAAAGCTTAAAAATGCTATCACTGATAAAACCGTCCTAATTTCTATCATGGCAGTTAATAATGAAATTGGAGTTATCCAGCCTATAAAAGAAATTGGTCAAATATGTAAAGAAAACGGGATTTATTTTCATACTGATTGTGCGCAAGCTTTTGGTAAAATTCCACTGAATGTTGATGAAATGAATATCGATCTTATGAGTATCTCGGCTCACAAAATTTACGGTCCAAAAGGCATTGGCGCCTTATATGTAAGACGTAAACCAAGAGTTCGAATATTACCTCTACTATCTGGTGGCGGTCAAGAGCGAGGTATACGCTCGGGCACGCTTCCAACTCCGCTTATTGCTGGATTTGGCGCCGCGGCCAAACTTGCCAAAGAGAATATGGTCAAGGATAATAAACAAACTAGCTACTTATCTGATAAACTTTATAAAAAACTTGCAGATAATATCCCTGATATATTCTTAAATGGTGATACGAAGCAACGCTATCCTGGAAATTTAAATATCTCATTTGCTTATATTGAAGGCGAATCGTTAATGATGGCAATTAAAGACCTAGCAGTATCATCTGGCTCAGCCTGCACCTCTGCATCTCTGGAGCCCTCATATGTGCTAAAGGCCTTGGGAGTAAAGGATGAGATGGCACATTCGTCAATTAGATTCGGTATTGGTCGCTTCACAACCGAGGATGAAATAGATTACGCCGCTGATTTAATTATCGGCGCAATCAATAAATTACGGGACCTAAGTCCATTATGGGAAATGGTCCAAGAAGGCATTGATCTTGAGAAAATTCAATGGTCAGAACATTAATTAATAATTTATAGGTAAAGAAAATGGCATATAGCAAAAAATTATTAGATCATTACGAAAATCCACGCAATGTTGGAAGTTTAGATAAAACTAAAAAAACAGTTGGTACTGGCTTAGTTGGAGCTCCAGCATGTGGTGATGTAATGAAATTACAAATTGAAGTTGAAGATGGTATTATAAAAAATGCTAAATTCAAAACTTTTGGCTGTGGATCTGCAATAGCTTCAAGCTCTTTTGTTACAGAGTTACTAACTGGCAAAACTCTCGATGATGCAACAATGATTAAAAACTCTGAGATTGTAGAAGAACTAGCTTTACCCCCAGTTAAAATTCATTGCTCTGTATTGGCCGAAGATGCTATTCAAGCAGCTATTACCGATTATCGAACTAAAAACGCTGAAGAAAAATGACTAATTATCATAGGCTGGAAACACCCTATAATAACAAGGTAATAGATTACTTATCTATCACAGACGAAGCGACAACAGAGATTATGCAAAGAGTGACCAAGCGCACAACAGCCGATCCTGATCATGTTTGCTATGGCATTAAAATTGGCCTCAAAACCAAAGGATGCTCAGGTCTAACATATAATATTGAATATGCGTTAGAAAATAATATTACTGCATATGACGAATTAGCTGAAAGTGATATAGTAAATGTTTTTATAGATCCCAAAATATCATTATTTATCTTTAATACCACCATGGATTTTCATGTCAAAACATCTGACAATAATACCATTATTGAATCAGGCTTTGTCTTTAAGAATCCTAATGAGAAGGGTAGATGTGGCTGTGGGGAGTCTTTTTATGTCTAGAAATACTGATAATATAATAATTTGTTTTTTTTGCCGACATAAAAATGTCGCACATCAACTTTTTTGTCAGAATTGTAACAAAATCCTCACTGCTAATACAAATTTTTTTATTAAATTCGGCTATCCTGTAACTTTTGATATTAACCCTACTGATTGCAAAAACCGATATTTAAAAATGCAAAGCCAGGTTCATCCGGACTTATTTGTCAAAAAGTCAGAAATAGAACAAACATTGGCTTTAAATGTCTCATCCTATCTAAATGACGCATTTAATACTTTGAAAGATAACCTTTCTCGTAGCAAATATATTCTCAAATTACATAATATTGATATTGATAATCATGCCAATAGCTACTTTATAGAATCGCCTGAATTTCTTGATGAGATTCTGGATCTAAATGAAGAACAGTCACAAATTTCTGGAGACGCTGAGCAAGAGAATTTTGCACAAAAAATGAACAGCAAAATTACAATTACCTTAGCAGATATTGCTAATGACTTTAAAGTCCAAAATTATAATCAGGCAGCAATTGACACGATAAAATTAAGCTACTATCAAAAAGCTTCAAAAAAATATAATTAATAAAACAATGCAACTACTTGATATTGACGATCCATTAGAGAAAAAAACTGAGCTTAGTTTCGAACATGCTATTGGCATAGATTTAGGCACAACTAATTCAGTTTGCGCATATTGCCATGACGATGCTATAAAAATGGTTAAGTTTAACGGCCAAGCTCTGATTCCATCAATAGTGACATATAAAGATGGTAAGATAACGATCGGTAATAAAGCTTTAGATAAAAACTCTATCACCTTTGAATCAATCAAGCGCTTAATGGGTAAAGGCATGGATGATTTAGGTGATGATTATGAGCGATTCAAAGGCTTAATTGATCATAGTAAAGACAACACGCATATCATCCATTTAAAACTAGATAATCATAGCATTACTCCTATTGAGCTATCCGCACATATCTTAACTAAAATAAAACAATTAGCTATTAAGGAACTAGCTATTACGGATATCAGCAAATGCGTAATTACCGTACCAGCATATTTCGACGATGCAGCCAGGAATGCCACTATTCAAGCAGCAAAAATTTCGGCTCTCGAAGTGCTTAGACTGATTAACGAGCCAACCGCAGCTGCTCTAGCTTATGGGCTAGATATGCAGGCTGAAGGTTTTTATGGCATTTATGATCTTGGTGGAGGAACCTTCGACACTTCAATAGTGGAAATGAAGCAAGGAGTTTTTAGAGTAATTGCAACTGGAGGAGATAATCAATTAGGAGGTGATGATTTTGATTTTAAAGTTACCGACTTCTTTATTGAGAAATACTTCTCTGAATATTCATTTGAAGACTTAACTCATAAAGAAATTACGCAATTAATGAGAGTTGCGCGCCATGCGAAAATATACTTATCTGATAATGATAAATTTTCCGATCATGTAATTATTAGGGATAAAGATTATCAATTATCTATTACAATAACGGAGTTTGAAGATTTAATTACCAATCTAATAGATGAATCTACCCAGTTATTTGCCTCAACTTTAAAAGCTGCTGACATTAAAATTCAAGATCTAGAAGAAATTATATTAGTTGGAGGCGCAACCAAAGTACCTTTAGTTCCAAGAAGAATTCAGGAGGTTTTTAATAAAAAGCCTTTAACTAAAATTGATCCAGAATTAATTGTTAGCTATGGTGCTGCAATACAAGCAAATGCATTATGTAATGGATCAAATAATTTACTGATTGACGTTATTCCATTATCACTAGGTATTGAAACTATGGGAGGATTGGTTGAAAAAATAATACCTCGTAATACTCCAATTCCTGTATCAATTACAAAAGAATTCACAACTCATAAGAATAATCAAAAGAATCTATTAATTCATATATTACAAGGGGAGCGCGAGATAGTGAATCAAAATAGATCATTGGCACATTTTGAGCTAGCTGACATGCCACTTATGCCCGCTGGAAAACCTAGAATTCAGATAACATTTAAAATTGACCGCGATGGTATATTAACAATATCAGCAAGTGAGCAAACAACGGGCAAACAACAAATAATTGAAGTTCAGCCAACATACGGTCTAAACATCAGTCAAATTGAAAAGATGCTTCAAGACAGCTATGTTAATGCGAAGCAAGATATGCTGACAAGACAATTAAATAAATTTAAATTCCAAATTGACGAGCATATTAATTCTCTAAAATCAATTATTTCTAAAGATTTTGACCTATTTGATAAATCTGAAATTGGAAAAATAGAAAATGAGATCAAAAAGCTATCAGAAGATTTTAAGTCCTGTCATGACCTCGCAGGGGTTTCTGTGCTACATGACAATAGTAAAGAGCTATTAACAAAATTAATTCATGACAAAATTGAGAAAATTTCTCACTCTTTATCTGGAAAAACCCTTGAAGAATTAGAGAAAATAATGCATAAGGAAAATTCTTCAAATGAAGATAATAATAACGATTAAATAATATGCCAAAAATCACATTTATAGAACAAGGAGAAAACAAGACTTTTGAAGTGGAAAATGGACTGTCTATATTAGAGATAGCTCATAATAACAATATTGATCTTGAGGGTGCCTGCGAAGGTTCTCTTGCTTGTTCCACTTGTCATATCATTGTCGAGGAAATTGATTTTGATAAACTTAAGGAAGCCTCAGAGGAAGAGGAAGATATGCTAGATCTAGCCTTTGGTGTTACTACTACATCAAGGCTTGGTTGCCAAATTATTATGTCAGATGAGTTAGATGGCATAACTGTTACAATCCCATCGCAAACAAGGAATATAGATGCCGCAAAAATCACAAACTAAAGGTAAGAAAAAGCTTATTCTTTCTATTTTAATATTAATACTGATAGCCATTATTGGATATTTAGGATTTACTGCACAAAGTTTTTTTCAATCAAAAGCTGAGCAGCGTTTGGTTGATACGATTGGGAAGAATGGTTATCGTATTACCTATGATAACTTCAGCACTGATAATATTTTCTTACCTTCAGAGATTACAGCTGATAATATCACATTGCGTAAGATTGATAGCAGCATAACTATTCAATCTCCGAATCTGATCATTGAATTTGATGAAACTCAATCTAAAACTACACTAAAATCTCCAAGCCTGTCCTTTACTCTCGCTAAAATACGGTCGCAAGATAATATTGAAGTTACAATAAAAAGCACAGATATTGCAACAATCACTCATTACAAAAATATATTTGATATAGTATTACCTAAACAACTAACTTTAAGTTTATCTGATGAACCTGCTGAATCGATCATAACCTTTAAACAATCACCGTTACTAACACACACCTATTCAAAGCATGAAGGTACAGGGGAGGTAACTAATAGATCTTTAGATCTTAAGCCAAACTTCATTACCATTTCATCAAATACATTATCGACCCAAATATCTATTGATAGTAACAAGCTATATTTTAATTTTGACAATCTAGGCTTTAATCAAATTGTAAATTTAGAAAGCGACCAGATCATAAAACTATATGATAATAATCAACAAGTTATTGAGGATCTTACAACTAATTTTAATATTGATCTTACCTATAAAGGTACGCTAACGACCGGTGTTAATAACTCACTCAAAATCAAAAACTTTAACCTTACCAACAATAAGTTTTCATCAGTAATAACTGCCAATTTGACTAAGTCTGAAATGGACATGATTCCTTCTGGTGAAATTAACATTGGATTATCTAATATATCTTTCTTCGTGGCAGAAATGTACGACTCGATGGTGTCAGATGATGTTGCTCCACAATATGTTAAAAATGCTAAATTCCATACCATATACAATATGGAAGAAAGTGAGTTCGCTGCAAGAACAACGAAATTCGCCAGCTATCTTAATAATAAGGATATTACATCAAATGAGTTTAACCTAACTATAAAACGCGAAGCAAATTCCATGATTTTTCTGAATCAACATGATTTGCAAAATGTTATGATTGAGTTTAATAAAATCTTCTTTAGCAACTCTGACTCCAGTTAATCTCTGTTACAACTCAGAAGATCCCGGCCAGAAAAAAAGCAGCACCTACATCTTAAATACCTTGCCTCCTGGGCATTTAAATGGGTTTACCTTTGTTTAATAAGATCTCATTGTATTAATTGTTCAAGAGACACTTCTGAATCTAATTATTTATGTATTGAGTGTTTTAAGGATATAGATCTTTCACCAGGATGGACATTAATACAAAGTAAAAAGGTCTATTATAGCTGTCATTATGAGAATATAATTAGAAGCTTACTAATAAATTATAAATATAATCATAATGTTAATTATTCCTTATTATTCGCAAATCTTACGATCCAAACTATTAACTACTTTAAGTTAACACCCTTATATATAACATTTATTCCGAGTAATAAAATTAGATATATCAAAAAAGGCTTTAATCATAATTTAGTCATTTGTTCCCTTATAGCGAAAAAGCTTAACATAAGGTTAATACCTAATTTTTTTATCAAAACTAAATATACCAAACCTCAATCTTCACTACCAAAGTCAAAGCGCCAAAGTAACTTAACTAAATCATTTGCTATTAATAAAAAATATCAAACGCTAGATTTTAAGCAATTAATTATCTTTGATGATATTGCAACAACGGGAAGTACATTTAAGGTAATTAGTAAATTATTAAAAACATCTCAATCTGATTATTATTATATCTGCCTAGCTGCCAATACCAGGCTAACCCTTACTTCTAATCACCCAGGCTAGCACAAACTGACTATTTTAGATTCAAAAACATCTTACTACTATATTTTAAAAACTACATTTTTAAGCTTTAAATATTAACCAATAACCATATCTTAATTACTTCAATAGAAGTTTACTATAATCACGAGTTTTACTTGACTATATGATAGCATTGCTTTAGAAATCTCTCCTCACATGTAATTAATTTAGATACATATGCTACAAGTTTTAGTTAAAGATAACAATATAGAGGCTGCTCTTAGATCCTTAAAAAGGAAAATGCAACGCGAAGGTGTATTCAGAGCTTTAAAAAATAAAAAGCATTACGAAACCACAGCTGATAAAAAGAGAAGAAAAAAGAAAGAATCTCTACAGAGAAAAAGAAAGATTCAAATAAAATTTGATGTAGTTCTTTAGCAGAATTATCTCTCTTATTTAAATTTTATATTAACGGATGTCAAAACCATCCGTTTTTTTTTGCCCAAAATTATACATAACTTTAATAAAATTCTTGCAGTTTGAATATTGCACAATATTCTATAGCAGAATTATTTAATTATTAATATGGCAAGAGGTGGTACAAGATTAGGCGCCGGTAGACCAAAAGGACAAGGCAAATATAAAGAGCCAACAAAACCAATTAGAATACCGGAAACCATGATTGATCAGGTCATGGAGTTTGTAGAGCATAAAGCTTATCAATTACCCTTCTATTCCTGCACAGTACAAGCTGGCTTTCCATCACCGGCAGATGATTATATGGAAGATAAGTTAGATCTTAATAAACATCTAGTAAAACACCCCACTGCAACATTCTTCGTTAGAGCGGCCGGTAACTCAATGATAAATGCAGGTATTCATTCAGGTGATATTCTAGTAGTTGACCGAAGCCTAGAGGCTAAACATGGCAAGATTGTTATTGCTTCAATTGATGGTCAACTTACAGTTAAACGACTACATATCAGTAAAAACGAAACTCTTTTAATGCCTGAAAATGATGATTTCGAACCGATAAAACTCGGCAATGACAATGATATTGTCATTTGGGGAGTTGTGACCAATGTCTTGCATTCAGTTTAAAAACATAAGAATGATTCAACTAGTTCAGCTCGCTTATTAACTTACAATCCCCACCCTACTATATGACTCCATAAGGTTTTATACTATTAGAATCTTTTAAAATTTTTCGATTCGTATTAGTTAAACTGAAGCTTCATACCAACTAATATTGATAATGGCGCACCCGGCCTTGCTCCTGCTGGTCTTCTCGCAACCACATATGCTTCATCTGTTAAATTGTAAACACTTGCGAATAGCTTGCTTTTATCATCAAGTTTATATTCAGCAGTTACATCAATAATAAAATGATCATCAGTTCCAGAACCATAAGCTATTGGACCAGAACCAGCAACGGTACGCATCTCATCCATATATTTGGCCGACAAATAAGATGTCCATTTCTCAGCCTCAACTCCTATTGATACGTATAGTTGATGCTCCGGTACATAAGGCAATTCATCACCTTTAGTAACCGTGTTCCATTCATCAAAGCTACTAGTAAAACTACTGTCAAATTCAGCACTAGTGAAAGTGTAGTTAATGTTTAATGGGAACTTAAAATCTGATTGATTAGTAAAGGCAGCGAGATCATATTTAAGACCAGCTTCAATACCATAAACTGTTACTTCGCCACCATTATATAAATCACCAGTACCCGCTCCAGAGCTTGATAAAGTATCCTCACCAAGTAGATTGTTATAATCATTGTAGAAACCTACTAATTCTGTTTTTAGGTTATTGTTGTTATAACGTATACCAATCTCATAATTTACACTTTCCTCTGACCTTTGATCAGTATTAGTCGAGGGTCCCGGAGGTGCAAAACCTTTATGAACCGAGGCAAATAAATTATAATTATCATCAAGATCATAAATAGCTCCAAATCCAGGCAGAAAGATATCAATATGATTTACATCAACATCGCCATTAGCTCTATTGTTACGTGTTAGCTTTATTGATTCATATCTAAGACCTGGAGTTAAAATCAATTTTCCATAATCAATTTCATTCTCAACATACATGGCAAGTGCTTTTGCTTCGCCTACCCTATTAGCATTACTTCCAGGAGCTCCGGCCGATGTAAGATCCATCAAACCACTTGTTATTGAATATTGATCTTCATTTTGGAATCTATCTTCTTCATCATAATGATACCTTATACCATACTCAACCTCATGACTAGCTCTTTTAGTTTCATATTGATGCGCTATTACGCTTTGAATTCCTTCTGAATAATAATCACGATTATTTGCTCTTATAGTTAGATTGTTTGCAGAAGTTCCATCAAGATCAGTGTTACCTTTTAAAGCATCAAGGTAGGCTGAATCATCAAGTGAGTTTGATATAGATTTTTTGTCATTACCAATAGTAACAGATTGTAATTTATACCAGTTCCTTGAGAAGTTATTTCTGTAGATTGTTGTTGTTACATCAACATTGTCAGATGGCTCAATATAATGACTCAATTGAAATTGATCATGGTTTGCATCCATATTATCTCTTTGCGACGCAGTATATCTTCTATATGGGTTGGATTCGAAGTCCGCCTGAGTTAGCCCTAAATATGTCTCATTAGAATCTTCAGTTGTAGCACCTATTTTAAATTCTACATGTTGGTAAATCTCGGCATTAGGATCAATTACATATCTAAATTTGGCCATTCCATCTGCAATAGCATAGCCTGTATCATCACCTGTTATATCTAGAGTTTTAAAACCATCAGTACTTTCATAACCAAGATCAATTACATAGCTAAATTTTTCACTCATATCACCATAATTTAATTCTAGCCTTTGTGTGTTATCAGAACCATAACCAAAGATTGCCCTACCTGACTGCCCAGCTGGAATTGAGCTAGATAGCATATTAACAGCTCCGCTTGTGGTTCTTGGGCCAAATTTAATTGTACTCGAGCCTTTTCTCACTTCAATTGCTTCCATACGATTGACTCTTGGAAAATAATAAGCAGATGGAGCTGCATATGGAGCTGGGGCAATTAAAATACCATCTTCCATTAAAGTAATGTCAGCACTTCTTTCGGACCTACCACCTCTAATACCAATATTTGGCCTATTACCATAACCTTCTTCTTCTTGGATATTTATCCCCGGAACTTCTCTTAGGACTCTATTGATGTCATTATAATTATAACGCTCTAATGCTTCTAAATCGATAAATTGTGCCGAACCTGCAATGTTGTTAATGTCATCTGAATTGCCAATTACCATTAACCTTTCCATTTCTCTGGTGTTTCTTTGTGTTTTCTCACTAATTTCTGACGCAAATCCCTGTGAATTTAAAATGCTCAAAATAATTGGAGCAACTGATAAGGCTATTTTTAGTTTCATATTCTGCAAAAAAATAAATTATTTATTGAAAATGATAACTATTCTCTTTATTCTAAATATGCAAGCAAAAAGATGAGAATAATTATCAATTACTAACTTTATGTATTTTTCCAAACACACACAAAATAATCTATCAGTTTTTTTGACATTATCAGTATTAATACATGGTTTGGCGTTATATTTTATTTCTCAAAATATTGCTAAAAAAGATTTACCGTTACTTAAGCTTGATATCACAAAAATAAATGCAAAATTCTACAATGACTCTAATAGTCACGAGGTGATTGAAAAAGTTATCAAGAAAACCACTCCTATATCACAAGCTCCCTCCAAAGCACATCCAGATAAGAAACAAGCAAGCTCTATGGTAAAGCCAATTATAGAAAATCAATTAAAAGAACCGGTCATAGCTGAGAAAATCACAGAGGAAGATAAAAAATTAGAGCCAAAAGATCCTAAAATGATTCCAATTAATAATTCTGAAATTAAAGGTTACAAGCCTTCACCAATTTATCCCAAAAGAGCCCTTAGATTAAAACAACAAGGAGTGGTTATCATAGATGCAGAAGTTGATAGCAATGGTTTAGTAACTAAAATCAACATTATACAAACTTCAGGATTTGCTATTTTAGACAAATCAGCTAGAAATGCAGTTTTAAAATGGAAATTTGACCAAACCTCTATAAATAATTCAATAATCTTGGTTAGAATTCCTGTAGAATTTATCATTAATTAAATAATGTCTGATCTTCTTGTAAATATTGGGTTCCTTGCTTATCCGCTATTAATTTTATCTATATTTTCATTTTCAATAATAATTAACCGTTTGTTTTTTTGTCTTAAACTTGGGAAAGTGGAAAATTGCGATAATCTAAAAAGATTATCAATAGTATTAGATAAAAATAAAGCAAAACCTAAGGCTCTGCGAGATGAGTTAATGGCATTTTTATTAGCTGATCTTAAAAACTCTTATGATTTTGGCATTAAAACACTTAGATTAATTTCAACTATCAGTCCAATGGTTGGATTGCTTGGAACAGTTATAGGCATTATTAAAGTTTTTAAGACCATTTCTTTAGAAACAGGCCCGGTTACTCCCGCATTAATCTCTGATGGTCTTTGGAATGCTATGATGACTACCGCTATTGGATTATCAATAGCACTGCCTTCGCTTATGGCAGCATTCATTTTCTCTCGTATTAGTGAAGCACGTATTGAAGCATATCAAACAAAACTCAACAAAAGATCATTTGTTATTGAAGATGTATCAATATGATCAATGTCAAAAATTTAAAATCTGAACGCAGTAAAATCGAAGGTGATTTAATTCCCGATCTAACACCTTTAATTGACGTTATGTTCATGCTGATTATTTTCTTAATACTTACTATGAATGTTGCGCTCAAATCATTTAATATTGAGCTTGCCGAAGACAAAGATAATTTAGTTCAAACTCATGCAGTTCCATCACTTGATCTGGTTATTTTCAACAATGCTGATGAATGGTCGATAGATGGGATAAGATTTGCAAGTTTTGCTGATCTAAAAACCGAGCTCATAACACGTAAAAACAACTCAGAAAAAATTAAGATTAATATTCTCTCTGACAAATCAGCTCCTGTTGAAAAATTAGTTAGATTGTTGATCTTTACCAATAATCAGGAAATTGAAAGCTCCAATATTATTATAACACCATAGCCAGCTCATCCCATTTGGTAGTATAGCGTTTAGATCGATTATCACAGCGCATTTGCCAATCGCGCTTGATGCCTTGGGCTGCATGAAACAATGTATTTGGTCCCATATCTTGATTAATTTTATCGAGCATTCTCATGATGTTATCAGCTTTCTTGGTATCATTTGCACTAAAGAAATGATGTTGATGATGATGTTCTTCAACTAAATCCACTAGCATAATGCCGCATTTATGGTAGCGATAACCTTTTAGGTAAATTTGCCTGAGTAATTTCTTCGCCTGATTAATAATAAATGCAGTATCTGAACTTGAATGATCAAAATAAATTATGCTGCTATTGCAATATTGCGTATCATATTTTCGAAAATAATTAGTTTTAACAAAAACATAAATACCGCTAGCTTTACTTTTTTGTTTACGTAATTTCTCACAGGCTCTTGCTGCGTAACTCGCGAGCGCTTCTTCCATTGGCGTGATTTCTGTGACTAATTTACCAAAAGATTTTGACGACATGATGTTTTTTCTTGGTACTATTTCTTCTAAATCCAAGCAAGATTCTCCGCGTAATTCATAAACTAATCTCTCACCAACGACGCTAAAATTTTTACGGATGAATTTAGGATCGCTATCTTTTAATTTTAATGCGGTATCAATACCAAAATCTCGAAGCTTCCTGCCCCAGCGATGCGATATGCCCCAGATCTCCTCAACTGGTAAATTTTGCATGATTTCTGTTTGTAGCTTTTGATCTGAAATATCAAAAACTCCTTTTTTGGTTTTTTTCTTAGCTATATGATTGGCAATTTTAGCTAGGGTTTTAGTAGGGGCAATACCAAATGAGGTTGGAATACCAGTCCATTTATGGATATTAGTTATGACATTTAAAGCAAAATCATACAGATTAATATTTTTAAGATCATCTAATCGTAAAAATGCTTCATCAATTGAATAAACCTCCATATTTGGCACCATCATTTTAAGTGATGCCATAACCCTTTGTGACATATCACCGTAAAATTGATAATTTGATGAAAATACCGCTACGTTATTCTTTTGAATCAAGGCTTTATTTTGATGATATGGTGCGCCCATTGGAATACCAAGTGCTTTGGCCTCATTTGAACGAGCAACAATGCAGCCATCATTATTAGATAATACAATAATTGGTTTTCCTTCTAAAGCAGGGTTAAAAACCCGCTCACAAGATGCATAGAAATTATTACAATCCACTAGGGCAAAAATCTTATTCATATCTTCTTTTGCTTATTTTATCTCAAACATTACCCTATTGCACCCCGTTATAGGCATTGTCCATGGTGGATTGTAAGTTAATATTTTATTTATATTCTAAAAAGTAGAATAATGTACAATATTCAAAATACAAGTAAATCAAGTTTATTATATTTTAGGCGAGGAGAAGGGATTGATTCATAAATGCCAAAGAATTTCTTCACCCTACGGGCTTCGCTCATTTCACTCGCTCCATCGTGCGTCAGCTTCGCTGCCTTTCAAACCCTCTTTACCGGGTTCTCACCCTACCTCCACTTGCATTGCATAAAAAAAGCCCCTCTAAAAGGGGCTCTTTGTATTTTAGGCGAGGAGAAGGGATTGATTCATAAATTCCAAAGAATTTCTTCACCCTACCGGGCTTCGCTCCTTTCACTCGCTCCGTCGTGCGCCAGCT
>JABJMA010000078.1 GCA_018659605.1 Rickettsiales bacterium
GCAATTGCAATTGCATCAGCCTCATCATCATATTTAACCTGAGCCTTAGGCATTAACAAAGTAATCATCTTTAACATCTGATTTTTATCCGCGGCCCCTGATCCTGTAAGTGATTTCTTGATGTATTTTGGTGTAAATTCAGATACTTGCAAATCATGCATAGCAAGACATGTAATTATCGCCCCCCTAGCGCAACCAAGCTTTAATGATGTCGCCGCATTCTTATTTACAAAAGTTTCTTCTATTGCTGCACTGTCTGGATTAAATTCAGTTATAACCTTAGCAACAGCTTGATAGATTATTTTCAAACGCTCTGGCATTGGTGTTTTGCTATCAGTTGTAATAATGCCAGAGGCTATGTAGTGATTCATATTACCCACACGATCAATTACCGCCCATCCTGATTTGGTTAATGCTGGATCAATCCCAATTATACGCATTTACGTTCCTACATGCATATGGCTAGGGTTTTCACGCCCGCGTTTCAACAAATACATCTCGCTTATATCCAGGCGAGATAACCCCGCCCCTACAAAATTATTCACCTTCTTCCTCAGGGATATTGGCATTTGTGTAGAAGCTCTGTACATCGTCATCCTCCTCTAGCAAATCTATAACTTTAAGCATAGTATCTGACTTAGAGGCATCTATATCGATATTATCCTTCGCCAACCATTCAATCGCAGCTGACACTGGATCACCATATTTTTCAATTAAACTATCACGTATTGCCGTATAACCATTTATCTCGGTTTGAATTTCATGCAATTCATCATCTGATTCTACAGAATCAGCTCCAAGTAAAACCGCCTCTTCAAAAATATCATCATCAGACGCAACCGCTTTATTAAAGCGCACAACGCCTTTATGCTCAAACATAAATATCACAGAACCATTCTCTGCAAGCGACCCTCCATGCTTAGTAAAAAGCGATCTAATTGCAGCGGCAGCACGATTACGGCTATCAGTTAAGCATTCAATAACAAAAGCGCTTCCAGCTGGGCCATATGCCTCATAGCGAATTTCTTCATAATTATTAGCCTCTAAATTACCCGAACCTTTTTTAATAGCATATTCAATACGATCCCTCGGAAGATTTACCGCTTTAGCTGCAATAATAGCCGATCTAAGTCTTGCATTGCCATCAGGATCACTACCTGCCTTAGCGGCAACAATTAATTCCTTAGCAGCCTTACTAAAAAGCTTCGTTCTTTTCGAATCTTGAGCTGCTTTTCTATGTTTGATATTTGCAAATTTTGAATGTCCCGCCATACTAAATTACCTTAAAGCATTATTAATATCATTGATCAAATCATCTATATGCTCAAGCCCTACTGATAACCTCATTAAACCATCCGTAATACCTAACTTAACTCGCTCATCTCCTTCAATATTAGAATGAGTTGTTGTACCTGGATGAGTTATTAAAGATTTAGCATCACCTAAATTATTGGAAATATCAGTTAAAGTTAACTTATTCATAAAGCTAAAAGCTGCCGCCTTGCCGCCACTAACCTCAAATGCTATCATCGAACCACCAGACAACATTTGCTTTTTGGCAAGCTCATATTGCGGATGTGATTTTAAATATGGGTATATAACCTTAGCGGTTTTTGGATGCGATTCTAGAAATTCAGCTAATTTGTGAGCATTCTCACATTGTTTTTCAACACGGAGTGTAAATGTTTCTAAGGATTTAGTAACGCACCAAGCGTTAAAAGGCGATAAGGCCGGCCCTGTATGGCGATGAAACGGTAGGAGCTGTTCTTGGATAAACTCAGTTTTCCCAAGGACAGCTCCTCCCAGACTTCTCCCTTGCCCATCTATATGTTTGGTCGTGGAATATATAACAATATCTGCCCCTAAATCAAGCGGTTTTTGCATTAAATTTGTCGCAAAAATATTATCAACTATAAGCTTAACTTTACTTGCCTTACAAATCTTTGCTAGGCCTTCAATGTCAACCAAATCAAGCGTTGGGTTAGAAGGTGTCTCTATAAAAGCCAGGGTTGTATTATCCTGTATTGCCTTTGCAAAATTATTAACATCACTTCCATCAACAAGCGTGTAACTGATATTATAATTAGGTAAAATTTGGGTGATGATATGATAACAAGAGCCAAATAAAACTTTATTAGCTATAATATGATCTCCTGCTTTTGCCTGACACATAATGGAAGCAAATACCGCAGCCATACCACTCGCCATTACGCAAGCAGACTCAGCTCCAGATTCAAGCAACAATAAGCGATCTTCTAAAAGTTTTAATGTTGGGTTGACATATCTTGAATAAACATATCCTGGATCATCACCATTAAAGCGGCTTTCTGCAGTTTCCGCATCATTATAGCAAAATCCTGAATTTAAAAATAACGCTTCTGACGTCTCGCCAAAATTAGTTCGAAGAGTATCTCCCCTGATTAATTTTGTTTCTAGCTTAAGATTATCATTATCTAATTTTTTATTTTTGTAGTTGGTCATACCCTTTTAATATATAGAAATTGAATTTGTCACAATCAGCAATAAAAACAAGTATAAATCACGCTCATAGAGGCGAACCCATGTGTCCAGCCCTCTTGCCACAAATTAAAATCTCTCTTATATCGCAGGCTGTCACATGTGTCCGACCCTACAACATACATTAATCAGCAATTGACTGTTAGTACAAAGTTATTAACAATTCTATTAACAAGCAATTTCACCAACATTCCTATGAACCAGAAAAAACCAGTAATCGGCATTATTTTAGACTGGGAAGCAAAAGGTAGTTTTTCCGACTTCCCTTATTTCGCACTGCGTACTCACTATATTGATGCAATAAGATTAGCTGGAGGAACTCCATTTCTCATTCCTTACGGTGATACTGATTCTGTAGCAGACTATCTACAGCTAATAGACGGTCTATTAGTTCCAGGTGGTTTTTACGCAATGCCAAATAGTTGGTATGAGGGCAAGGACGAACAATCACCTTATCAAAAAACTCCACGTTTTGAATTTGAAGAAGTAATTATCAAGCAAGCATTAAATCTCGATATGCCCATGTTATGTATCTGCGCTGGCATGCAAGTTTTAGCTGGATTATTTGGCTGTAAATTAACCGCAGATGTAAGTAGTCTATCTAACCAAAGCATTGAGCATTTTGACCTCACAAAAAATCATGATATCAACATTGCTATAGATACAATCCTGCATAAGATTGTAGGAAAATCAGTTATTTCCACTAACTCACATCATCGTGAAGCTATAACCTCTGTTAAGGCCCCCATCATAGTTTCAGCTAGAGCAAATGATAAAGTAATTGAGGCAATTGAGCTGAAAGGCAAAAAATTTGTACTAGCTACTCAATGGCACCCGGAAATGCTTTGCCATGCAGGAGATCAAATAAATGACCAAAACCCTCACCATTTAATTTTTAAAGAATTTATCAATGCAGCTAAAAATTAATCGCCCGAATATTTGGCCCAATCTACAAGATGAGAAATATGTTTATGTAATATCACCAGCATATCCAAATAGCCCTGCTGAAATCGACAAAATCACCTTATTTTTAAAACAATGGGATTTAAAGCCTATCTTATTTGACTTCCCAAGTAATAATCACGAACCATTTTTGGCCCAAAGTGATAAACTTCGATTAGCCGAATTAAAAAATGCCCTTTATGGTAATGAGTCTAATATCATCATGGTAAGCCGTGGCGGCTATGGCTCAGCACGTATATTGCCTGAATTATTAAAGCTAGAATCGCCTCAATCAAATAAATTATTAATTGGCTTTAGTGATATTACTAGCTTACATCTATGCTTAAATAATCATTGGGGCTTATCTAGCCTGCATGGTCCATTATTAAATCAATGTATTACAGATAACATAAATAAAGACACAATCAAAAATCTTTTCAATATATTGTCAGGCACAAATAAAATACTCTCCTATCCAATTACAGGATTAAATAACTTAGCTAAAGATTATCAAGGTGAGGCAGAATTACCACCTTTAAAGGGGGGTAATCTGACACTTATTCAAACAAGTATAGGAACCCCTTGGGGCCTAGATAAAGAATCAAAGTTTTCAATGCTAATCGAAGAATATGATGAACCCACTTATGCCATAGATAGATCATTAAGACATCTGCTTCATGCAGGTACTTTTAAGAATTGTGAGGCATTATTCATTGGTGATATTAGCCAAAAACCAGATACAATAGATGCAGAATCTATGAATTATATTACTCAAAGCTTTATCCCTCTCTTAAATATACCAATATTTAGAATAAAAAATATTGGCCATACTAAGAGGAATCTAGCAATACCACTTGGCATCCCCATCAGCATATCTCTGTAACAGAGTAAATTCACTATTAGCTAATTATAGGCTATATAAAATTTTAATATGGTAAAATCACATCGATCTCTTGCATAATAATTTTAGATCTAATATTAGGTCTACACCAAATTCTAGAAGATGGGGTTATAGCTCAGTTGGTAGAGCGCTTGCATGGCATGCAAGAGGTCTCGGGTTCGACTCCCGATAACTCCACCAAATTGATGCATATGGGCGACCTAATTAGCTTCTGCAGCAATAAGAGATAATGTTATTTTCAAACATATTATGAAGAATATTGTAATCACAGGGGCAAACCGTGGCATTGGCTTAGAATTAGCCAAAATTTATGCTCCAAATAATAATATATTTGCAATTTGTCGACGCTCTTCCAATGAAGTTGAGCAAATAAAAAACGTAACTGTCATTCCCAATACTGATTTAACAGATTCATTAGCCATTGAATCCGCTATTAGTAAATGTCCTAAAGAAATAGATCTGTTAATTAACAATGCTGGAATCTTACAAAAAGTTGAATTTATAGATATAGCTAATTCCAAAGATGATATTACTAATCAATTCCAGATTAATGCATTAGCTCCAATCTTAGTATCTTATTTCTGCAGCAAGAAATTAATCCCTGGGTCAAAAATTGCTCTTATATCTTCAAGAATGGGATCTATAAATGATAATGGGTCTGGATCAAGTTATGGCTACAGAATGAGCAAGGCAGCACTAAATGCTGCTGGTAAATCTTTAGCAATTGATTTAAAAAACAAGAATATATCAGTGGGTATCATTCATCCAGGCTGGGTAAGAACTGAAATGACAAATCATACGGGGCATATAGAGGCTAATGAGGCTGCGATGGCAATGGCCCAAAGAATAGAAAAGCTTAATATCGAAAATTCTGGAACTTTCTGGCATTCAAATGGAGAAGTTTTAGAATGGTAATATTGTCCAGCATTATAAACAACTAAGCTAAGCGATAGAAACTTTTAAAGTAAGATAAATGATCAAAATTTATGGTATTAAAAACTGCAATTCTATTAAAAAAACACTGAATTGGTTTGAGCAAAACAACATAGAATATACATTTCATGATTACAAAAAATTAGGGGCCGAAAAAGAAACTTTAAATAATTTTGTGAATTATTTTGGTTGGGAAATAGTGCTAAATCGCAAAGGGACTAGCTGGCGAAAATTAGATGAAAGGCAAAAAGGCACCATCAATAATAATGAGACAGCTATAAAATTAATGATTGAGAATAACTCAATTATAAAGCGACCTATTATTGACTATGAGCAAGGTTTTCTTATCGGTTACAATGAAGCAGAGCTTGAAAAAGCCTTTATCCTGAATAAATAAGTCATTATACGCTATTGCTACTCATTCTAAAAGTGCTTGATAACAAATTAGCCTTTATACACATCAATATCTCTAGCCTTTCTGAGCATTTTATCTAATGCACCAATATACAATTCTTCTGAAGTAATTAACCTGACTGGGTACTTCTCAAGCAAATTCGATCTAGTCGATTCCATTTACGTTGTTCAATTAGATTCAACTGTTACATTAACCGTAGATTCTTCACTCGTTTTGGTAGCCGATGCAAATAACCCTCAACAAAAGACAACGACTCGGTTTTCTTATGTTTAGGCTCCAATTTTATTAGGTTATGAATTCCCTATTAATAGATTATCGATCTCGTATAAAACAGGAATAGGTGTTGGTATGTTAACGAGACATAATGCAACTTACCATAAGCAAGATTACTCTGCACCGCAGTTGGTGAATAAATCTCAAGTCAATCAGTTAATGATTAATTATTTGCTAAGAATAGGTATGAAGTATGCTATAAATGAGTCTATAGCTTTTAGCTGTGAGCCTTTTTATAGATTAAATTTATCAAATGTCATTAAATCTGAAGACGTTACTCAAAAATATTGGAACGGTTTACTCGTTCTAATGCAAAACTAGTACGAATTTATCTTTGTTTAACTCGATAACTTCTATGGAATAGACTTCTTTTCCATCCTCGTCTGTGATAGTTATTAGACTTGTAGAAGTGTAATAAGTCCATGCCCCGGCCTTCATGTAATGCCCATCAGTTGGACTAAGGAATAGAAACGAACAGATTCCATCTTTTTTAAACTCGAACACTTGTCTAAATCTACTTGGAGGAAAGTCTTTATAATCGAAAAGTCGAAAAATTTTCTGACCTTTTATTTCGGTCAATTCTTCTCTTGAATCTACCCATTTATTAAGCAGTAATTTTTCATTTAATTGAGCAGAAATAGCGGTGTTAAACCCAATTATTAGTAATAGTGAAATAAATAATGGTCTCATAATAGTTTTATTTTTTACAGTACAATTCAATATCAGCTTTATAGAGTTATTTCTAGAAGCTCTTTATAAAACTTAGGCTTTGATTCTCATGCCTCATGACATAAAGCGCTTATATTCGAATTTGTCGTAATTTTCTGGTTATGTGATGATGAGAGTTTTTTAAAACATAGTTGTTTTTATAAAACCAGCAAGCTGGATGAATATTAAAAACACACTCAATCAATAGTAATATCATAGGTTAAATTACAACCTAACTGATTACTACTCAAAAAGTAACCATCACTATCTCCACAACTCAATAACGTAACATCTGATATTACTCTAAAACGAATCTTTCCCGTCACTGGTATTGAATCATCTAATTTTCTATCAATATGGTAATGCTCTCTTGGAGTTAGCCCAGCACTATTAGCCTCTAATGGCGATCCTAATTGATGACAATTAGTGCCAATATCAGCATTATTTAAATTATTACATGTTGTAGGTGGATGATATAGGCTATCTTTAAATGCAGAAACTCTATAAACGCCATTAAGTGGTAGTTGCATTAGGCCAGTTTCGATAATTGCAAGGTCAGCATTATAGCTTTCATCCGACCAATCAATATAATCATCTCCATTACCATCAGCAACAGTTGTTAAATTACTTGTAGCATTTGGATCATCTCCTGGATAATAATCATAGGCTATATGATAGGTAGCTATTGCCGCACGATAAGTCTGTATTTCCTTCGTCACTTTGTATAATCTAGCATAGCCCAATAGTTCCTGACCTTTTAAAAATCCAACTATTGTCAAACTAGAAATTACTAATACAAGTGCTAGCTCAAGCAGAGAAAAAGCTGGACGACCAGTGTGACAGATCTTAAACCCTAGATCTGATATTCTTGATTGCAAACTCATATATTATGCTAAAATCTTACTGCCATCAACTACATATTCCTTGATTAGGGGGCGAGAATTATAAGTTGAAGCCATAACCGCTGCATAAGCACCTGATGATTTGATAATTAAATAATTATCAGCCTCTTGTTTTGGGAAATTTATATCACGAGCAAAAATATCAGCAGTTTCACAAACCGGCCCAACAATATCATAAACTTCGCTTACCTTATTTTCATGATGAATAACAGGCAAAAATTGATGTTTAGCAGAATAAAGCGCAGGCCTCAGCAAATCATTCATAGCGCTATCAATAATCATAAAGTTTTTACCGGGCACGCGCTTGACCAAAATCACCTGAGTCACTAAAATACCAGCATTAGCAACCAAGAGCCGGCCTGGTTCGAATGTATATGTCATCTCTGGTAATCTAGATGCCGCCTCAAGGGCTACTCCCGCATAATCAGCTATTGATATAGTTTTATTATCACCATATGGCACACCAACTCCACCGCCAAAATCTATCCGGCCAATTTTATACCCACCACTTAATAATGATTTTGCAAAATCAATAGTAATCTTAAATGCTGCGGTAAAAGGCGCTGTTTCGGTAATTTGTGAACCAATATGCACCGACAATCCTCTAAAATTAATATTCTTTAAATCTGCAATTTCTTTTAAGACCTGTGGTACATAATCTAAATCAATACCAAATTTATCACCTTTTTTGCCCGTGGAAATTTTGCTATTAGTTTTAGCATCAACATCTGGGTTCACCCTAAGCACAATATCTTGAATTTTGCTCTTAGAACGAGCAATCTCATCAATCATAAAAATTTCTTCCTTGGACTCAACGTTAAATTGGTAAATTGACTGATCAATTGCAAATGCTATCTCGTCTTTTTTCTTACCAACGCCTGAATAAACAATATTTTGTGCTTTAATACCGGCTGCTAGAGCTTTTTCAATTTCGCCCTTAGATACTACATCTGCTCCACTACCATTTGCCGCTAAGATCTGCAAGACATGATCATTTGAATTAGCTTTAAGTGCATAACAGATCTTTTTTTTCTCTAACGTTAAAGCCTTATCAAAAAGCCGGTAATGGCGTTCAATTGTTGCTTTAGAATATAGATAGAATGGCGTTGGATAGGTTTTTACTAAGTCCGTTAGCGCGATATCTTCTGCGTGAATGCAGTTATTTTTATAATTAAAAAAATCCATTATTCTAAAGAGTTTGAATTAACGTTATTATCTTGCGGTAAATAAAGATCACCTTTAGTACCACAATTAGCTAGAAACACGCATATCGACAATACCAACAAGAATCTTGTCATGATACTTCCGACTTTATCTGCGTAATAGCCCTACGCACCTCAGAAAATGCTGTACCTCCATATGAGGTTCGGCTATTTACCGAATTTTCAATTTTAATTGCCTCAAAAATATCCTCTGTAACACCAGGTGCCAATGCTTGCATTTCACTCAGAGTAAGATCCGATAAAGTTTTATCATTTTTCATAGCATAAGCAACTACAGAGCCGGTTATATGGTGAGCCTCGCGGAATGGTATGCTTAAATTTGTAACAAGCCAATCTGCAAAATCTGTTGCATTTAAAAACCCTTTTTCTGTTGCTGCAAACATTCGTTCTTTATTGGCCTTCATATCTGCAATCATACCTGTAGTTATTTTAAGGCAAATAACCACATTTTCAAAACTATCAAAAGCCGGCTCCTTATCTTCCTGCATATCTTTGGAATAGGCCAAAGGTAAAGATTTCATTACTGTAAGTAGGCTAACTAAATTGCCATAAATCCTTCCAGATTTACCACGTACTAACTCAGCAGCATCAGGGTTTTTCTTTTGCGGCATTATGGAGGATCCAGTAATATAGCTGTCGGACAGACTTATATAGCCAAAATTCGGATTCATAAATACTACTATCTCCTCAGCTAGCCGAGTTAGGTTGCTTTGCATAATTGCACAATTGCTTAAGAACTCTAAGGCAAAATCACGCGATGATACTGAATCTAAGGAATTCTCAGTTGGCCCCGCAAAGCCTAATGCTTCAGCTGTGTACTGACGATCAATATTATATGGCGTACCAGCTAAGGCAGCACTACCTAGTGGGCACTGGTTATGACGTTTAATTAAATCTTCAAAACGCGATTTATCACGTAGTAACATTTGGCAATAAGCCAATAATTGATGTGCAAAACTTATTGGTTGTGCGGGCTGTAAATGCGTATGGCCTGGTAGGATATATTCGACATAATCTTCTGCCTTACTAATTAAGGCTTTTAGCAATTCGGTAATTTCATTATTAATAGCACTAGATGCATTATTAATAAATAATTTAAAATCTGTAGCCACTTGATCATTGCGCGAACGTGCAGTATGAAGCTTGCCCGCTATATCGCCTATTAAATCTTTAAGTCGCATTTCTATATTCATGTGAATATCTTCATATTCTTTTGAAAAGACAAATTCGCCCGTTTCGATCTCATCTTGGATCTGAGTTAAACCCTCGATTATTTGCTTACTTTCAGAATTAGTAATTATTCCTACTTTAGCCAACATCTCTGCATGGGCTCTAGAGCCTGCAATATCTTCTCTATAAAGCTTCTTGTCAAAATCAATTGATGCATTAATTTCCTGCATAATTTCGTCTGGGGCCTTCTCAAATACTCCACCCCAAATGCTACTTACATTTTGCTTTGATTTTTTACTCATTGAATTATAATTTCTTTGTCATAAATACTTACTCCAAACATTAATTAATTTATTTTCCAATGCAACCAAAGAAAATAGTTTTATTTTTTCTAATCCTTTCAACTCTGGCAATAATTGCATATAATTTTGCTCAGCGTGATCCATACCCATATAACCCCAAAGCAGAAATGCCGAATGACAACATACCTACGGCAAAGATTGAGGCTTTAAAAACATTGGAGGATGTGCCTGAACTGCAATTTCTTAATAGAAATAGAGAGTTGAAATCCATTTTTGATTATAAGAATAAAGTAATTTTAGTAAATTTCTGGGCCACATGGTGTCTTCCATGCGTAAAGGAGCTACCTAAATTAAATAATTTAAAAACCAAATATAAGGATAAAATCGAAATTATTACAATTTCAATAGACTCATCAGAGTTTGACGAAGTAAAAACATTTTTTGATAAAATGAATTTAAAAAGTCTAAATTATTATATGGATCATAATAATTTCTCCTATGTTGCATCTAGGTCTCTTGGAGTCCCAACTACATTACTAATAGATAAGGAGTATAAAATTCATTATCGTATTTCAGGTTTTGTTGATTGGAAGAATAAGAAGAATCAGGCTTTGGTTGAAAATTTATTCTAAAATGAAAAACCGTATTGAACAACAGTTAAAAGCTAATCTCTCGCTAGATTATATCGAAGTAATTGACGAATCGCATTTACATGGTGGCCATAATCATTTTGACGGTAGCCCTGGTAGCCATTTTAGAATCATAATTAAGGCACAAAGCCTAACCGACCTAAGCAAGGTAAAAGCCCATAAAACCATTTATCAAATTCTAAAAGAAGAGATGGATATCATCCACGCACTTGCAATTGAATTAAAATAATGCGTAGGAACGGGGTCCTCCCGCCCGTGATTGAACCAATGTCAAACTTGCATTTTTCATATTCGTAAACCTATATGTTGATCCGTCTTAACATAAATTCAAATCTCCTTTGTTATGCGGGCGGGAGAACCCCGCCCCTACAAGTTTCAACCTCCGTTATAAAATATGGATTATAAAATTGGGCGAAAATATGGTCCTCCCGCCCGGAACCGGAATATGAGAAATGATTAAATCGTTAGTGTTTGGTGATTAAACCGTAGGGGCGGGGTCCTCCCGCCAATGCAGTTGAGATTAAATAAATAGCCCTTTAACAAGGATTAGTATAATAATCTTATTCAATTATTTTCGGAAAGAATATGCGCAGAACATCAATAGAAGAATTAAATGAAGAAATATCAGATTTAGAGGAATCAGATGCAGAAGAGTCAGATGCAAAAAGCTCGGATTTATCGAGCTCAGCGTCAGAGGAAGAAAAATCAGAGGTAGGAAGCTCAGATTCAGATTTAGAAGATTCAAGTATAGAAAGTAACTCTACACAAAAAGAACAAGATAATAGACGTGAAAAAAGATTCTCAGATTTACAAGATTCATTAAAAAATTTGGCTAATGATGAAGTGACACAGGAGCAAGCATTTAGGTTTCATATATTAGCAGATAAATTCCTAGCTCCAAAAGAAGGTCAAATTATACCCCAATATGATGACCTATTTGTAATCAGGAGATGGTTTTGGATTAATGAATTAGAAGTGCTTGATAACTTATCACCTTTTGATTTTCTATTTCAGAAAGTAAATATGGATGTCCTATCACCAAAATATTATAAGGATATTGGCGTATTGCGACAGGAATCAAGCATTTTCCTAAAATATCCAGAAGGTTTAGTAAGATCATTTCATTATCATTTTGTCTCAATTATAGAAGAAGAACAGATTTTAACAAAATTTAAGGAAGTTTATGAGGCCTATAAAGCATCCTTATCTAATAAAGAGTCCGATGAATATAAAAAAGCAGAATCTCAAATAAGCTTCATCATAGAAGTATGTAATATAAATGATGTTTTTTCTCACAAAGGCATATATTTAACTACATTCTCTCCAGAATTATTAACTTTTCTTTTAGAGCTAAATATTCAATTTGATAATGTAGATTTTATAGAACGAGTATATAAAGAACGCCCCGAGCTAATCTCTCGAGAATTTCTAATCACTCACAAAGCAAAGCTCAGTGGAATTTGGGATTTAGAAAAAGAATTTTTACAAGCAGTTGAGCAGGTTAATTTAGCAGAAATTAAAAAACTCATAGATCGAAAAGTAAATATCTCTTCTACGCAAAGCTGCCAAGAATTATTGGATCAAAAGATTGGTACATCAAGCTTACGAGAATTGTCCCAGAATCAGTTTTTTCGCAATGGACACCCAGTTAATGCCCTTTTTCTATGCGCAACAATAATTCATGAAGACTCTCGAGAAGAAATATGGGCCTATTTAGTTTTTAAAGGCATTAGGGTTAGAATCCCTTGGCAGAATGGATTAGACACGGATACTTATTCTGCATTTGATTATTTCACAGACTTAAACAAAAATATAAAATTACGTAATTTTGCTCAACGCATACAATCTAGAATAAATGCTATGTCCCAAAAGTTATCGCAAACTATTCAATGCAATTTAGAAAGCATGACTTCAATAATCCCTTCATCTTTAGCGGAAAAAACCTCATTATCAGTTAGAAATATCTATGATGCAATATTTGATTCAGAACTTCACCGAGGCGGCAATTCAGTAGGTTATAACTTTGGCAAGATCGATAAAGAAACTTTTGCTTTAATAAAGCCCATACTTCAAGTTATAAGCTCTGATTACAGTATGAATATTACCGTTGATCTTGCCTCTAAGAATATTGGTAACCTTCTCTCATACTCAAATACAACAATACCACGAGGAATGTATTATGGGTCCAA
>JABJMA010000004.1 GCA_018659605.1 Rickettsiales bacterium
CATGTAACATACAGGAATGGTAATAATTGAAATGAGATAATCACCCCGTAGGGGCGGGGTCCTCCCGCCCGCATGTAACATACAGTAATGGTAATAATTGAAATGAGTGGATCACCGCGTCTCCACCGTAAATAAACAATGATTTGAATTTGTTGAAAAACGGGCGGGAGGACCCCGCCCCTACAAGCTTCGATATCCGATATGTAATTTGAATTATGAAATTGGGTATTATGTAAATCCCCGCCCGCATGTACAAGTTGCAATATCCGTTATGAAACATGGATTTTGGCTTGGGGTTACGTGCGATATTGACATCGGGTAAAACAATAAGAAAATTTAATTGTTTATTTTAAACAATTGGATATACATCCTCCTGCGAATTTAAAATTAAACTTATGTATGGAACCTTAATCGGAATTACAGCCCCCATAGGCTGGTCATTAATTCCTCTTATTACTTACTATCTAAAACATCTTGATCCACTTCTTATTATGGCATTGGTTTTCATGATATTTTTTGTAATTGAATTTACACGTCAATTAATTACTAAAACATTAATTAACCCCTTTAAAATACCAAGAAAATTCTATTTTTATGGTATTATTGGTATTTTTGGTTTTCATATATTTTATTTTACAGCATTACGTCTTGCTCCAATAATGCCTGTCTATCTAATAATTAATAGTACAAGTATTTTTATTATTATATATTCAAAGCTCTTACATAATGTTGAGGTTAGGCCAAATCATATTTTAGCGTTTATAATTAATATTACTGCTATTTGCCTAATTGCATTATCCAAGGCTAACGAGCTATTTGAAATTCATCATTTAGCTGGTTATTTCCTAGCCTTAATTGGATCAAATTGTTATGCATTTTATACCGTAAAAAATAGAGATTATATGGATGTGCCAATTAGAGCAATCTCATTTGTTATTTTAATATCTGCAATTTTATCGTTACTTTGTTATGTGATTTTTGCTGATAGTTATATTGATTATATCGCAGCTACGGATCTTCAATTAATGTGCCTGCTTGCTATATGGCCAATTGGCTATGCTTTCTTTACATGGGTATATGGTGTGAAATATGGAGATATTAGAATCTTATCAATTATGGCCTTTATTAATCCTGTATTTGGAACTTTATGGCTAATTGTAGCTGGTATAGAAGATTTTAGTTGGATTATATTAATTAGCATTAGCCTTATATTATCTGGCTCATTAATTGCCAGATCGAAATAGTCGCAAATCAATTCGTATCAAAGAATATAATTACTCTAGATCCTCTATGTATTTTATTACGATATGTACGCAGGAAAATGAATGTTTATTTGGATATTTTTTTGATGGCAGGGTCGTGCTTAATGAGAAGGGTAAGCTTGCCGAGCGGGAATGGAAAAAATTACCATTAAGATTTAATGATATTGAAGTTAATCGATATGTGATTATGCCAAATCATATGCATGGTATTATTAATATGGTAGGGGCGGGGTTGTCCCGCCCGGAAATATGGGGTCTGTTTAATGACGGGTGGGAGAACCCCACTCCTACAAGGGCTGAATATGATGTTACATTGGGACGTATTATTGGTTATTATAAATATCAATCAACAAAGCAGATTAATTTAATACGTAATGTAGCAGCAAGCAGAATATGGCAAAGAAATTATTACGAACACATAATTCGTGATGACAAAGATTTAGAACGAATTCAAACATACATATATAACAACCCAATTACATGGCATTTAGATAAATATTATAAAAAATATTAGGGGCAGGGACCTCCCGTCCGGAACATATGCAATAGTCAATAATTGAAATGAGATGTTGCAACTTGTAGGGGCGGGGTCCTCCCGCCCGCCTTTAAACAAGAGAGATGATTAATCCATTGGCTTGAAGCAATTAAATCGTCACCACCATAAACAAACAATGATTTGAATTTGTTGAAAAACGGGCGGGAGAACCCCGCCCCTACAAGTTGGGATATCCAATATGAAATTTTGGATTATGAAGTTGGGTGAAATGTGATTCCCCGCCCGCATGTAACATACAGGAATGGTAATAATTGAAATGAGATAATCACCCCGTAGGGGCGGGGTCCTCCCGCCCGCATGTAACGTACAGGAACGAAAATAAGAGAAATAAGATAATCACCCCGTCACCACCGTAAATAAAGCAAGATTTGAATTTGTTGAAAAACGGGCGGGAGAACCCCGCCCCTACAAGATGGGAAATCTCATGTAAATAATTGGTATTGCATATGTTTACGGGCGGGAGGACCCCGCCCCTACAAGTTGGGATATCCGATATGTAATTTGGATTATGAAATTGGGTGGGATATGATTTTTCTTCGGATCAATAGCTTAGGTTTCAAATTGCTCTAAGAATATTTTATCTTCTAATGGATTATCATGATCAAATAGCAATGTTACATGGATATTAGCTTGTCTTGATACCTCAACTTTTCTAACATCACGAAATTCATAGAAATCAGCAACAGCACTAACAGGTCGCTTTTCTGGTGTTAGAATTTCAAATGTAATCTTTGTTGCTTCATGGAGTAATGCTCCACGCCATTGTCTGGGACGAAATGGTGCAATAGGGGTCATAGCAAGGACATCACATGATAAAGGGATAATTGGCCCTCTAACAGCAAAGTTATATGCAGTACTACCTGCTGGTGTTGCTATTAATATACCATCAGAAACAAGCTTTGGTAAACGACAAATACCATCAGTAATGATTTTAATATGTGCCGATTGCTTTGTTTCCCGAAGTAGTGAAACATCATTAAATGCTAGGAATTCTGATGTTTCATTATTTGCACCATATGATTTCATTAATAATGGATGGATATCGGTTCGTCTAGCAGCTTTTAATTTCTCAATAATGTTAGTTTCAGCTTTATATTCATTAAGTAAAAACCCAAGAGAGCCACAATTAATACCGTAAAATGGTAAATTATACTCCATATATTTATGAATAGAATGTAACATAAAACCATCGCCACCAAGAACTAAAATAGCCAATATATTAGAATCTTTAGTTATTTTCTTAGTTAGGATATTTGGGTATAAAAGCATCAACTCTTCAGCTAGCTTTTGTGAGGATTCAGATTTATCTGATAATATAAAAATGTTTTCAGTCATTGCTATACTAAATTTTATTGATTTTTATCTTAAAATGCTTTCTTTAAAGAAGACTAAATTACATCAAAAAATCACTATAGCTTTAATAGTCAAATAAATGCAAGAATATAAAACAAAAAATTTAATTATTGGCTCAGGCCCAGCTGGATACACAGCAGCAATCTATTCAGCCAGAGCAAATTTAAAACCTATCTTGGTAGCTGGTATGCAACCAGGTGGGCAACTTACCATAACAACTGATGTTGAAAACTTTCCTGGTTTTAAGGATGTCATACAAGGTCCATGGTTAATGCAGCAAATGGAAGGTCAGGCTAAAGCTGTTGGCACAGAAATAATTTATGATTTTATTACAGAAGTAGATTTCTCAAAACGTCCTTTTAAAGCTAAGGATAGTAGTGGGAATACCTATATAGCAGAAACTATAATTATATCAACTGGTGCCGAAGCTAAGTGGCTTGGCATTGAATCAGAAGAGTTCTTTAAAGGTTATGGGGTATCTGGTTGTGCTACTTGTGATGGATTCTTTTTTAAAAATGCAGATGTATTTGTTGTTGGTGGTGGAAATACCGCAGTTGAAGATGCTTTATATCTAACTAATTTTGCAACTAGCGTAACCATAATTCATCGACGTGATGAATTAAGAGCTGAAAAGATGCTTCAAGATCGTCTTTTTGCAAATAAAAAAATTAAATTTCTATGGGATTCTAGCCTAGAAGAAGTAATCGGTGATAAAGATCCCAAAAACGTAACTGCAATTAAGGTTAAAAATCTAAAAACATCTAAAATCACTGAACATAAAACCTCCGGTGTATTTATAGCTATTGGTCATAAACCAAATACTTGGTTATTTAAGGATTATGTAAAAATGGATGATGAGAATTATATAATTACCGCCCCAGATAGCACGGCTACTAATATTAAAGGTGTTTTTGCAGCTGGTGATGTTCAGGATAAAACTTATCGTCAGGCAGTAACAGCTGCTGGTACAGGTTGTATGGCAGCTTTGGAGTCGGAAAAGTTATTAAACCATTAATCATAATTCGTAAGGGCAGGGTATTGCGCCCAAAATTGTGATAGATGAAATTTATAAAAAGGAAGTAGATGATTAGAGTCGGAGTCTTATTTTATGTTATCTCAATTATAGAAATTGTAATTTCTATTTTAATGATTCCACCAATGATATTAGGTTACTTTATTGGTGATCCTGCATGGCAAGGTTTTGCTCTAGCCTTCTCAATATGTTTTTTCTTCAGCGTAAGTATATTTCTTAGCTGTAGAGGTATCTCAATTAAAGATATATCAATAAAAGAAACCTTTTTACTTACAACTCTCTCATGGCTTTCCTTAGCATTTATTGCCTCGCTACCATTCTATTTCGCCGGATTAGAAATGTCCTTTGTTGATTGCTTTTTTGAGGCTATGTCTGGTGTTACTACTACAGGTGCAACTATTTTTGCTGATTTAGATAATAGTCCGAAAACTATTCTACTTTGGCGGGCCATATTAAATTGGATAGGAGGTGTTGGAGTAATTATGTTAGCAATTGCTATTTTACCAATGCTTAAAATTGGTGGAATGCAATTATTTCGATCAGAATCCTCTGATAAATCTGATAAAATCTTTCCAAGAGTTCAGCAGATATCAAAAGCTATTGGAGCTATTTATATAATGTTAACAATCATTTGCTTCATTCTCTATATGATTTTTGATATGACTTTTTTTGATGCAATTGTTCATTCTTTTACGACTGTTTCTACTGGTGGATTCTCCTCTCATAATGCATCTATTGGCTTTTTTAATGATTATCGAATTGAGATAACAGTTATTATATTTATGTTTATTGGCTCACTACCATTTCCAATTTTAATAAAATGCATGAATAGAGATTTCAAATCTTTCTTTCGTGATAATCAAATTATAGCTTTGTTCTTTCTCTTATTATCTGTGATAGCATTATTATGTTATTGGTTAATGCAAAACCATCATTATGATTTCTATACAGCACTTCGTTATAGTAGTTTCAATGTTGTTGCTATTCTAACAACTACTGGATACACATCTTACGATTATTACAGCTGGGGTGGTTTTGCTGTGATCTTATTCTTTTTTATTGGTGTAATCGGTGGATGTACTGGATCTACTACTGGTGGCATTAAAATCTTTAGATTCCAAATTTTATTTAGTACTGCAAAAGAACAATTAGCACGGCTTATTCACCCACATGTAGTTTATAATATTAGCTATAGTAAAAATTCCGTAAGTTCTACAGGTACATCTGCTGTTATGGGGTTTTTTATATTATTCTCTTTTTGCTTTGCGATAATAGCAACTTTACTTAGCTTCTCTGGGCTGGATTTTATAACCTCATTTAGTGCCGCAACTGCTGTTATGGCGAATTTAGGACCAGGTCTTGGTGATATTATTGGGCCAGCTGGTAATTATTCAAGCCTAAGTGATAATGTAAAATGGATTTTAACCATAGGTATGATTGTTGGTAGATTAGAAATCTTTACTATTTTTATCCTATTTACTAAATTATTCTGGAAGGATTAAATAATGCTGCTTAACGCTGAGAATTATCTAAAATATAGCCTAATATTAATTATAGCTTTATTAAGCTCAGTTTTTATCATGCAATTTGGCTTTGATATTTTACCTTGTAAATTATGCCTAATCCAGCGCTATCCATATTATCTCTTATTAGCTATTTTAGCATTTTATCATTTTTTAAAATTAAATAAATTCAAAAGACTTGTTTTGTTTCTTACCATAATATTTTTTATGGTAGCTGCTTTAATAGCCTTGTATCATTCGTTAGTTGAACTAAATCTGATCTCAACAGACTTACATTGTGTATCTGCCTCAATTTATGGAAATTTACAGGATATGCAAAATTCAATAATTGATAAACCAGCAGTTAGTTGTGATGTAGCAGCTTTTAAAATTTTATTTCTATCATTATCCAACTGGAATTTCCTAATATCATTCTTTTATGGCTTATTAGGTTTTATAGTAATTTCTCGTAAATAAAAAAGCACCCCTTGTATTTAGACATTCTGATAACTATATTTATATAGAATAAGAGTTTATATGTCTGATAATAATATAAAATTACAATTAGCTAAGTTACCACGGCACATTCCAGCAATTATGGATAGTGGAGTTTCCTTATTACCTGGCGAAGAAGTAACCTTTAAAATTAGAGGTATAGGATTTAAAAATACCATTGATTTTAGTTTAAAAAACTCAGCCCGTTTTGTTAGTGTTTATAGTGCAAATCATTCACAATCTGAAGATGTTAATATCGCAACTATTGGCAAGATTATTAAGTTCTCAGAGACTAAGGATAGAAATTACATAATTGTCATAAAAGGTTTAATTCGATTTAATATTATTAAGGCCATAAAAATAGGTAAGACTATTACTATTCTAATGCCAGATTACTCAAATTTTACTAATGATCTCTTTATTAAGAAAGCTATTTTTAAGGATAGAGCTAGCTTAAATAGAGTAGTAGAAGAGTATTTTAGTAAAACTGATAACACCATTTTAGATAATATTAATCTTGAGGCAATCACCGATATAAAATTATTATCATTACTATCAAATCAGCTAAACTTTAATAAATTTAAAAAACGAAAATTGCTAACAGCTAGTAATGCTGAAGAAATAAATGATTTTATATTTAATCTTCTTGAATATGAATTAGCAATTGTTGAAAGCCGTCTTGAAGCAAAACATTAGTCCTAATTTAATGTGAATATCCCTATTAATTTGACTAAGCCCTAAAAAAGGAGTACAATTAATTTTATGCAATAAAGGGGGAATATTGTGAAAAAGACTAAGACTATAAAAACAAAACTAAAAGAACTTTTTAAAGGTAAGTTGATTAGAAAAAATACTAATAAACAAATCTCTAATTCACAATTAGGATATAATCAGATAGTTGAGTGCTTATGTAATGAAGGGCGAGTCCATCGTGGTAACTATCTTAAGGAGTAACAATTTTATAATTGTTACTGAATTAAAGGATTGATAATTTAGTAGGGCATATTTGCTCAATAAAAACTTAAAAGTGTTTAGATCAATATAAAGAAGAGCGGGTTAATTAACTCGCTCTTTTTTTATGTAAGTATCCGATGTAAGAATTAGGCAACAATTGAGTGTTTATTTACTCCGCCTTTAAAATATGCATCAAATAGTGATGATACAATACGGGTTATTTGGCGAGCATTTGGATTGATGATAATCTCAGATCCATTAATTGTAATTAAACCATCTTCAGCTAATGGTTTTAGCCTCTCTAATTGCGGAATAAAATCATCAAGAGAATATGGAGTATTTATTAGTATTTTATTTAGATCAACACGCATATAACACATAATTTCATCAATGATTAATTTACGTATTTTATCATCTTCTGACAGTAATATACCTTTAATAATAGGGAACTCACCTTTTTCAATAGCTGGTCGATATTTTGAGATCATTAAATTATTCTGAGCATAACCATCGGGTAAATAGCTTATTGAAGAGACACCTAGGCCAATTAAAATATC
>JABJMA010000005.1 GCA_018659605.1 Rickettsiales bacterium
CGTTCTAAATGAGTCCAGCTTCTAACCAAGCGTGACTTTTGATAAGTTAAATGTGCAAGCTGAACCTGGAGCTTACCTTCTTTTGTTGCAGCACGCTCTCCAAATATTTCCAAAATTAATGCAGTTCTATCAATAACTTTGCATGATATAGCCTTCTCCAGATTACGTTGTTGAATAGGACTGAGTGATGCATCAATAACCACAACCTCAATCTCATTCTCTGTAACAAATTCTTGATACTCCTCGGCTTTACCTGTGCCAATAAATAATGAAGGGTTAATCTTACGTAATTTGATAACTTCAGATTTAACTACTTCAAGCGAGATAGCTTTTGCTAAGCTACAGATTTCCTCGAGATTATCCTCAGGGGAGCGCAAATCATTATTATCCAATATGTGAGGGTAAATTACGATAGATTTTACTCCATGACTATTGTTAGGTACTATTTCAGATGTCATTTAAATATATTTTTCAAGTGTGTTTTCTTCTAACGTTCTTACCTGATGTGTCAATACTTGTCTCGGACAATGGGAAGATCTGGGGAAGATCTGGGGACAGTATACTTAACTATTTAAAAATTATCCTTAAACAACCTCATCTTCTTACAAAGAAGGGTTGAAAGCAATTACTGCGGACTTGAGTTCATTTAGAGAATATAAAGAAAGCGAAAAATAACAATGACAGCTTCCGCATAATATTAAATACTAATTACACTCTTTAAAAACCCAGAGATTTGCGCTTCTTCTTCGAACTCAATACTAAATTGTTTATACCTGGCTTTCTCGCCTTTAACCAACATAATATTAGCTTTGGGAACTTTACAATTTTTGGATAGGATTGAAATTATATCCAAATTAGCAGCTCCTGATTTTGCAGGCTTGGTTATTTTAATTCGCAAATGCTTAATGCCATCAGAGTCATTTATTATACCGCCAATTTCGTTAAACCTTTCTCCATCAAAGGCTTTGATATTAATAATTATAGTTTTCATTATCAGCTCGATAGTAATTAAGAGTAAGTATCTTCAGTATTAATGGCCGGAACCACAACCTTAGTCCATAACTTTCTTACTAAGCTGCACCCTAGCTCTAGACAATTAGGAACTTCCTGATTAATAAGCATAATATTGCAAAATACAAGACTAAGCACCCCTGTCATTTTCGACTTGCTTTTTCGCAATTTTATCCGTGCTTACAGCCTGAGAAGCTGACTTTGAAGCACCAACCTTCATACTACCAACCTCCATATCTTTACCTGCCTTATGCATAATATAAGATGCTATTTTCTTTGTAGCGATAAATTATACTATATGTACGCAATGTATTTCCTAAAGACTGGGGATAATAGCATGTTTGATCCGTAGGCGCCTAAAAGAAAAATTTGAGAATCAAATACTAAGTTAAGCAACATATAACCAAACAAGATACCTGCTTACTTTTATTATAAATAAGATTACTCTTACTAAGAGCAAAATCATTTTAACAACTTAGATTTAAGGGCGCGGCAAGAACTAACGCCTTATTTATTAACAGAATTCACCCAGAGTCATGTACCCACTTAACTATATAGAACCCGTTTTTCGTCCACCAAGTGAATGGAAATCTTTAATCCTTCAAGTTACTAACGGCTGTTCTTGGAATAAATGTACATTTTGCGATATGTATAAGGATGAACAAAAGCGCTTCACACCAAAACCACTCTTGGAGATTGAACAAGAGTTGAAACTGATATCTAAAAATAACTACCCGGTAAAAAGAGTGTTCTTAGCTGATGGAGATGCTATGAGCTTATCGGTGAGACGGTTAAAAGAAATGTTGGAATTAATTAACCAATATTTTCCTAAGCTGCAGCGTATCACTTCTTATTGCCTACCAAGGAACCTGCTAAACAAATCCGCTTCGGATCTAAAAGAATTACAAGAGCTAGGCTTAAAGATTCTTTATGTGGGCTGTGAAACTGGTGACACTGAATTATTAACCTTAGTAAACAAAGGTGAAACCTTTGAATCATCTCTAAATGCTCTGCAAAAAATAAAATTTGCCGGAATAAAAAGCTCAGTGATGATTTTAAACGGCCTTGGCGGGCCTAAACATAGCAAGCAACATGCTTTGGCTTCAGCGGAATTAATGAACCAAGCCCAGCCGGAATATCTCTCCACCCTAATTTTAGAATTTCCCTTAGGATCCGAGCGTTTTGAAAAAGGTATGAATGGTGAGTGGCAGGCTTTAACTAAGCTCGAATTATTTCAAGAGATGAAACTGTTAATGGAGAGCCTAAATTTAAACAAAACAATCTTCCGTAGCGATCACGCTTCTAATCATTTGATTTTAAAAGGTATTCTTGGAAGAGATAAAGCCCGTATCAGCCAAGAGATTGATCTGGCTATTGCATCGGTTCTTTAAGAAAAGATCTGGAAGATCTGGGGACAGTGGAAGATCTGGGGACAGTATACTTAACTATTTAAAAATTATCCTTCAACAACCTCATCTTCTTAAAAACCTTAAAGGATAGGTGGTCCGAATTAAACCCAAGGCTTTGCCTTATTTCTTTTTTATGTAAGCGACAGAAGGGGTTTGTTTTGAGTTCGTATGCAATGGTTGTTGGGATGGTTGGCCTGTTTAGGTCTCGCAATAGTTTTGATAGTTTTAGTTTGTCTTGTAGGTCTTGATTGCTAGGTTCGTATTGAAGTGCGAATTCTATGTTTTTTATGGTATATTCATGAGCGCAGTACAGCTTGGTATCTTCGTCTAGGGCGGCTAGTTTGTTGATTGTATCAAAGAGCAGTTCATAGGTGCCCTCGATAATCCTAGCACATCCAGATGAGAATATAGTATCACCGCAGAATAATAATTTATGCTCTGGTTCGTGATATGAAATATGGTTGAAGGTATTGCCGGGGGTGGATAGGATTTTGAAATTAAAGATCCCTATATTTACAATGTCGTTTTCTTTTAGTAGGTGAGTGATATTTGGAATGCGGTATTTGTCTTTTTCTGGTGCGTAAATCTCGCAGTTATAACGCTGCACTAAAGCCTCATTACCAGTGATGTGATCGTAGTGGTGATGAGTGTTGAATATGTAATCTAGTTTTAGATTATTTTTGTCTAAGAATTCAATCACTTCATCAGAGCTACCTGGATCAACACAGATGGTAATATTGTTAACCAAATCCTGAATTATGAAACAGTAATTATCTGATAAGATAGGGATGATATATACTTTGTAATCAGCCATATTACAGATACTTATTCTCTAGATACTTGAAGTAGGTAGCATCATCGAATTTTTTGCCAAATAAATCAATTGCAAGTTCGGGGCCAGTTTTAAGAGATCCGTGCTGATGAACATTATAAGTCAAAAACTTTTGATATTTTGCAATGCTATTTTCAGTTAATTTAAAATCTGGATTTTCACTATCAAATTTATTTTTAAGCTGGCTTGCAAAAATTGCGCCCAAACTATAACAAGGAAAATAGCCAAAAGAACCGTCGGTCCAGTGGATGTCCTGCATGCAGCCAGTGTTATGATCTTTGTATTTTAGGCCAAAAAACTTGTCTAAATAATATTCCCAAACATCCGGCAAAGCATCTGCTTCGATATCGCCATTGATTAGTTTTTTTTCAATCTCATAACGCATTATGATATGCAGCGGGTAATTAACTTCGTCGCTATCAACTCGGATATATTGTTTTTCAACATGGTTTAAAAAATCATATAAATTGCTGGCCGTAAATACTGGAGCATCTACCGCAAATTCTTTTGTCATAATGCTATGCGCGAGTTGGATGAAATCATTTGAGGTTGCAACTTGCATTTCATAGAACAATGATTGCGATTCATGGATAGACATGCCAAGACATCCACCAACCGGATCTAGGCTATATTCTTTTGGTACATGTAAATCATAAAGCGCATGGCCCGATTCATGGATGATGCCAAAGAGACTAGTTAAAAAATCTTTTTCGCAGTATCTTGTTGTGATTCTAACATCGCCAATATGACCTGTGCAGAATGGATGCATGCTCTCGTCAATTCGAATATCATCACTGGTGAGTCCTAGGAGTGATGTAAAGCGTTTGGCGATTTGTTTTTGCTTCTCAATTGGAAAGCTACACTCTGAGAAGTCCGGTCTTGAAGATTGCGTGGCTATAATTTTGTTTATTAGGGCTGGTAGCTTTTGAGCAAGACTTGTAAAGATTTCGCTAAAGTCTGATTCGCGTAAGCCAGGTTCGTAATAATCTAGCAGAGAGTCATATTTGCTTAAAGTCAATTGCTCAGATTTGATTTGGGCAATCTCACGAACATTATTTAAAACAGGTTTGAAAGCTTCCGAGAAACTTTTGAAATCATTTTTTGCACGCGCGGTACGCCAAATAAATTCGCAATTAATTCCGTTAGTTGTGAACTCGTTATTTAGTTTTTCAGGGATGCCTATCTCATGCGATATAATATGTCTAATAGATTTTAAATTTGCTTTTTGCCACTTGTCTAATGTGATCTCATCAACGTCATTTGCTAAGGTGAGATAATCTTCTTTTGTGTAAGATTTATGGATGATGTTACTGATCAATTCTAGCTCGTTGCTTCGGCGTTTAATTCCATTTTTTGGCATCATTACAGAGTTATCCCAAGAGAGTACAGATGCAATGGACCCTAAGGTGGATATATCTTGAAAGGCTTTAGCTATTTTTTGATAATTTTTATCCATTATTTATTTTTATTACTTTCACTTTTGTTCTTACAATATTGATCCATCAAGCTTTGGGACCATGTTGAATTAGCTCTGGCAACAGAATCTTTATATGAACAAGATATTTTAGGAACATGAGAAGAAGTCTGTAAAACTTCCTGCTTTATTAAAATGATTTCTGTTTTTTTTCGACTATTATCTTCCAAGATTTTTATCAATGATTTTGCGGGAAATTATCAGATTATTACCATTATACAACTTAATTTATCGTGCTACTGGATAATTAAAAGGGTCATTATCATTTGTAGGAGAAATATATTGATAGCTTGAATCATAATCATAATAATTTGATGGGGGCGGGTTATAATGATTTTGCGGAGAGTAATATTGATAGCTATTATCATACTCATAATAAGGGGTTGTTGATATAGGAGGTTGGTATCTAGGTGAAGGACAGTTACAGCAAGATGATATAGATATGATAGTGATTAGCGCTACAAATTTATCTATAATAGAACTACTATACGCCATATGACTATGTAAATATCTATTGTTGTATTTTGTTAAATAATCTAAATAAATTATTAGAAGTTATCTCACAAAATTCTTCGTAATCCATATTTAGGTAATTAGCAAGGAATTCAGCGACATATTTGACAAAGGCTGGTTCGTTAGTTTTGCCTCTTTTCGGAATTGGGGCAAGGTAAGGGCTGTCGGTTTCTATTAGTAATCTATCCAATGGGATCTTCTTAACAGTTTCACGTAGATCATCCGCATTTTTAAATGTGACGATTCCAGATATTGAAATATACATCCCAAGATCAAGTGAGGCTTTGGCTAAATCATAGCTAGAGGTAAAACAATGCATCACGCCGGAAAAACTTTGCTCTTTCATTGCACTTGTTAACATGTCGGCTGTATCTTTTTCCGCTTCTCTGGTGTGGATGATGATTGGTAGGTGTGAGCTTTGAGATAAATTAATATGTGCCGCGAAGCTTTCTTTCTGAGCTGCTTTGACTGAATTCTGGTAATAGTAATCAAGGCCAGTTTCGCCAATAGCTACAACCTTTTTATTGGTTAAATGTTTTTGAATGAACTCAATATCCTTAGGTGAGAAATTATCTGCTTCGCTAGGATGGATCCCAATGGAGCATGAGATGTTCTGATGGTTCTCGGCGATGGTAAGGATCTCTGGGAATTCTTCAATCTTGGTACAAACAGTCAGCATATATTTAACCTCAGCCTCACTGGCATTGCTTAAAACTTCAGCTAAATTATTTATTAAATTTTTGGAATTTAAATGACAATGTGAATCAACTAACATTTTTATTGATTAAAGTTACTCTGTTTGTATACCATTAGCTAGCTATACGGGAATTATTCCTTTGTAGCTAAGACTAATAGATTTAAGATCTAACAGTAAAAATTTTTTTTGGTATATAATTTAAATGAGCAAAGTTGAGCTAACCTTCTTAGATGGGTCAATAAAAGAATATGATGCTGGGATCTCAGCATTTGAAGTTGCGACATCAATTAGCAAGTCGCTTGCAAAATCCTCGGTGGTTGCAAAATTAAATGGTGAGTATATCGATTTGCATGATGCTATAAATAGCTCAAGTAAGTTAGAGTTAGTTACAATTGAATCAGAAGAAGCTTTGGAATTTATTCGGCATGATACGGCGCATTTATTAGCCCAGGCCGTAAAAGAATTATATCCAGAAGCGCAAGTAACAATCGGGCCTGCAATAGCGAATGGTTTCTATTATGATTTTGCTCGGGAGAAACCTTTTACCGAAGAAGATCTTGTTGTGATAGAAAAGAAAATGCATTTCCTATCCAAGCAAAATATTCCAATCAAGCGTGAAGTGTGGGATCGGGATGAAGCTGTAGAGTTTTTTAAATCAATGGGTGAATCTTATAAAGCTGAGCTAATTGCATCAATACCAGCAGGTGAAAAAATAAGTCTTTATCGCCAAGGTGATTTTATTGATTTGTGCAGAGGACCACATGCGAGGTCTACAGGTAGTTGTAAGAATTTTAAGTTAACAAAAGTATCTGGAGCATATTGGCGTGGTGATAGTAATAATCAAATGCTGCAACGAATTTATGGAACTGCATGGGCAAGTAAAGAGCAGTTAGATACGCATCTACATAATTTAGCTGAGGCAGCTAAGCGGGATCATAGAAGATTAGGTACAGAGCTTGATTTGTTTCATGTTCAGGAAGAAGCCGCAGGTTCGGTATTCTGGCATAAAAATGGTGCTATCTTGTATAAAATAATTGAAGATTTTATAGCGCAAGAAATAGAGAAGCAGGATTATTTTCAGGTTAAAACTCCAATCCTAATTGATAGGGTCTTATGGGAGAAATCTGGCCACTGGGAGAAATTCCGTGAAAATATGTTTACGGTAGAATCGGAAGATAAAACTTTGGCTGTTAAGCCAATGAATTGTCCGGCGCATGTTCAGATCTTTAATCAGAAGGTTAGAAGTTATCGTGACTTGCCGCTTCGAATGGCGGAATTTGGTTGTTGTCATAGAAATGAATCTTCAGGATCACTTCATGGAATCATGAGGGTTAGATCTTTTGTTCAAGATGATGCGCATATTTTTTGCACAGAGGATCAAATATTATCGGAGACTAAAGCTTTTACAGAGTTGGTTTTGGAAGTTTATAAGAAGTTTGGTTTTGAAAAAGTTAAAATTAAATTCTCGGATAGACCAGAGACACGAGCTGGTAGTGATGAAGTCTGGGATAAGGCTGAGAACGCGCTTAAATCTGCAATAGATCAAATAGGCTTGGAGTATGAATTAAATCCAGGTGAAGGAGCTTTCTATGGCCCTAAAATAGAGTTTGTTTTAACTGATGTTATTGGACGTGATTGGCAATGTGGTACGCTTCAGGTAGATTTTATCTTACCAAAGCGCTTGGATGCTAATTATATTAGTGAAACTGGCGATCATAAAAAGCCGGTAATGCTACATCGAGCAATTTTAGGATCGTTTGAAAGATTTATAGGTATTTTAATTGAGCAATATGGAGGTGCTTTCCCATATTGGTTAGCTCCGGAGCAAGCTGCTATATTAAATATTACTAATAAAGTAGATTCTTATGCCGAGGAAGTCTTTAAGTTGCTTAGGGAGAAGGGTGTAAGAGTAATAAAAGATCTTTCATCAGATAAGATTAGTTATAAAGTACGTAAATATTCTAACAAAAAAATACCTTATTTATTAATTATAGGTGAAGCAGAGCAAAAAAATAGAACAATAAATCTTCGGACATTGGGTAGTGAGGCTCAAGAAACTCTTGCTATTGATGATATTGTCAATAAGATGAAACGATAATTTTTAAAGAGTATTAACGCGTATATGAGTAAATCAAAATTACCAAAATCTAATCGTGAAATAAGTGCACAAAATGTAAGATTAGTTGATAGCACAGGGGAGATGTTGGGTGTAGTTACACTATCTGATGCTTTAGAAAAAGCTCGGGCAGAAAATTTAGATCTTGTTGAAATATCACCTAATGCAGAACCACCAGTATGCAAAATACTAGACTTTGGTAAATATAAATATGAAATGCAGAAGCGTGCTCATGAAGCAAAGAAGAAGCAACGAACGATAGATATTAAGGAAATAAAAATACGTCCAAATATATCTGATCATGATTATCAAATTAAATTACGTAAGGTTCTGCAATTTTTAGAACATGGAGATAAGGTAAAAATTTCTATGAGATTTCGTGGCAGAGAAATTGCCAAACAAGATATTGCATTATCAATTATGAAAAATGTTGCTATTGCTATTGAGGGCAAGGGCAAGGTAGAAACCAATCCTAGGTTAGAATCACGTCAGATGCTGATGATTTTAGCTCCTTTGACTGCGTAGTATATTTCTTAATTTTGTCGGGGCTGTTCTCTCTCTCGCAAGCCGCTATTTCTTTGATTAAGGGCGCTAGCACCCAGTCTCTACGATTCTTCGTATAATAAAATCATTAAATTGTGTTTTTCATTAAGCCACAAATACTTGTATGAGAAGGTATAGCAAGCGATGCTTAGGCTTGCTAATGAAATTATTGTTGCTTTGTTTCGCGAACTATTTTTATATTTAAGCGATTATCTAAATCTTCTATATAGTCTGTCACAGCTACCCCTTTTAACTCACTTGTAATCTCTTCGCGAACTTCTGCTAATGAAGGAGCTGGAATTATCTTTTTATTTTCTAATTTTGCTATATGCCAACCAAAATCAGTCTTGAAAGGTTTTGATACTTCGCCAACTTGTAACATTTTGATATTTTCTTCAAATTCATTTACCATTGTACCCTCTTTAAAATAGCCCAAATCACCACCTTTTTTGGCTGAGGCTTTATCTAATGAGTATAATTGGGCTGCATTCTCAAAGAATATGTTTTTAAGGTCATTTTTTATGTTTACAGCTTTTCCTCTGCTATTAACCAAAATATGCTTTACTCTATATTCATATTTTGCGCCACTTCCTTGAGTTAGGCTCTCTTTTATTTCTTCATATTTGGTGTTTATTTGTACATCAGTGACTAATTTAGAAGATACGCTATCTAGGAAAAATTCTTTAATTAATTTGTTATTATTAGCTGTAATTTGTTCTTGTAGTATAATCTCGTCATCTATATGTAGAGATTTAGCTAGTTTTAATATATTATAATCGATCATATATTGTCGTATAATCTCTTCTAATTGATCATTTGGGAGAGAGTTAATAGAAATATTAGCATCAGATCCAAATAATGTAGATAGATAATAATTAATATCCTTATCATATATCATCATATTATTCACTTTAGCTATCGGTATTCTGCCTGGTGTGTTATTTATAGTTAATATGTAAATACTTAATATGATTAAGATTAGGCATGATAGTAGAACATTAAAAATAGTGGTTTGTTTGTTATCCATTGTAAATTTCTATTCGTGGGTTCTTATAAACACTAATTCAGAATCACTATTAGAGTGTTTCTGAGAATAGCTATAATTATTTATAACTAAGTCTTTTAATAATTCAATATTATCAATTTTATTTATTATAATTGTTTTAGCCATTAATCCTCGAGCCATTTTGGCATAGATCATTATTGTCTTTAAATGTCCATTAACAACATCTTTGAAATTAATTGTTATAACCTTATTATTAAGATTCTTAGAATTTATTACTTTCGAATATTCGTTAGATGCCAGATTAATTAAGTATGGAGCTTTGTGTTTTTTTAATTCAGAATTTATTTTATCAGTTATAATTGATTGCCAAAATTGATATAAATTAGGCCCTTTTGCATTGGCTAATTTGGATCCCATCTCTAAACGATAGGGTTGAATTAGGTCTAGTGGTTTTAAAATACCATATAAACCAGATAAAATGCGTAAATGCTTTTGCGCATAAGAAACTTCAGTATTATTCATTGTGGTAAAATCTAATCCGCTATAAACTTCACCATTAAATAATTTTGCAGCAGGATATGAGTTACTATTATTTAAAGTCAGTTCGAAGTTTGTATTTCGCTGAATATTTAAATCAGCTATCTTGTCACTAATTTTCATTAAGGATATTAAATCTTGTTTAGATTTAGATTTTAGGATATTAATTAGTTCACATGCCTCCTCATGGAACTCAGGGTATGAAATATTGTTTTTATCAAAACTATAATTAATATTGAGTTTCTTAGCAGGAGATATAATTATAAGCATAAATTTAGTAAGTGTAAGTCAGTGAGTAACTATTTAAGTCAGATTAATCTTAAATCCATAGGAAAAAGAGGGCAAGCTAAAATTATTAACACATCTATTGCAGTTATAGGTTTGGGTGGACTTGGGTCTCCAATTATACAGTATCTAGCAGCTGCTGGAATAGGGGAGATGATAATAATTGATGATGATATTATAGAGGCTTCAAATCTAACTAGGCAGGTTATTTATGATTCATTGGATATCGACAAAGCTAAGGTTGATGTTGCTGAATTAAAGGCCAAGTCATTAAACCCAGAAATAAAGATCCAAAAATTCTTTAAAAGAGTTAATGCTGATAATGTTGATCAGATACTGCATAATGTAAATATTGTTATTGATGCCTCAGATAATTTTACAACGAGATTTATGCTTAATAAATATTGTCACTTAAACAAAAAAATTTTGGTATCAGGAGCAAGTATTAAGATGCAAGGGTATCTATCAGTATATAAATCTGGTATTGATAAATCTCAGCCTTGTTTTGCTTGTTTTCATCAAAGCGATAGTTTTCTTAATGAGAAGTCCTGTAGTAATGATGGAGCTCTTGGTCCAGTTGTTGGTACCATTGGAACTATGATGGCGGTAGAGGTAATTAAAGAAATTTCTATTCCGCAAAGCTCAATTGCTGGCAAACTTCTTTATTATAATGCTTTGGATAACCGCTTAAAAATGATAGAGCTTAACAAGCGAGATGGGTGCTTTTGTAATGATCCGTAATGGCGGGTTGCAACCTGATCGTAACGAGAAAGATGGTCAATCTGTAGGGGCGGGGTCCTCCCGTCCGCCCGTGATTATCCCAATCTCAAACTTGCATTTTTCGTTGATGTAAACCCATATATTGATCTGTCTTAACATAAATTTAACTGTCACTTGCTATGTGGGAGTGAGGATTACGTCCCTACAAGTTTAAATATTCATTATAAAGTATGGATTATAAAATTGGGTGAATATGTGTTTTCATCTAGCCCCAATGTTATTATTATTTTACTAACATATCTTTGATTGAATAAAAACCAGGATTTTTATTCTGGCACCATAAAGCAGCATCTAGTGCACCGCATGCAAATATGCTCCGATCTTGTGCTTGATGCGATAGTGTGATGGTGTCGTTATTGCCAGCAAAAATAACGCTATGATCGCCAATAACAGAGCCACCGCGTAATGTTGCAAAACCAATATCATCGTTAGCCCTAATATCTTCTGCAATACCTTCACGTGATTTTACAGCATGCTTATCAAAGTCTAAATTACGCGCCTTAGCTACATGCTTACCAAGAGTAATTGCTGTACCAGAAGGAGAGTCTTTTTTATTACGATGATGCATCTCTAATATTTCTGCATCATAACCTTCAAGCATTCTTGCAGCTTGCTCAGTTAAAATGTTCATTACATTGACACCAATACTCATATTTGATGCCCAAAGTGTTATGGTTTCTTTTCCAATACTTTGGAACTCTGAAAATTGAATATTAGTAAAACCAGTAGTTCCACTAATAAATATTTTGTTATATTTAGCTGCAACTTTAATAGCTTGAACTGAAATATCTGGTGCTGAGAAATCTATTACGGCATCTACAGATTCTATAATTGCTTCAAGATTATTAGATTTTGTCTCATCAAGAGAATATTTGGAGGCAAGGTTGGTAAGTTCGCCTTTGGCATCAGGGGTATCACCTTTTGCATAGCCATATGTTATCTGCAGAAGACCATTATATTTTTGATTGGTAGATGCTTCAAGAATAGCTCTTCCCATTCTTCCGGTAATCCCGATTATGGCTATTTTCATGTGAGTATAATAATTATTTAGTCTTAGCCAGCATCATAACTATGATGAATGTCATGTCAAATTATTGTGATGATTTGTTTTTTTGTGGGGTTGCTCAGCCCGGGGGCCGAGATTGTTCTATGATGGGCGGAAGGACCCCGCCTCTACGACATTATTGAGCTGCAGTAACTTCAGCAAAAGTTCTATTACGGGCTTTTTTAAAGGCAACGACACCGGCTTTAAGGGCAAATAATGTATGATCTTTTCCCATGCCAACATTTATCCCTGGGTAGAACTTGGTACCTCTTTGTCTTATGATAATTTGCCCAGGTTTTATCACTTGACCAGCATATAATTTTACACCTAATCTTCTTCCTGCCGAATCTCTTCCATTTCTGGAGCTACCACCTGCTTTCTTATGAGCCATGATTAACCTATTTTTTTATTGCTAATATTTTTAATAAAGTACGGCCCTGTCTATGACCATTTTTTCTTCTGTAATTATGTCTTTTCTTCTTTTTAAAGATAATTACCTTTTTGTCTTTTATATGCTCAAGAATTTCAGCTTCGACGGTTGCTCCGTCAACATTTGGAGTCCCTACACATGATTCCTTCTCATTCTCAAGATATAAAACATCTTTGAATACTACTTTGCTGGAAGCATCATCAGATACCTTGTCAATAAGTAATTTTTGATTTTCGGTAACTTTATATTGTTTTCCTTTGATGTTTAATATTGCGTACATAATTTTTAAAAAAGATAAATGTAAATAGTGGTTAATTCCTTATCTGTCAACAAAAATCAATGAGGTTTGTAACCTCTATAAATTTTTCTGTTTTAACTCTTCAATAGTTGTGTGAGTATAGTTATCAACAAATTCAGATTTTTGTTTCTTTACTACAGCTTCAACAGCAGTGAATACCTCATTAATAATATTTTGTGATAATTGTGTTATGAAGATATCTTTCTCAATTTTAAACCCTTTTTTTATAGTTAGTGTTTTTTTCTGTATTTCTTCAATAATATTTTTTTCAGATTGTTTCTCAAGGTTTTTGATTCTTGTATTTGCATTTAATATGATTTTCTCAGCATCTTTGGCAAGTGCCTCTTCTTTGATTTTTACCTCTTGTAGAATGTCCTGAGCCTCAATTTTTAGCTGCTCTGCACGATTTAGATCATATTTGATGTCTGAGATTTTACTATCTAAGCCTGCAATAATTATGCGTTTTAACATTTTATATACCAGGCTGACAAATAAAATAAATGCGGTGGCTACCCAGAATTTTTCATCTAATGTTGTCATTACTTTGTACCTGTACGATTTAAGATTTCTTCCTTATTTTCAGAAATACCATAACTTGTTTCTAAAATATATTTTGTAAGATCGATAACAATATTGGCAAATTCTGTTTGCATGGATTCTTTATATTTAGCTAGTTGGGCGGATAGATCGGCTATCTCACCATCTAAGCTTTGATTTGCTTCGTTTAATGCCACAGCTTCTTGCTCTTTTAATTTCGCTAAAGCTGCATTAATAAGCTCGTCAGCTATTGCCTTTGATTCTTGAAGGTAATTACTGGAAGAGTTATTAGCTTTTAAAGCCTCATTTTTTATCTGATTTGCTTTATCTAATGCGGAATCAATAGTATCAGAGCGATTACTCTTAATGCTACTGATTCTAGGTATAATTAGCTTTGTTGCAAATAAATATAGCAAAGCAAAGCTAAAGAATAGCCAAAAGATTTGTGATACAAAGGGATATGTTAAAAATTCAAGCTGTGGCATTTTGGTAAAACTATACGAATAATAATATTAGTGCGATAACTAACGAAAATAGTCCCATTGATTCAGCAAATCCAGCACCAATGAAGATATATTTTGTTAATTTTGGCTCAGATGACGGGTTACGCGCTATGCTTGAGATTGCACTTGAGAAAATGTTGCCAAGTCCAATTGCAGCACCCATAAAACCAAACGCAGTTAGTCCAACACCAATAAATTTTAATGCTTCTAATTCCATTTTTCACCTCGAAAAAAATTAATAAAAATACTTAATGTGCTAAATGAACAGCATCATTAAGATATACACATGCAAGCATTGTAAAAATGTAAGCTTGCAGTATAGCGACAAATATCTCAAACCCAGTTAAGATCATTAGGAATAATAAAGGAAACCATCCGCCTAATATTCCAAGTGATATAACAAAACTTGCGATAACTTTTAACATTGTGTGACCAGCGGTCATATTAGCAGCTAATCTTATTGAGAGGCTGAAAGGTCTAATTAAATATGCAAATAGTTCAATAACAATTAATAATGGAGCAAGCCATCCTGGTGCACCAGATGGTAGGAATATAGAAAAGAATTTTAAGCCATGCTTCATAAATGAAGCAATTACAATAATTACAAACAACATTGCAGCTAAGGCGAATGTTACAACAATATGTGATGTGGATGTAAAACTATATGGAATCATTCCAAATAGATTGCTAAGTAAGACAAATATAAAAAGACTGAAAACTAAAGGAAAAAATTTACGACCACCCTCACCAGTATTACTGATTAGCATTGATTCAGTAAAATTATATAATGATTCAGCCGCAATTTGCATTCTGCTTGGGATGATTTTTTTTTGTCTTGTAGCACCAAGAAAAAAGATAATTGCAAAAACTGCTGAAATTATCATTAACAAGGATGAGTTTGTTATATCTATATTATATCCGGCAACATTCAAATTAAGTAGTGGATTGATAGTAAATTGTTCTAAGGGTGAGTGCCCGTGAGATTCAGCCATTTTTGATGTCTTTATATATATTTAAGAATGATCCAGCGACACCTAATAACAAAAAAATTATTAAGAACAATGGTTTTGTTATAAAAAATTTATCAATATAATAACCAATAAACCCTCCGATCGCTATTCCAGCTATTAATTCGGCCGAAATCTTGAATGCATAAGACATATTGGGGGTAGCCTCCTTAGAGGTTTCTTTTGGTTTGTTTCCTGTATCTAATTTAGCGGATAATACTTTTATTTTTTTTTCAATATTATTATCAGACTCAGCCATTATTTTGGAAATTAAATATTAAATTCAATAACCTATTTAACTTAAATTGTTTTATGAGCAATCATAAAGTTTTTCTATTTTGGTTATTAAGCTAAAAAATAGGTTTGATATTTAGATATTTTGTTTTTTTGGATCATTGTTGTCTTGTTAGTGGGGCTAAGATCTACGGAAGAAGGGGGGGCAGCAATATGTTCTTGTAGGTTACCAAATAATATGTTAAAATAATTTTTTTAAATTTTAGAGATATTTAGAGATATGAAAGCATTTACAAAAGGTAGTTTGCACCTTCTAAGCAAAGCAGAATTATTAACAAGAATTGAAACTGTATATCCAGAATTACGAAGTTTGTCTTTTCAGATAGGGCGGTATATTGATAAAATTACAAATTTATATTCGGATCAATATTCAAATCCAGATATATATGCAACTTTTTTAATTTCAGAGGTTTTTGGCATAACTAAAGCAAGAGTTAATGAAAAGGGTGACGAAGTTTTTGCTAAAGTAGGCAGTGCGCCTGATCAAGTTAACATAATTTTTAGTAAAATAGACAAAGGACCTTTGGCTTCAATATTAGAATTAAAAACAGAAAATACTGATTTGATTTATTTGCAGTCAGTAATTTTTTATGCTGATAAGAATTATGATAAAGCATTTACGTATTCTAAAAAAGCTGCAGAACAAGATCATGCAGGAGCGCAATTTTATTTAGGTAATTCCTATTATAAAGGTGATGGTGTTAAACAAGATAAGGTACAAGCATTTAATTATTATAAAGAAGCGGCAGATCAAGGTCATGCAGGGGCACAATTTAATTTAGGTATTTGTTATAGTAAAGGTGATGGTGTTAAAAAAGATAAGGTAAAAGCAGTGGGTTATTATATATTAGCTGCAGAACAAGATATGGAATCTGCAAAACATAATTTAAGACACTTGTTAGATAGGAGTAAGAATCCTAAATTGATTCTCGAGCAATTTGATGTTAAGGATCTTTTGAAAATATATAATAAGACAGATCAATTTTTTCAATCATCGGCAAAGTTTCAACTGATGGTTAAGCCAGCAATTGAATCAGTAATAGTTTCAAAAATAGCTGATATAGTGTATTCTAAAGATGCTCCAGATTCAAATATTAGTTTCAGATTAAGTAAAAAAGAAACTGGTAAAATTGTCTGTGAAAGAAAATATATAACATCAAATCTTCCAGATAGTTGCGGCATAAGTTTTCCAGAAGGTGAAAGTAAAGTGAAGTTTAGTTTGGATGATTTAAAAAATGATATAGCACCGTCTCAGCGATCACAAGTAGTTCATACTGAGACAACTTCTCCTTTTTACGCAGAAAAAAATACAGGGGTATTTGATAATAATCCAAGTGATGGGAGAAGTTTTATCGATATGGTTCAAAAAACTCATCATCCTTCCGGCCCGGAATATGTGAGATGATTACCCTGTAGGGGCGGGGTTGTCCCGCCCGTGATTGCCCAAAGTCAAACATGCATTTTTTGTTGAAGTAATTCCATATATTCATCTGTCTTAACATAAATTAAATCCCACTTGTTATGCGGGCGGGAGGACCCCGCCCCTACAAGTTGCAATATCTAATATAAAATATGAATTATGAAATTGGGCGAATATGTGCATTAGCAAC
>JABJMA010000006.1 GCA_018659605.1 Rickettsiales bacterium
CAATTAAAGTGATAATTAGAAAAATAATATATGCAAAAATGACATATTTTTTACCTTTATCGCCAAAAAAAATTGCTGAGGATTTAAGACCTATAACCTTATCGTCACGGATATCCTGATATGCATAAACTGTATCATAGCCAAATGTCCAAAAAATCATGGCAATAAACAACAATATCATATCTAAAGACAGGCTATCTTCAATATGCAGCCCAACAATTAATACGCCATAACTCATGCAAATGCCTAAATATAACTGAGGCAAATAAGTAAATCTCTTAAATAATGGATAAGTAGTAAATAACAAAGGCGCTAACAAACCAGCCAACACAGCTTTTGAATTTAGCTCCAAAAGACAGTAAAGTGCCAGTGATAGTAAAAACATGATAAGCATTAAAGCCTCCCATCTATTAATCTTACCAGCAGCAACTGGGCGATTTCTTGTACGCCTTACCTTCTTATCATATCTAATATCCAACAAATCATTAATGACGCAAGCAGATGAGCGCACCAAAAATGCACCAGCAAAAAACAAGGCATATGTTTTTAAAGATATTACATAGCTAATATCTAAAAATGCCAATGCTATCAAACAAGGTAAAAACAATAATATTGTACCTTGTGGTTGAAAAAAACGTATAGTTTCCAAATATAACTTTATATGCTGTATCATCTATTTAATTTATCATCTGGTATTAAGCCACCCAACTGCCTACCGGCTAGAATATGAAAATGAAAATGCTCGACAGTTTGCGAAGCATCATCACCATTATTAGTAATCAACCTAAATCCATTCTTTAAATCTAGCTTATCAGTAATTTCTTTTATTTTCTGAAAATAATAAACTATCTCGGAGCTTTCAGCATTTTCTAGAAAATCTGCATATGAACAATAATACTTCTTGGGAATAACTAACAAATGTATAGGAGCGGCAGGTGTAATATCTTTAAACACTAATATCTGATCATCCTCAAAGAAGATATTCGCTGGGATCTCCTTGCGAATAATTTTGGCAAAAATATTATTTGGATCGTAAGATTCTGTCATAATTAAAATAAGATCTTAATTTAAAATCTTTCATACAAGCTATAGTTAACAAAACAACTTTAATTTGTAATGACGGCATTATAACAGTTCATAAGGGCAGCCCTTGCAGTCAAACAGATACAAAGAGATCTGTATATATTTCAAGACGGGCACCCGCAAGGGGATCCCCTACGCAATTATTACTCGCCAATTACAAATACCAATCCACATTTCTTATTATCATCATCATCAATATACGCGCTCCCAGAAACACATCCCGCATTACCATTACTAAAATATGTAACCACCCCCTTCTCAGGCAAGCCATCATCAATCTTATAATCTACCTGCCTAGCTCGATACGGCTCTAGAAACTGATAATCACTATTAACACTGAGTGCTATGATTGCATTATTATTAATTTGATAATTGTCTGAAGTTGAAACATAATGTAATTTAGCCGTTCCCTTATTCTTATATTTAAATTCATAATCAGTTCTATCATAACTAGAATCAATGATGCCCGATAAAGATAAATGTATAAAGCTACTTATCATTTCATCTGACTCAGCTACAGAATCAAGTGCTATATAGCCATCACCATTACCATTACATTGAGCCTCTGTACCGCAATTACTCCCAAATAATGAATAGCCGTCAGCGATATCTCCAGGCAAGCCATTATATTTTAGCCTGAATGATAATGCTGATGTTAAAATTACGTTAGTTTCCTTAATAAAGCTATTTAGATTTGCCTTTTTTTTGATGTTTGAAGCAGAAATTACAACTGAAATCAATAAACTTAATATTGTTAAGACAATTACTAACTCCAGTGCCGAAAAGGCTTTTGCTAATTTTATAAACATAATTTTAAATAAAACAAAAAAAAACTTTAATTAAAATACACTTTTTAGTTGTATTTTAAAAGAAAGTAATTCTATATTGGTTACAGCACATCATATCTCTCTCCTCTGAATTAAGCAGGCTTCGGCCTGCTTAATTCTTTTAAACCACATTATCTCATAAAATCATTAAAAATAAAACTTAAGATTGAATATATATTGTATTTTTGTTTGGGGTTAACCACAATATATTTACTCTATGTGATTACTCGATACCTAGGAACGGGGTTCTTCCACCCGAAAACATGTTCGAAAATTGTGTAATCACGGGCGGGAGGAACCCGCCCCTACGGATTTATCATCACATATCAAAAATTAGCATTGCCGTATATTATGGGCGGGAGGACCACATTTATTCGCCCCAATTTATAATCCTTATTTTATATTGGATGGTGAAACTTGTAGGGGCGGGGTTCTCCCGCCCGCATAACAAGTAAGATTTGAATTTATGTTAAGACGAATTAACATATGGGTTTACGTCTATGAAAAATGCAAATTTGACATTGGTTCAATCACGAGTGCCCCCCCCATTTATGATCAACCAGCCTTTTTCTCGGTATAGAGATCAGCACCATCGGTATTAAACTCATCTTGCTTCTTCTTCATTTCAGCATCAAGATTAAATTCTTCTAACTTGCCCTGCTCTGCGCGTAATGTTTTTGAAAAAGCTCTAATATCTTCACTTATTTTCATAGAACAGAATTTAGGTCCACACATTGAGCAAAAATGTACTGTCTTAGCAGCCTCAGCTGGTAATGTCTCATCATGATAGGAGCGAGCTGTATGTGGATCTAGAGACAAATCAAATTGATCATTCCATCTAAAATCAAATCTGGCTTTGGATAACTCATTATCTCTAAGTCCGGAGATAACATTACCTTTGGCTAAATCAGCTGCGTGAGCAGCTATTTTATAGGTAATAACACCCTGCTTAACATCTTCTTTATTAGGAAGGCCTAAATGCTCCTTCGGAGTTACATAACAGAGCATAGCAGTACCATACCAACCAATCATAGCAGCGCCTATCGCAGAAGTGATATGATCATATCCTGGAGCAATATCTGTAGTTAATGGACCCAACGTATAGAATGGTGCCTCATTACATAACTCTAATTGCTTAGTCATATTTTCTTTAATCATATGCATTGGTACATGCCCAGGTCCTTCTACCATGACTTGACAATCATACTTCCAGGCAATTTTAGTTAATTTACCTAAAACCATTAATTCTGAAAATTGCGCTTCATCATTTGCATCCGCAATTGAACCTGGACGAAGTCCGTCACCCAATGAGAAACTAATATCATAGGCTGCCATAATTTTACAAATTTCAGCGAAATTCTCATATAGGAAATTTTCTTTATGATGACTCAAGCACCATTTAGCCATAATAGCACCGCCTCGTGATACAATTCCAGTAACTCTATTTTCAGTTAAATGAATAAATGGTAAAAGCACGCCAGCATGAATAGTAAAATAATCTACCCCTTGTTCTGCTTGCTCAATTAATGTATCCCGGAAAATCTCCCAGGTTAAATCTTCAGCCACTCCATTTACTTTCTCAAGCGCTTGATATATTGGCACAGTTCCAACTGGAACTGATGAATTTCGAATAATCCACTCTCTAGTGGAATGAATATCCTTACCAGTGGATAAATCCATTATCGTATCACCACCCCATCTTGTTGCCCAAAGCATTTTTTCTACTTCAGACTGTGCATCTGACAAAATCGCTGAATTACCAATATTGGCATTAATCTTTACTAAGAAGTTTCTACCAATAATCATTGGCTCGCTTTCAGGGTGATTAATATTAGCCAAAATAATAGCACGCCCTTTAGCTACTTCTTCTCGAACAAATTCTGCCGTAATTGTGACATCCTTACCTTTATCAAAATAACTAGAAAATCCAAGATTCTCTCTAATGGCGATATATTCCATCTCTTTGGTGATAATACCCGCTTTTGCATAATATAATTGTGTTACAGGTTTGTCCTTCGCTTTTAATACTTTAATATTGCTACGATCGAATTTTTCTACAGATGATATGTAAGATATACCTTGCCCATCATCTTTTGGGCTATATTCTCGGCCTTTAATTACTTCTGTGTCACCACGTTCCTTGATCCAATCAGCTCTAACCTTCTTATGTCCTGCTTTAATATCAATCGTTGGGTCTCCACCAAACTCACCAAAACAATCATACAGATTTATTGAATCAACTGCAGTGCCCCCTGAAAGCTCCAAGTTACGCATAGCAACTTTAACATCTGGGTAACGTTCACTTTGGATATATATTTTTTTTGACTTCTCTGGATATTTATATTCCGGCTTTGTAGTAAATTCTGACATATATATAAAAACTAATGGTAAATTTTGAGTTCTCATCATATAACTTGAGGTGACCAAAAAGTATATGAAAAAATGAAAGTCTCTAAGGTAAAACTAGATAATAACATTATGTTATTAACCGATCACAATCCATCTGTTGAATCAGTAACCATTCATATTGGCTTTGGAGTTGGAAGTATTCATGAAACTAAAGAAGAAAATGGCTTATCTCATTTTCTAGAACATATGGTGTTCAAAGGTACAGAAAAACGAAATGCAGAAGCAATTGCGAAAGATTTCGAGAAAATTGGAGGGCACTTTAACGCTTTTACATCAAGAGATAAAACGATGTATTACTGTAAAAGTCTTAAAGAAGACTTTAAAACATCTGTGGAGATTATTAGTGATATCGTACTAAATTCAACATTCTCACAAGAAGAAGCTGATAAGGAAAGGCATGTGATTCTTCAGGAGCTTGCTAATTCAATAGATACACCAGATGATATTATCCATGACTATTTCCAAGAGCTAGCATTTCCGAATCAATCATTTGGTAGATCTATTTTAGGATTAAAAGAAAATATATCATCATTCTCTCAGGCAGATCTAAAAAAATATTTTAAGAAATATTATTGTGGTAAAAATATGGTTGTATCTGTTTCAGGCAATATTACTCATAAAGAAGTTGAAGATGAATGTAAAAAACACTTATCTGAGATTACCTCATTTGAGAGTAAAAAAAATGTTACACCTATATATACCGGCGGACAAAAAGAATATGATAGAGATATCGAGCAAATGCAGATAATACTTGGGTACGAATCAGTTTCCTTTGAGCATAAAGACTTCTACCCCCTTCAAATATTTAATTATATCTTGGGCGAGGGTATGTCATCACGCCTATTCCAAGAAATTAGAGAAAAACAAGGACTCGCATATTCAATATACAGCTTTAACTCAAGCTTACATGATGCTGGAGTTTTTGGGGTTCACACATCAATAGCACCTAAAAATAAAGAAAAAACTATAGAGTTAGTTCGCCATATAATGCTGGATACATCTACCTCTATCTCTGATGAAGATCTAACCAATGCTATAAAATCTTTTAGATCAAGCTTACTAATGAGTTTGGAAAGTAGCATATCACGATCAAGAAGAATGGCATCAAGCTACCTTAATAGAGGAAAATTCATAACTAATGAAGAATTGCTTAATAAATATGGTGACGTTACTAAGCAAGATATTAAAAATGCTGTAAATAATTTACTAAGCTCAAAAGAAACATTAGTAACCCTAGGGAAACAATAACAATCTCCTTTTGACAAATTAGCAATAATGCTTTATATATTGTTTTAGAATTTAAATTGACTCCACTAAGTTATGACTGAAGCTAATCACGCAGGGATACAAAGAGCTAATACAGGCAATTATCTTACTGATCCACATCCTTATGAAGGTCATCATGCTGGTGTATTTCCCAGCGCTGGTTTAGGACAAGGTGTAATTGACAATACAGTTGGTTTTCGCTCTAAAGCATCAATGCAAAACCCTGATTTTACTGCTCATAGTCTAACAAGAGATGGCAGGATATCCAGTACCGGGCAAGCAATACATAAACCTCAGCCATACCAAACTGATAGCCAAGCCGCTTCAAGGGGTAGTCAGCTGGGCAGCAATATAGAATCTCATACGCATAGCCTAAATGCTGCTAAAACAACACATCACAATGCTAAAAGTCTTACTGAAAACAATAACTCCCCTATCATAACACAATCATTTGGACAACAAACAGGTGATTCAAAAGGGTTCTATACACTAGGTAGTGGCAAATCCGGCATGGGTGCTACAGCCAAATAAATATCTAATTAATCATCATACTTGTTTCCGGGCGGGAATATTCCATATGTTTTTGTGCGGAACAAACACGTCCATACAATACATCAAATTTATTCCGGGCGGGGAGGCCGCACCCTACATATTTACCTCCCTAAAGCAAAACCTTCTCTCCTTGGGTCAACTCCTGAATATAACTTACCATCTTTAATTAATATGGCATGGATACCACTGGTCATATCATGAATTAATAGCTCATGCCCCTTTTGCTCTAACGCCTTTTTATGCTTTGTTATATTACTAGATTTTTCTATCTCTAACTTATTGTTCATCTTGGTAAAATTTGGTAGAGCAACTGCATCATTAATGGAAACATTAAAATCTAATACCGAAACTATCGTCTTTATAACGTAACTAATAATTCTTGAACCTCCAGGAGATCCAACAACCATAAACAACTTATTATTCTCATCAAAAACAAGAGTTGGGGACATGGAGCTTCTAGGTTTCTTGCCTGCCTCCGCCCTATTAGCAACTTTCTTACCGTTAACCATTGGTACAAAAGCAAAATCTGTTAATTGGTTATTTAATAAGAAACCATGTGTGGTTAAACCAGAACCAAAGAAATATTGAATTGAAGAGGTAAAAGAAACAGCATTACCTGCTTTATCTACTATGGACAAATGTGTTGTCGAAGGATGATCAATTGGTTGTTCAAAACTAGCTAGGTGAGTAAACTCACCAGGTTTAACATCTAGCAATGATGAATCAATGTTAATTAAAAAACTACGCTCCTTAAGATACTTCTTTGACAGCATTTGTTTTACTGGAACATATACAAATCTATCATCTGCTGTATATTTATTTCTATCTACATAGGCAAGGCGTAGAGCCTCACTAATTATATGCACAGACTCAGCGCTATCAGGAGTCATTTGAGTTAAGTCAAAATTCTCTAAAATCCCCAATGTTTGTAAAATGGCCACACCACCCGAACTTGGCATTGGTATCGAACAAACTTTATATTTACGATATTTCATACAAAGCAAATCTTTTGATACTACCTCATATCTTGCTAGATCCTCTATAGTTAAATAACCAGGATTACGCTCAGTGTTGTTAACCATTTTAACAATATCTGCAGCAATCTTACCTTGATAAAAGTCATCAATACCATTTTCGGCAATATTTCTAAGCGTCTCAGCAAATTGATGATTATATATTTTCTGACGGACCTTCTCCTCACCAATATTATCATAAAAATACTCATAGGTGTTATCAAAGTTCTTAATATGCTTAGATTCTTCCAGTAATGTTTCTAACCTTGGAGAAACCTCAAAACCATTCTCTGCTAAATCAATAGCTGGTACAAAAAGCTCAAACCATTTTAACTTACCATGCTTTTCATGAACTACCTTTAATAGCTTTAACAATGATGGTACCCCTACTGTTAGACCACCATCAAGAACATCAAAAAAATCTCGGGAGTTTCCATCTTTATCTAAAAATACTTCTGGTGAATAATGCTGAGGAGCAGTTTCCCTACCATCATAGAAAAAAGATTTTTTACTCTTCGCATCATAAAAAATAAAAAACCCCCCTCCCCCTATACCAGAAGAATGTGGCTCAACAAGGTTCAAGACAAGCTGACTAGCTATAGCAGCATCGACAGCATTACCTCCTTTATTTATAATATATTCTCCAGCTTCACTAGATAATTTACTTGCAGTCACTACAATAAACTCATCAGCAGATAATTCTTCTTTTGCAACTTCTTCTGATTTAGGCTCAGGGTGAATATTATCCTTATAATCAAAGAAAGCTGAGCAGAACATTACTGAGGTTAGGATTAGCCCTATACGGACACATAATCTTAGGATCGTATAAAGATAGGCTAGAGAATGCCATTCTATCATTCTAATTACCAAAACATTTACTAATCTTATGCTTTATTTTTGCTATTTTAGAGAAAGCATAAAGTTGTGCTCTAAGGAAATTATCAATATTATCCAAATTATCAATTTTTATATAATAAAGCAATGTAGACGTTATAATCATCGATAATGAAATACGCTTAGTATAAAAACTAAAGTCAATTTCATTATCTCCTAACCATGACCAAATAGTATCACTAATTTTATAAACCGAATCCAAACTTAAACCATTGCTTAATGGATGAATTGCCAAATATTTTATAATCTGCTCTAAGATATCTTTATCTATTATAGATAACTTTAATTTTATAGCATTAAAGATTAAATCAGAAATACGAGATTCTGAGTTAACTTCATAACTATGTAATTTTTTCTTAAAATTTTGACTTTCTACAGCTAAATAACTATTTAAGAAATCAGGGATATCCGTAAACAACTTTGAAAAATGATTGATATCATCATATAACTCGATTGAAACTTTCTCAAAAACTTCCTCAGATAATCCATAAAGCCTAATAAATTCAAGTGATTTATCTATGAAATCTTGTCTTAAGTGGATATTATCATTCATATAAACTATTTATATGCTCTCAACTGCAGAAATAAGTTCTACTAACTCTGTAGTAATCTTTGCTTGCCTTGTACGATTATAAACTAATGTTAATTTATTCACAAGTTCGCTGCAATTATTTACTGCATTATCCATAGCAGTCATTCTGGCACCCTGCTCAGAAGCATAAGATTCAAAAAAGGCCTGATTTAATGTTGATAACACATAGTAATCAAACAAACTCAAGATTACCTGTTCTTTGCTTGGCTCATATTCAAACTCAACCAAATCATTTTGTGATTGATCCTTAGTTTCTTCAGCTAATTCAGCCAATAAATCTTCTTTTGATGCTATGAATAATTTATCCACAACAACCTGAGAAATAGCTGATTCAAACCCTGAATAAATTATACGAACACGATTAAAGCCTTCATCATTTATAGATGATAGAATTTTTGCCTTAATATTATTCACTGCTTCTAAATCAATCTTTCTTGATGAAAAACCTTCTGATGTAGAAAAAACAAGATTAGGAAATCTACTAGCAATACCATCAGTAGCTTTTTTACCAATAATGGCTATTTTGCATTCCCTACCATCAGATATTATTTTATTAGCACTAGCTATAGTATATTTAATTATATTATTATTAATACCACCACACAAACCTCTATCACCGGAGACAAGAACCAATAAAGTTTTTTTAGCATCTTTTGTATGCATAAAATCTAACCCTATATTATCAGAATTATCTAATGAAGATAAACTATGTAAGAAGGAAGAACGTGTAGCATTAGTAAATAAACGAGTTTCTTCAGCTGCCATTCTAGCTTTCCTAAGCTTCGAGGCTGCAACCACCTTCATTGCCTGGGTTATTTTCTTTGTATTCTTTATACCCTTGATTCTATTTCTTAGGGTTTTTAAATCTGCCATCCTAATTTACTAACCATTAAATATTACAATAAATTCCATTATAGTGCTCTTAATCTGAGATTCTAAATCTTTAGAAATCTTTGCTTCAGACTTAATGGTTGGTAATAAATCAGGATATGTATTTTTTACATGGCAAATTAACTGCTTTTCAAAGATATTTATTTTATCTAAAGATATATCCTTTAGATAACCTCTCACACCTGCATAAATTACTAATACCTGCTCTTCAATCTGGAATGGAGTATATTGATCTTGCTTTAAAAGCTCTGTTAATTTTGAACCTTTCTCTAATAAGTCTTTAGTTGAGCTATCTAAATCAGAACCAAATTGTGCAAATGCTTCCATTTCACGATATTGGGCTAAATCTAATTTTATTGAACCAGAAACCTGTTTCATCGATTTTACCTGCGCTGCAGAACCTACCCTTGATACAGATAGACCTACATTAACCGCTGGCCTGATACCTTTATAGAAAAGCTCAGACTCCAAGAATATTTGCCCATCCGTAATCGAAATTACATTTGTAGGGATATAGGCCGATACATCACCAGCCTGAGTTTCAATAACCGGTAATGCCGTTAAAGAGCCGGCTCCTTTCTCATCTGACATTTTGGCAGCACGCTCAAGCAATCTTGAATGAAGATAAAATACATCACCAGGATATGCCTCACGTCCAGGAGGTCTTCTTAATAATAAAGACATCTGTCTATATGCTACAGCATGCTTACTTAAATCATCATAGGCAATAACTGCATGCATCCCGTTATCTCTAAAGAACTCACCTATTGCACATCCAGAATATGGTGCCAAAAATTGCATTGGTGCAGGATCAGAAGCAGTTGCAGAAACAACAACCGAATATTCTAAAGCCCCATTTTCTTCTAATTTTTTTACAAATCTTGCAACAGAAGAGCGTTTCTGGCCAATGGCAACATATATACAATATAGTTTATTATTCTCATCACTAGATTTATGAGCCTCTTTCTGATTAATAAATGTATCAAGAATAATGGCCGTTTTTCCTGTCTGCCTATCTCCAATAATTAACTCTCTTTGGCCACGACCGATTGGAATCAAGCTATCAATAGCTTTTATTCCTGTCTGCATAGGCTCATGAACTGACTTCCTATCAATAATACCAGGAGCCTTAACCTCTACCCTTTGTCTTAACTTTGTCTTAAGTGGCCCTTTACCATCTATTGGGTTACCAAGAGCATCAACAACACGTCCTAATAATTCCTTTCCAACCGGGAGATCAATGATCTTATTTGTTCGTTTAACAGTCATTCCCTCTGTTACTTTTCTATCATCGCCAAAAATTACCACTCCAACATTTGACTCTTCTAGATTTAAAACCATTCCTGTTACACCATGATCAAACTCAACGGTTTCACCAACTTGAACCGCATCTAATCCATAACAAACAGCAACACCATCACTAATGGATAATACCTCGCCAACTTCTTTTAGCTCAACCCTATTATCGTTACCAGCAATTTGCTCTTTAATAATTTTTGATATTTCTGAAACTCTTACATCCATTTTTAAACCTAATTTAGATAATTATTGATATTTTTTTTACTAATCTCTTTTAGAGAGTTAATATTATTTCGCAAAGAAGCATCAATCAAATCTGATCCTACTTTTAATGTAAACCCTCCTAGTATTTGAGCATCCACATCCTTTGCTAGCTTTATAGTTTTATTATATTTTTTTTCTAGAATCTTAGTTAGATCCTTTTCTAGGGTGGTTGTAATACTGGAATGAGAAACTAATGAAACATCAAGCAGACCATTATATTTATAAACCCTCTCCTGGAAACTGTTATAGATTGAACCAATATAATTGATTCGTTGGGATGAGATAAGCAATAAAATAAATTTAGCAAAAACTTTATTACTTGTAAATTTGTCTAATATTACCTGAGCCAACTTCTGTCTTTTCTCACAAACTATAAACTTATCATTCAGCACAGATGCCAGCTCTCCAGAATCCGTAAAAATTTGATAGAACTCGGTGAAGTCGCTATAAATCTCGTCAATGCTGTTACTTTCTACAGCTAATTCAAAGAGCGATTTTGAGTAATTTTTTGCAACTGTGTATGTATTAGAATAATTATGCATTTTTTAGAAATTTCCTAATTTACTTGATTAGACTATCCTTTAATATAGGCCGAATGGCTTTTTATATGATTTTAAATTAAAAACAATAAATTTATCTAGGTAATTGATATAAAATATTTACAATTTTTCTAAGAATCAGCTTCACACTTACTAGCCCAATCTACAAGATACATAAGCCTTGCTACTAAATACTCAAAATACCCATTTTTAACTTAACTATCTTTTCAACTCTCCTAGCTAAACTAACTTCCTAGTAAGAATCCTATTCTAAAATTGCTAAATTTATTGCTATAATTTGAATCTAGAAAATAACCAACATTAGAATGTGGACAAAAATAATTACTCATTAAACTCTTTACGCTTCAATTAATTTATTAATTCATCAGATTTATTTTTAGACAAATACTCAACTAAAGCATGTAGGGTTCATAGGAGTGTTTATGCGCATGCGCATACTAACCTTGTCTAGCCTTCATACGAGGGTTTTTTTTGTTGATGACATATAACCGACCTTTACGTCTAATAACACGGCAATTTCTATCTCTAACTTTTGCTGATTTTAAAGAATTTACTATTTTCATAACGTCCTCAGACTTCTTTTTGTATTAACATTTTTTTTACTTCCGCGATTGCTTTTGCTGGATTAAGCCCCTTTGGACATGTCCGTGTACAATTCATAATCGTATGGCAGCGGAATAATTTAAACGAATCATTTAAAGAATCAAGTCTTTCTGATGTAGCATCATCTCTTGAATCAATAATCCACCTATAGGCCTGCAAAATAATTGCCGGCCCCAAATATTTGTCACCATTCCACCAGTAGCTTGGACACGCCGTTGAACAGCATGCGCACAAAACACATTCATAATAACCATCAAGCATTGCCCTTTCCTCAGGCGTCTGAGAACGCTCAGAACCTTTTGGAGCACTCTTCTCTGATATTAACCACGGTTTTACAGATTCATATTGGGCATAAAAATTAGTCATATCCGGAACTAAATCTTTTACCACCTCCATATGTGGCAAAGGATAAATCTTTACATCACCTTTAATATCAGCAATAGCCTTAATACATGCGAGCGTATTTGTACCATCAATATTAAAAGCACATGACCCACAAATCCCTTCTCGGCACGAACGGCGAAATGTCAATGTTGGGTCAATCTCATTTTTAATCTTAATAATAGCATCCAATACCATTGTACCACAATCATCTAAATCGATTTCATAAGTATCAATCCTTGGATTACCTTTCACCTCAGGATCATATCTATAAATTTGGAATTTTTTTATATTCTTAGATCCCGAATCCGATAAAGGATAGTAATTACCATTTTTATTAACTTTAGAGTTTTCTGGTAACGATAGCTCAACCATAATATTTATAATTAGACAATTAATATACGCGTTTCTTTGGAGGTATTGACTTCATCTCAGAATCTAATGGCTCCAAAACAACATCCCTATACCCAAACTCAACCTTTAGATCTTCCGAAACATTTATCATGCTGTGCTTCATCCAATTTTTATCATCACGCTCTGGAAAATCTTCGCGAGCATGAGCACCGCGACTCTCTAGCCTGTTATGTGCTGCAGCAACCGTTGCTAGAGCCTGTGGCAACATATTACCCAGTTCTAACGCCTCAACCAAATCACTGTTCCATACCAAACCCTTATCCTTAACCTCAACATCTTGAAACGATTTGCAAATTTGCGTTATCTTACCAACACCAGATGCTAAAATTTCTTCTGTACGAAAAACAGCTGCATGACGCTGCATTGTTGTCTGCATTTTATGCCTCAATTTAGCAGAACTTGTAGTGCCGTCACGGAATCTTATATCATCAATCCTGCTAATTGCTTTGTCAATGGCGGCCCCAGATGATCTCGGCACAAAGGCATCTTTATCTATAACTTCTGCTGCTCGATAGGCAGCAGCCCTTCCAAAAACAATTAAATCTAATAGCGAATTAGAACCAAGCCTATTTGCGCCATGCACAGATATACACCCAGCCTCTCCAATAGCCATCAAACCAGGAATAACCTCAGACTTACCAGATTTAGACAGTTTTATAGCCTCACCATGGTAATTTGTAGGAACTCCACCCATATTATAATGTACAGTAGGTATTACTGGTATAGGACTCTTTTTTATATCTACACCCGAAAAGATCCTGGCCGTTTCAGCTATACCAGGAAGTCGTTCTTGCAAAACTTTATCATCTATATGATCTAGGTGAAGAAAAATATGATCCTTATTCTTTCCTACACCACGCCCAGCAGCTATTTCCATAGTCATAGCCCTAGAAACTACATCCCTTGATGCTAGATCTTTTGCATTTGGAGCATATCGCTCCATAAATCTTTCTCCCTCAGAATTTACCAAATAACCACCCTCTCCTCTAGAACCTTCAGTAATTAAGCATCCAGCTCCATATATGCCCGTAGGATGAAATTGCACAAACTCCATATCAGATAAAGCAATACCAGCTCTAACAGCCATACCACCTCCATCACCCGTAGATGTATGAGCTGATGTAGCAGAAAAATACGCTCTTCCATAACCACCTGTTGCCAAAACCACAGTTTTAGCATTAAAACAATGAATCTGACCTAAATTTAAATCTATAGCTAAAACACCCGTACAAACCCCATCATCACTCATCAATAAATCTGTAGCAAAAAACTCTATATAAAATTTAGCACTATGCTTTAATGACTGCTGATACAAACTATGCAAAATTGCATGCCCAGTTCTATCTGCAGCGCAACAAGTTCTCTGCGCAGCCTTTCCTTCTCCATACTCAGTCGACATCCCGCCAAATGGTCTTTGGTAAATTTTACCCTCAGGGGTTCGTGAAAATGGTACGCCATAATGCTCAAGTTCCCTTATTGCATTAGGAGCTTCTCTACACATATATTGAATTGCATCCTGATCCCCTAACCAGTCAGACCCCTTTACTGTGTCATATGCATGCCAACGCCAATCATCCTTTTCAATATTACCTAATGCAGCAGATATTCCACCTTGAGCTGCAACAGTGTGACTTCTTGTTGGAAATACTTTTGATATACAAGCTGTTGACAGACCCTGCGCCGCCATTCCAAGCGTCGCCCTCAAACCAGCACCACCAGCACCAACTACTAAAACATCATAATCATGATGGATTATATTATACGATTTTTGACTCATAACTATATTCTAAAAAAAACTTGTATCAGGCTAAAAAACAACAAGATCGCTGTCAAATAACCAAACAAGTTAATGAACACTGTAAAAACAATCTCACAAGTTTTATTATGCACATAATCTTCGATTATAACTTTTACACCTAGTGTAGAATGATACAATGCCACAATTAATAATATTCCAAAAAAAATAACGGATGTTTTTGAACCTAAAATAAAATATTCATTAGCTAGCAAATCTCCTTTTACCATAATAGCCGAATAAATGGTAAACCATATGACCAGAGGAATTAGGGCAACAGCAGTCAATCTCTGTCTCCACCAATGTTTTATACCTCCTGAGTGAGCAACACCGCAAAAATTAGCAAGTAGCTTAGACATAACTAAAAATAACTTCAAATATTAAGATCCATGATATTATAGTAAGAATCAATGCTGAGATAAGCGCAATAACGCCAGATCTCGTTACAGCTTCTTTACTAAAGCCTATTCCAGCATCCCATATTAAATGCCTAATACCATTCACAGTATGAAAATTAAGCGAGAATACCCAAATAAAAAGTAAAAACTTACCAATTATTGATGAGAAAACTAACACTGATAAATCAAGGAAAGACGATGCTAATATTACATCATCAAAGGCCGAAAAAATTATCACCCATCCTAGAAGCAGCAAGCCAAGATATAACAGGAAGCCTGAAATGCGGTGTAATATTGATAATAATGTGGTAATCTGGGGCTTGTAAATAGTCAGATGAGGCGAAACTGGCTTGCTAACTGATTTCATAATAATTAACTTGAGAGTTTATGCTCTTTAAATAACACATGCTTTCTCACAACCGGATCATACTTCTTAAAGGACAGCTTTTCCGTGACAGTTTTTGGATTCCTTTTTTTGACATAGAAATATCCTGTACCTGCAGTACTAACTAATTTGATTAGTAAATTCTTTTTACTTTTAGCTGCCATTTTTTAGTTTAAGTGATTAATTAGGACTCGGATATAACATATTACCCTAAAATTTGTCAAGCAAAAACCCAATTAATAAATAGCGCTTAATTAATGATTTTTTTAAGAATTTATACAGCCAGATAAGCTGTGACCTATATTAACTCCACTTGTACCTTTTTTATTCAAAAATCTATAAAACATAGATCAAATTGACATCACGTAGCAATATAGTCAACACATCATACCGCCTTCCTCTGAATATCTCTTCTAACTTAGCTTATACAGCGCCTAAAAATAAACGCCTCCTTAGGAATTAATAGAAGAAATAGTATCATGAATCCTATTTCTTCTAACAATTCTTATGCCCCCTTTATTTATTCCATCTAAAAATGACAATCGCGAAATTAAAATTCGTGATTATACACATGATCAACATTATAAAAAACGACATAATAAAAAAATTTAAATTAAAAATCAATTTCTTGAGATTTAATTCTAGAAATACAATTTTACCTTCTAAAAATTGCCTTCCACATATAACATTCTACACTATTTTAGTGACATGAGCAAACTTTTTTATCAAAACTCTGCTTTCTCCGGTCAATATCTGCCTTAAAAAAGCTAATTTTATATAAAAACTAAATTATCAATATGGACCACGCTGGACATTGTGGGGCAATGCAGAACCCTTTCCTGATCGCTATTCTGCAGACCTTTTATCCTCGCTAAATCTTCATTACCATAGTTAACAATACCCTGACCAAGAACCTCATTACCAATATTTATAATTTTAACTATGTCGCCTTTAACAAAATTACCATTAATTGATTTGATTCCAACTGCAAGCAGACTATTGCCTTTCTTTAAAGCAATCTCTGCCCCCTCATCGATTGTCACAACCCCCTTATTATTTAGATGTAACAACCATTTTCTTTTTGCTGTTAATTTATCACTTGAAGCTTTATAGAAACTATAATCTTTAGACTCTAACCTTTGCAAAGGGTTTAAAAAAAGACCAGAAGCTATGATAGCATCAACTCCAGACTTTCCCGCATTACTAATAGCCCTTAACTTAGATTCCATTCCACCTGTACCCAGGCCATAACAAACTTTACCGACCAGCGAGAATGTTGCATCATCTATTTCTTTAATCTCTCTAATTAACTTTGCATCTTGATTATGCTTTGGATTTTTATCATAAAGTCCATTAACATCAGATAAGATTATAAGCAAATCCGCATCACTTAATACAGCAATCTTAGCAGCTAAATTATCATTATCACCGAATCGGATTTCATCTGTTGCAACAGTATCATTTTCATTTACTATCGGTATAATGCCAAAATCTAATAATCTATTGATTGTAAATTTAGCATTTAAAAACCTTCGTCTCATTTGATAATCATCAACTGTCAAAAGAAGTTGAGCAATTTTCAAATTAACATCTGAAAAAACACTGTGAAAATTATTACTTAAAAATAACTGCCCATATGCAGCAAGCGCCTGATAATCCTCTAATGTAAAGGCCCCCTTCTGCTTTCCAAGCTTCAAACACCCAGAAGCTATTGAACCCGAAGCTACAATAATAACCTCATGGCCTTTCTTGATAAGTCCAGAAACATCCTGTGCAAATGACTTCAGCCATTTAGAACGGAATTCATAGCTTTTAGGATCAATTAAAACAGAAGAACCTATCTTAATAACAATTCTTGAATATTTAGAAAAATCATCCATAAGCAACACAAAACAGTGAATATAATCATGACAGTATCTACAAAAGAAATAAAGAATTTACTAGTAGAAAAATTGCCTGATAGCAAAATTGAAGTGGTAGATCAACTTGGGGACGGGTATCATTACCAAATTAAAGTAGCCTCTCCATCCTTCCAAAACATATCTAAATTAAAACAACATCGTTATGTAATGGATGCATTAAAAGAATATTTAAAAGAAAAAATTCATGCTGTATCCATCTCCACTGAAGCTCTCTAATATTATTAAATTCTTATACATACTAATTCTATGTAATTTCTCTTTTTCGAATAATAGTGCAGCTATAAATAATATCGAGATTGCAGGATCAAATAAAGAATCCCTACCCATTCAGCTTAAAATTGACAATTTTCATTATATTGAAAATCTTAATTTGCTTCATATGATAATTGATAGGGTCAAATTACAATTAAACGATAGCCTGATATTTAAGGTTAGTCGAGAGGAAGATAATAACAAATTAATATCAAAGCTATTAAATAAAACTCCTGAACTCATTGCCTATGATATCTCACTTTCAATCTCTGGTCAGGATAACTTTGATAAAGTCACAATCTCTGTTAATATTTTTGACAATATATTAAATATACCAGTTGATAATTTTGATATTATTACAAATTCAGAAGACTGGTTTAAAGGGGCAGCAAATATTTCAGATAAAATATTTTATTATTTTACTGGCGTATATGGTTATTTTGACACTTCTATTATTTTTGTTTCCGAGCGTGGAAAATTTAACAACCGCAAAAAGAAAATCGCCATTATGTCATTATATGGAGATGAATATCAAGAATATACTAATGGTGAATTTCTAACATTATCACCAACCATATCCAGCGACAAAACTCATATAGCTTATGTTTCTTACCAATCAAAAAAACCTAAAATATATATATATAACCTAAATACACAAAAACTTAGCTTAGCTACGGAATCAAAAAAGGATATAATGACTCTGACACCTAATTTTACCAAAGAAAATAATAGCTTACTGTTATTAAGTACAGTCATAGAAGGCAATAGTGAGATAAGTCAATATAACATCAAAACTAATAAAAACAAACGTTTAACAAATCATCCAGCCACTGATATCTCACCTGACTTTGCCATTTCACAGAATAAAATTGTTTTTAGCTCTGATCGATCAGGAAAAGCTGAGCTTTATTTAATGGACCAAGATGGCAATGATGTAAAGCGACTAAAGTTTGCAAAAGGCACCTATACTAATCCCAAATTTTCACCAGATGGAAGATATATTGCTTTTACCAGAATTTTAGATAGTAAGTTTAGCATTGGCATTTTAGATACCGAAACATTCTTTACAAAAATATTAACCACAAGCTACAAGAATGACTCTCCAAGCTGGGCGCCAAATAGCAAATATATAATATTTACGAAGATGCAGCGAGGAAGAAGGTCTCAAAAAAGAAACTTATCAAATCTTTTTATTGTTGATTTAAATGGCAATATAATAAACAAAGTTAAGACACCTTATGATGCATCTGAAGCTTATTGGTTTAAAAATTAGAAATGAATATATTTAAAATTATTGGATACACAACTATCACATTCCTACGCAAAACTGGTAAAATTTCAATATTCACTGGGAATTCCATTGCGGCAATATTTAAACCACCTATTTATTACCGTGAAATAGCAACTAATCTTTATAATATAGGATTCTTATCACTACCAGTTGTTGCTATGACAGCAATATTTACTGGCGCTGTGCTTGCCCTTCAAAGTTATACAGGCTTCTCACGTTTTAATGCTGAAAGCACAATTCCAACTGTTGTTGCATTATCAATTACACGAGAACTTGGTCCAGTCCTTGCCGGATTAATGATATCAGGTAGAGTAGGCGCAGCTATTTCTGCTGAGATTGGCTCGATGAGAGTAACTGAACAAATAGATGCTTTGACAACCTTATCAACTGACCCTTATAAATTCTTAATCGCACCAAGAATCCTAGCTGCAATAATTGTACTACCATTCTTGGTATTAGTTGCTGATATTTTAGGAATTATGGGAGGCTATTTAATTGCTGTTTATAAATTAGGCTTCAATCCTACTACCTATATTAAAAATACCTTTGAGTTCCTGGAGCCTATAGATGTTATATCTGGTCTTATAAAAGCTGCTATATTTGGTTTGATAGTTAGTATTATGGGTTCATATAATGGATTCCACTCAACAAAAGGTGCTCAGGGCGTTGGATTTGCAACCACGCAAGCAGTTGTCATGGGCTCGATATTAATATTATTTGCCAACTACTTCTTAACAGAAATATTTTTTTCATAAAATATGCAACATAACACAAAGTTAATAGAAATAAAAAATCTCAAAAAATCTTTTGGTGATAAAGAAATATTAAATGGTATTAGCCTTGATATTTACAAAGGTAAGTCACTTGTTATTGTTGGAGCATCTGGCTCTGGAAAGTCTGTATTAATAAAAAATATAGCAATGATTCTATCACCAGACTCTGGAGACATTATTATTAATGGCACTAATATTACATCAGCATCGAAGCAAGAGAAAGAAAGTATTATCAAAAGAATGGGTTATTTATTTCAAGCAGGAGCTCTATTTGACAGCCTAACTATTTGGGAAAATATTGCTTTCAGATTGCTCCAGGATAAAATAAATAGACATGATGCAAAAGAGCAAGCAGCATTAATGCTTGAAGAAGTTGAACTAGATAGTGATATTTTAGATCTAAAGCCACAAGAATTATCCGGAGGAATGCAAAAAAGAGTTGCATTAGCACGGGCAATTATTTCAAAACCTGATATTATATTCTTGGATGAACCAACTACTGGGTTAGACCCTGTTACAGCAGAAACAATTGATAATTTAATTATTAAACTATCTAAGAAAATTGGTGCTACTACTATTACCGTAACTCACGATCTTGCCTCGATAAAAAAAACCTCAGAC
>JABJMA010000007.1 GCA_018659605.1 Rickettsiales bacterium
ATTTGGATTATGAAATTGGGTGAAATGTGATTTTTCGCCCGCATGTAACGTACAGGAACGGTAATAATTAAAATGCGATTATCACCCCGTCTCCACCCGTAAATAAACAAAGATTTATATTTGTTGAAAAACGGGCGGGAGGACCCCGCCCCTACAAGATTCAACATCCGTTATAAAAAATGGGTTATAAAATTGGACGAAAACAATGTGTGATGTTCAATAATTAAAATGCGATAATCACCCCGTAGGGGCGGGGTCCTCCCGCCCGGAACAAATACAATAGCCAATAATTAAAATACGATGTTACAACTTGTAGGGGCGAGGTCCTCCCGCCCGCATGTAACGTACAGGAACGGTAATAATTAAAATGCGATTATCACCCCGTGGGGGAGGAACCCACTCTAACAAATATAATCTCCCAGCTTAACTGTTTAATTTTATTATCTATTGTTGTTAAATATCTGTAATCGGCTTTCGTTAAAGCCTTAGAGTGCTTTGCTTTGTAACCTGTACCACTAAGTTTAAAGTGATGTAGTAATTCGAGTAATGAGTTAAAATCTTGTTGATAGAATTTGGTAAGAATAGTATTTTGCGCGAAATCCAGTGGGCTAATTAAAGGGTTTATTTGAAGTTTTGTTGAGAGATGTAAATTTATTTCCTTTATTTCTTTAAATGAAGCATTTGATGGCAGGCTTATAAAAATTATACCATTTATCGTGAGGAGATTAGTGATTTGCTTTAGAGTTTCGTGAATATTTAAGCTCCAATGCAGACTCATATTGGCAAAAATAATATCATATTTTTGTTTATGTTCATTTAGATCGTTAAAATCAGCCAATAATGTCTTACAGTTAGGAAATTGCTTTTTGGCAATATCAAGCATTGGCTTAGCATTATCTAACAGGGTTATATTATGGTGAAGTTTATTTGGGATATAGTGAGCAATTGCGCCACTACCAGCACCAAGATCAAGTATTTTGCTATTAGGTTTGATATATTCTTTTGCAAGTAAGTATAAATCCTCAGCAATATTTTTTTGTAGCTTTGAGTTATTATGATAATATTCAGCTCTTTGATTAAAATCGCGTTTAATCAGTGTTTTTGTTAGTGTCATATATTTATAATATGATTCACATAATCTTTAAACTCATCTGGATGAGATAAAAATAAAGCATGAGGAGCATCCTCAACTAATTTTACATTTATATTTTTAAATGATTTTTTAAAAATCCCAGTTTGTTGATAGCTGACTACATTATCTTGTAGGCCATGCATAATATAGATCTCTTTGTTACATTTTTTATAAATTGAAGCATCAAAAAACTCAAGAAAGAATAGCCATTCAAGTAGTGATTTTTTATTAAGATCTTCATGAAAATGGTTGTTATCAGTAAGGTATTTAAATAGCTGCCTCTTGGGAAAAGAGCTGCTAAAGTTGAACTTCTTCTTTAGTAGATTAACATCCTCCTTTAACATGCTGATAAAGCTGGACATTTCAGAGTGATCCTTGCCAAAAGGGTTGTCCTTATTGCTAAGGAAGTTTGCTGGTGGAGCAACTAAGAGGATTTTTTTTGCCTTAATTAAATGGTTATATTTCAACATAAGACAAGCTCCAAGTGAGAATCCAATAGCTAAATCATATTTGTCATTTTGTTTTGTAAGTTTTTCAGAAAGATTATCTTCTGGTAGATTTATATAATCTATAAAATCTATTTTTTGATTAAGTGAGTTCTCGATTAGCTCAGGTTTGATTAGGAATCCCGATAGGCAGAAAATATTATTTCTTTTAGATCTTATATTCATTTTCATTAGTCGCTGCAAGTGTTGATAAAGAAGCAATCATATCATAATAATCATAGAAGTTACCAAGGCTGGATTTATTCATAGCAGTAAACTCAACACCAGAAGAGTTTAGGTTTGCATATTCATCTTTTGCTTGATTCATTCTATAAATGGTTCCGCAAGTCTTACCACCAATCTGATAGGTTAAGGCTTCACAGGGCTTGTGGTCAAAGGTAATTGAAGTTTTTATACCTTCTTGTACAATTATTTCTGCATTTTGAGTGTTATTTTTAATAACAGACATTTTATTTCGTTCTTTTTTATTTATATCATAGATTTGCTCACCGGCTGTAACGGTCATAATTCCCATGCCGTAAGTACCTCTATTAGCTTTAATATAGACATATGGTTTATCTTTTATGTCAAGTTTTTGATAATTATTACGTATTTTATATAAAACTTTTTCAACTTCATTAGCTACGCAATCAAGCCCCTTTTTTTCTTTAAAGTTAATATTTTTACAAAAGCCATATTCTGTTGTGAGTAGGCTTTTTGGGATGTTAAATTCCTTGGAAAATTCACTGATTATAGAGTCATAAGCTCTAAGATTGGTAATTTTCTGTCTTTGATACCAACCCATGCCAAGAGTAGGTAGAATTGGTTGTTTTAAATTTGTTAGGATTTCTGGACGACCAGCGGTCATATCATTATTAATGATAATGCAATCTGCTATAAATCCGTCATTAGTTACGATCTTATCGGATTCTCTAGTGATAGAATTATAGGTGATTTCTTGATTATCATCTAGGACAAAATCTTGGAGTTCTGGATTTAATGCTCCAATTCTTATTTCAAAGCCTGCATTTGCAAAAATACGATATAAAGTTTTAACATTTTCTAAATATCCGAGATTACGAGTATGAGATTCGGGTATAAGCAGTAACTTTTTTATATCATCATCTTGGTTTTTGATATAATCATAAGCAAGATTTGTAGCATTTTTACGTGCTTCAAAAGATAGGTTATTAAAGCCTGCGGGAAATAGGTTAGTATCAACAGGTGCAATTTTAGTGGTTGAATATCTTATATCGACAGATGAGTATAAAGCAGGTGTAGACTTGTATTTACTGTTAACCCAATTTGTTATTTCATTTTTATTCTTTGATAATAATGAATCTAAGGAACTTACCAGATTGTTCATAAAGCAATTGCAACTTAAGTATTTATTATGTATTTCTCTACGCTCAAAAGGGAGTAAAGCTGCTAACCTTTAGTAAGATTAACAATGTTTTTAACAGCCTTAATTAAAGCAGGATTTACAATATGTCATTATTTTTTGTTTTGAGTCAATGGAAGATTTATTCGAGATAGCAACTAAAAACTCAAGCAAGGCCATACAATATGATGCTGAGTCAATAGAGGTATTAGAAGGTTTAGAGCCGGTTAGGAAAAGACCAGGAATGTATATTGGTGGTACTGATAGCAACTCTATGCATCATTTAATTACTGAGGTTTTTGATAATGCTATGGATGAGGCTGTGGCCGGTTATGCTAGTATTATTTCGATTTCAGTTAAGGCGGATAATATAATTGAAATTTCTGATAATGGTAGGGGAATACCAATTGATAAACATCCTAAATATCCTGATAAATCGGCATTGGAGGTTATATTAACCACATTACATTCAGGCGGTAAATTTAGTGGTAAGGCATATCAAACAGCCGGTGGTTTACATGGTGTTGGAATTTCAGTTGTTAATGCATTATCGGAATATGCTAAAGTTGAAGTTTTAAGAAATGGTCACAGATATTTTATGGAATTTAGTCAAGGCCATAAAACATTAGATCTTACTTCTGAGTCAGTAAAGGGTAATAAGACTGGTACTAAGGTTATATTTAAACCGGATAGTAAAATTTTTGGTGATGATATCTCTTTTGATATTAAAAAGATTTATCGATTAGCTAAGTCAAAAGCCTATTTGCACAAGGGTGTAAAGGTAGTATTTAAAATTGATCCAGAGATATATCTAGAAGGTGATGTTCCGTTAAAGCAGGAGATATGTTATCCTAATGGCTTGATTGATTATATCTCTGACCATACCAAAGATATGCCATGTGTGATACCAAGTTTTTTTTCTGGTCATCATGATTTACCTGGGGAGAAAGGAAGGGTGGAGTGGTGTGTAGCATTCCCAATGGATCACAATAGAATAGATAGCTTTTGTAATACTATTGTTACTCCATTAGGTGGTACACATGTATCTGGTTTTAAGTTAGGTTTGTTAAAATCCTGTCGAGAATATGCTAAAAAGTCTGGCGTTAAAAAATCTGAGCAAATTACAGCTGATGATATAGCTTCATCTACATATATGATAATATCCTTATTTATTAAGGAGCCACAATTTCATGGTCAAACAAAGGAAAAGTTAGTAAATCGTGATATATCACGAATGGTTGAAGATATCTCAAAGGATCATTTCGAGCATTTTCTAATTGGTAATCAGGCTTTAGCCAATAAGTTAATTGAATTTTTCTTGGCTAAATCTGAACATAGAATCAAGCTTAATGATTTTGCAAAAGTTAATCGTAAATCTCTAACACATAAATTGCGTTTACCAGGTAAGTTAACAGATTGTTCTAAAAGCGATAAAGCTGGAACGGAAATATTCTTGGTTGAGGGTGATTCTGCTGGGGGGTCTGCTAAGCAGGCACGTGATCGTAAGACTCAGGCAATATTACCATTAAAGGGTAAGATATTAAATGTTGCTAATAGTACTAGAGACAAAATATTAAAGAATCAGGAAATACGTGATTTATTAACAGCTTTGGGCTGTATGAATGGCCCGCATTATGATGACTCGATGCTTCGCTATGAGAAGGTCATTATTATGACTGATGCTGATGTTGATGGGAGTCATATAGCATCATTATTAATGACTTTCTTTTTTAAGGAAATGCAGGGATTAATTAAAAATGGTCATTTATATTTAGCTTATCCACCACTTTATCGAATCTCTAATGGTATAGAGAGTTACTATGTAAATTCTGAGGTAGAAAGGGATAGTATTGTTGTTGAGTTAACAAAGAAATCAAAAAAGCGTGTTGATATAGGAAGGTTTAAAGGTTTGGGTGAGATGACGCCCCAGCAATTAAAAGAGACAACTATGGATCCTAGAAAACGACGATTATATAAAGTTTTATTATCAGATGATGAAGTTAGTGAGGTTGGGCATAAGGTTGATTCGCTAATGGGTAGAAAGCCAGAATTACGTTTAAAGTTTATTCAAGATAATGCCTTTTCAGCTTCGAAACTCTAACGCTTGCTTATAGTTTTAGGTTTTATGCTTTTTGTAGTAGGTTTGCTTTTGGTATAATATGTTGTATAAGTAATTTCTGCTATTATGTATTTTGGATAAATGAGTTAAGTTTGAGTAGAGAGTGATATATGTCTAGAGTTAGAGAAGTAAATGTTACTGAATTAATTTCAGCAACGAATCTAAGTCGTCCAATTACATTGTCAGATACCCTAGGTTTTGTCTTGAATAAATGTATGCTCTCTAAACCAGTATTTAGTGTGAGTGTAAAGGTTCATATAAGTAATTTTTGTGAGGCTGAGACAGCTAAATCATTTGCTCAGGATTCTAGTTATTTTTTTTATAGAGTTTTTAAATTAATAAATAGTTATGAAAAGGCCTTTTGCTATATCGAGCAGAATAGTGCTATTTTTAAATCTAGTTATAATACCTATACTTCTATATATGAAAAAATCCAAAACTTAAAATCTTATAAATTTTTAACAAATTATTCGGGGCAATCTAAGCAAAATATTTCAAGGGTTTTAGAACGGCAAAAGCAGGGTAGTTTAGGTGATGTTGATTGTAAATCATTGCTTTCTTTTTCTGTGGATTTATATAAATTAGCTAATCATGTTTCTCATAGAGAAATTACTTCTCACACATTATTACAAGCAAAAGATCTTCAAAAAGAACGCATTGAAATTCAAGAACTTATAAAAAGTATGAGTGAAATTTATCATGAATTTCATTATAATTGTGATCAATATTTCAGACATAATATTTATCAATCCCAAAAAACTTTAATAGAATATTCTCCCATAGCGGAACATATAAAATTTATTAAGCAGACAATCAATGCTGTTAAGCATAAAGATCTAGGTAATAGTGGAGCAATGGCTAGTCCTACTAGAGAAGTAAAAGTAAACGAAGACTTATTAATATCTCCTGCTACTAATATTTCAGGGCTAACTGAATGGTCAGATGAAGCTTCCTTAATTAGTACAATTGGAGCAAAATCTAGAGTTATAGCTCGATCATTAAATGAAGATTTAGTTCCTCAATTTGCTATAGTTGAGAATCTGGCTGATATGAGCAGTGAGGCAGTGGCTGGATATTATTCTGTTTCAAAAGCTAGTTATCAAGATTATTGCAGACGCAATGGTATAAATCCGTTATTACCAGATCAGTCTTTGCCAAAGATTGTTAATATTGTAGAACTGCCTGATCAGCAACTGCGTGAGCAGCAGGCTGTAGGAGCTTTTTCTTCAGGTCTTAGGAGTTTTTCGCAATCTGATTATGTTATTTTTATGTATGAGCAGCTAGGCTATATTCATTCTGATATAGGCAATGCTTTTAGGCAGCATATATTAGCTTCTGTAAGATATGGACAGGATGAAGGATTCTTTATACAAGATGATAGTGGTAATATTAGTGTAAATTTTCCAGAAATTACTGCAGCAACGGGTGTTACATCCATAATAGATGCAATAGAAGAAGAGTCTATTTTTCTTCAAAGACAGGCTGCTACTAATTATGCAGATTATTATAATTCAATATATTATCAATTCACTTCTGATTTGCCTTCGGTTTATATGCGCAATTTGCAAGCTAAACCCCTTCCTCAAGGATCTAATCCCCATGGGGATTTTGTAGAGATCTATTGCTCCCAGCTTGATGAAGTTATCAAGGATAATATCAGTATAAAGAGTGATCTTTTACGTTTAGTAAAAGAAGGTTTTATAAAATCTTTAGATGGTTTTAATCAGTGTTTGGAAAAACTCTATCCTGAATTAGTTTTTGCTGGAAGATGGCAAGAATTAAAAGAGTTTTTAGAAGTTTTAAAGCCTGGGAAGGAAGCGGGTTATAGAGAAATTATTACAGTAATAAGTGATTTAATTCAGCATAATTGTAAAGAGGGGCAAGTAGGAGATATTGCAGAATTAAGTAATTCGGGAATTAAGTCCAGTAGCTTTCAGCAGAAGTTAGAGAAACCTGCTATTTCTCATCAAAAAGCGATAGCGATAATAGAGAGGTAAGTTATAGTTCTTTATTTTATTATTTGGCATTATAAAACTCGCTATAAAATATAGGCGTCATCCTAGGGTATGCTTTGGTGGGAGCTGGCATTAAACTAGTTAAGCTATAATAAATAAGATAGTTTTGTGCAACAGCCTTAAATTTCAATGTGATTATCATGTTACACGCTATACGTGAATAACTGCCTTCTAGCCATTTTAGGCTGGACATAAGCTATATAATGTAATATTTAAATAGGGTTTGATAATCTTGCAGCTTTAGGCTGTAAATTTCTAGAGAATTAGGATTTGAGTAGAGTATGAATAATGAGTAGATCATATAGCAGTGGAGGAGCAGATACATTAGGAGGCCAAGGTTTCCCATCTGACTCTAATAATGGGTCACATGACAAGAACCAAGAAAAGAATATAATAAGATTTTGTAAATTTGAAAACGCTAACAGCGTTTTCTTTTTTGATAAATTTTATAAATTGATATTGAAATATAAATTTTCACAAGAGGTAGCGCAGCCTAATACTAATGGCGCACGGCTTTCTGCTGCTATAGAAAAATGTTTAGTGGCAACAGATTATAATATAGAGGATATTCATTCTAAGACAGAGCGTGCTAGGAGTTATGATACAAAGGGTGATTTGAAGCCAGATATAACAGTGTTACATTACCTTATAGAATGTATGACAAAAGTGAGCGGATTAGATTTTGAAAAAGGTAAATATGCCAAGGCTATTACAGAACTTTCGAACATATATACATCATATTTAAGTTTTGGGCTTCATAGTAGGTGCATTCCTTACTTTAGTCCAAGCACTAATGAAGCTATAACCCCCCAACAAAAGACTTTATCGTTACAAAAACAAAAGACTTTATCGTTACAAAAATGCATTCAAGATCATAAAGATAAAGCTGAATATAAAACAGCTAAAGCAGCTAAAGAAACTAAAGCTAGAGAAGATGATTTAGCAAGAATGACTAGTTCTGGATCTGCTATTGCAGGGGGAAATTCAGCGAATGTTAGTTCTGGACTGTTGGGTTCTGATAGGCAGACAAACCTTAAAATTAGAAGCTTACTTGACACTTATAGTGCTTATCGGCATTTGCGAAGTGATCTTGCCGAATATTTGAAAAGATATACAAAGGTAAGTCTAGATACAAAACTAAAATTTATGCAGATTCTTAAAGAATCTAGATACATAGAGAATGGTGGTGATATTAAGGACCTGCTTGCCTATAACATTCCGAGAAATATTACTTTTTTGCAAAAAGATTTGGAAATTAATACCTTACTTAGCAATTATTCTCGGCCTGCAGCAATGTGCCTTTTCGGATATTTGCAAAATTCAGGGGTGAATTTAGATAGACAACTAGAATTTCTGCAGCTTCTTGAAGTATTGAAGCTCTACAATGATAAGGCAGATCTTCAGAAAATTCTTAATGGAAGTAGAATCCTAGAGCTTATAAACGAACTTAAAGAATTAAAGGTTGAGAAAGGTCAATCTAATAGCAGTTCTGTAGCTATCAAAGCTGGAGGGGGCTCTGCATCTATAAATATCCCAGATAGAGATAAAGAGACTATAAGCTCTTATCTAAATAAATATGATGAAACAGAGCAACAGTTACTTAATGCTTTTATGCAAAAACATGTTAAATTTGATAAACATGCTGAATTTATAACCACGTTTCATCAAGATTTGAAACCAAATCATGTATTTACCGCAGAAGGTCTTCAGAAGAAACTTGATCAGGTGGTGGCTCAGTTTCGGAAAGAGCAACAGCAAACCCATGTTGGCCCTACTGACTCTGCAGTTGCAGCTAGAGGGGGTCAGCAACATGGATATTCTCTCCAAGGTAATGGCGTTTATGATAAGAAGGTAAAGCCTAATCAAGATTTTATAGCAGTAGGTTTTGTTGCCCCGAAGATACCTGTTACTCCTATTGATAAAGGGCATTCTGTGGGTCAGGCTGACGATTATACACATCAGCCAAATTTTAGTATGTTGACTAACTCAAATGGCCAAGGGGGGATGCTTGCTGGTTCGTCTAGCCCAGTTATTCCAAGGCAGCGGCAGGTTTTAGGTTCGCCTAACCCAAATGGCCAAGGGGGGGAGTTTGTTGATTCGCCTAACCCGCTAGATGTATCGTTATTGACTATGGGTTCAGCTGGGAATGAAAGCGTGCTTACAATGAGTTTATCAGTGGTTAATAATCGACTAGAAAAAATGGAAGAATTTATTCAAAAGAGCTTACTTGAAACATTTGCTATTAGTGATGAAGGGCATGATGAATATTATGCTGTTTCAAAAGATAGTTATCAAGATTATTGCACTAGGAATGGTATAGTGAATTCTTTGCCCGCTATTGTAGATGTTGCAAAACTGCCAAAGCGCCAACTAGATGAGTATCAGGATTCGGCCGTTTCTTCTTCTTCTTCTCTTAGGATTTTTTCGCAATCTGATTATGTTATTTTTATAATGGAGGAATTAGGCTATATTCAAAAAGATTCTGATATAGATTTTAAAACATATATATTAACAGAAGTTAGTTATGACGAGGGTAGGGAAAAGTTTCAATTAAATAAAGATAACATTCAAGCAAATTGGACAAAACTTGTTGAGACAAGCGGGGTAGACCAATTCAATGGTATAGTAGCA
>JABJMA010000008.1 GCA_018659605.1 Rickettsiales bacterium
GGATTGATATTACACCAACGCTATGTTTTTCAAACAATATAAATCTCTCTTGTTACCGCTCCCATACGTTATGGGCAGGCGGGCGGGAGGACCCCGCCCCTACGGGGTAATTATCTCATTTCAATTATTGACTATTGTATTTGTTCCGGGCGGGAGGACCCCGGGCCCTACGGGGTGATCATCTCATCCCTCTTATTACCGCTCCCGTACGTTACGGGCGGGCGGGAAAACCCCGGCCCTATAGATTTATTATCTCATTGCAATATGATGATTAATAAATGCTAGACTTATAACTCAAATAACTTCATATTCCGATTTATAAATAATATTTTATTACTCATGAAATGGAATTGGCAGCGGCGAGATTGGCCTAATTTTACTTACAAAACAGCAGATATAGCAAAGTTTGAGGCAAATCTTTTATATAGGCTAGGGTTAATCGTTGGGGCTCATAAGCATTTAAATGATGTAGATTTAGAAACACTTAAAATTGAGTTAATAGCAAATGAAGCTTTTAGTACATCTGATATTGAAGGAGAAATAGTAAATCTTGATAATTTAAAATCCTCCATTAGACGCAATTTGGGCTTAAATACAGATCACAGAAAAATTAGAGCAAATGAACAAGGAATTGCTGACTTGATGATAGATTTATATCATAATTTCTCAGGAAAACTAACTCATGATATTTTATTTAAATGGCATAAGATGCTAATGAATGGTCGGTATGATTTTACAGATCTTGGTAAATATCGCACCAAATATGACCCAAGGCAAATTATCTCTGGTAATTATGATAATCCAAAAATCCTTTTTGAAGCTCCATCTGCAGAAATAGTAACTCAGGAAATGACACAATTTATTAAATGGTTTAATGATTCAGCGCCTAATAGTAACAACCCTACCAAACCTTTAATCCGTGCCGCTATTGCGCATCTTTATTTTTCATCAATCCACCCTTTTGCAGATGGCAATGGACGTATAGCAAGAGCGCTATCAGTTAAGGCCTTGTCACAATCAACTCAGCAACCTTTACTAACTGCCTTTTCAACAATTATCCAAAATAATAAACAGCAATATTATGATGCTTTAGCCGCAAGTAATAAAAAGAATGAAATTACCCAATGGATAATTTACTTTGCGCAAACTTTATTAAAATCACAAAATCATACTAAAACATCCATTGAATTTTTAATTACCAAAACCAAGATACAGCAAAATTTACAAAATCAATTAAATTCAAGGCAAGAGAATGTTCTTAATAGAATATTTGCTGAGGGGCCAAAAGGTTTTAAAGATGGTTTAAATGCTGATTACTATATAAAAGCTGCTCATACATCAAGACCAACAGCCACACGTGATTTACAGGATTTAGTCAATAAAAAAGCTCTAATTAAAACTGGTATGCTAAAAGGAACTCGCTATCAATTAAATCATAAATAATTGGTGAGAAGAAATAGTGTTAAAGGCAGATTGGGAAAAAACAGATGAGCATGTTGTTATAAATGAGGCATCTAGCCATGAATAAATATAATCGCTATTACCCATATATTCTAGCAATGATCACCGTAACCTTATGGGGATTTTTGTTTGTGGCGGCGAAAGAATCTGTAAGTGGTATGCCTCCATTTGCCATATTAACAGTTAGGTTTTTCCTAGTCGCAGCTATATTAATACCCTTTTACCGCAAACCTCCAATTCCTCTAAAAAAAGTTTTCATAATTGCCCTTGTCTTTGGTGTAGGCCATTTAGGTACGATGTTTTGGTCACTGCATCTTGGACTTGATTCATCTGTTGGAATTGTGGTTGATCAGATTGGTATTCCAATTTCTTTGTTATTAGCATTTTTTGCATTTGGCGAGAAGCCTCACAGCATAGCCGTACTTGGGATTCTACTTGCCATGATTGGCACTTTCATCTTAGCTGGAACACCAAATAGTATAGGTAACCCGATTGCATTCTCCCTCATGGTATCAACCGGTTTCTTCTGGGCTCTATATAGTATTTTACTTAAAAAGTTTAATTCACCCTCACCGCTTGGCTTAATTGCCTGGATCTCATTACTATCATTTCCTATGCTAGGTATTTTATCCCTAATATTTGAAAATAATCAAATTAATCTCTTAAGCACCGCCACCTCATCGCAAATATATTCATTATTATACACAGTGTTTTTTGGCCTGATTATAGCCCATAGTATTTGGGGTTATTTAATGACTACCGAATCAATTAACAAAATTGTTCCAATGATCTTACTGGTACCAATTTTTGGCATTTTTGGCGGTGCAATATGTTTGCATGAACCAATCTCTAATCACATGATCCTAGGTAGCTTTATGATGATTTTAGGTATTGGTATCACATTTATTAAAAGTAAGAAAAATGAAATATAAAATCATCATTCTTGTAACTATCCTGCTTATTTTTTCTTTAGCGTTGATATTAAATCAAAAACATCAATCTGTTACCTCAAATCAAAATTATGAAATTACTACTATAGAGCTTCCTGAAGTTAAATTTACAACTTTTGCAGGCGAATCACTGGAGCTAAATCAATTACCCGGAGAAATCATATTACTTAATTTCTGGGCATCATGGTGCGCACCATGCTTAGCAGAATTTCCTTCAATGCTAGAATTAGTTAAACAATCAAAAGGCCAGGTTACATTAGTTGCATTATCGATAGATTATTCCGAGATGGATGCAATTAGGTTTCTTAAAAAGATTAATTATCAAAAAGAAAAATATCCAAATATCTATTTCGGCTGGGATAAACATAAGTCAATATCCAAAGAGCAATTTTCAACGATCCAACTACCCGAAACTTTCATTATCAAAGATGGTAAGATCGTTAAAAAAATCATTGGTGGAATAACTTGGAATAATGATGTAATTGCACCTTATTTATAGTGGCCACCTTTACGTTCTCCAGCTATTAAACATCATCATAATTTTACAATTTTTAGGATTCCCTCTTACGGGTAGCAGGTAACAAGAAAGATCTGCATATGTAAATAGAAGGGCAACTGAGAAAAGCTAGGTCCAACATATTTCAATCATTTGGACCAAATACAAATTTTAAATCTGTTACATACCATTCTATAGTAAATAAAATTTATTTTGTTATTATCCTGGTTTGAATCATAAATTCCGATAAAAATCGATGTCTAAAATAGGTGCAAATTATAGAAAGATTATAGCCCTATTAGCTAGTACAGCATTCTTTTCTTACCTAGTATTAGGATTAATAATTCTATTATTTATCGGTACGATTGCACAAAAAAACATCGGCCTTTATTTAGCTCATCAGAAATATTTCGCATCTTTTGTGGTTATGCTCGGCGATATCATTCCATTTCCTGGCGGTTATTTGTTAATGTCCTTAATCGCAATTGGTCTTACCATAAAACTAGCTATAGACCCTTGGGAATTAAAAAAAATTGGTACCATCACAGCACATTTAGGTGTGTTAACATTATTACTCGGATCAAGTCTTACCAGCCTATTTAGCTATGAAGGCAATATGATAATTGGCGAACAATCATCTAGTAATTACATTAATGACTATTTTCAAAATGAGCTAATAATTCATCAAGTAACGAACTCGGATCAACAACTAATATTCAAAAGAAATCTAACAGATATTAGTGCAAATCAAATTATTAAGGATAATAACCTGCCATTTCAAATAGAGGTCCAAGCTATTTATAAAAATACCCAAATGATCAAAAGGGCTCAAGCTCCTGATAATGCTGTTGGATTTGCTAAAATATTTAAATTAGAACCCAAAAAACTTGCAGCTGATTATGAAGAAAATATTGCCAGTATCTCATATAAAATTTTATCCAGTAATGAAAAATCAAAGTTCTTTAGCATATTTGAAAGCATGCCGATCGAACAAGTATTTGCATTAGATGATAAGGATTATTTAATCGAAATCAGAAAAATTCAAACCGAATTACCATTTAGCCTTTTCCTTAATGATTTTAGTAAAGAAAGTTATCCTGGCACAAATAAGGCTAGAAATTATAAATCATATCTCACAATCCAGGAGCAAAATCAAACTTGGCAAGCTGTAATTTCAATGAACCAGCCACTGCGTTATAAAGGCTATAGCTTTTATCAATCATCTTATATTAATGTCAATGGTGTTGAGTATACAGTTTTGGCTGTAGTAAATAATGTTGGTAGGATATTTCCATATATCTCAACCCTCATTATCGCCTTAGGAATATTAATACATCTAATACAGCATTTAAGAGCGAAGAATGATTAAAAGAATTCTCCTTTTATTAATTCTATCGGCAAATATCGCTTTCGGTGATAATCTAGCAATGGCTAAATTTCAAAATTTACCAATGCAATATGAAGGCAGGATAAAACCTCTAGATAGTGTAGCTCGAACATATCTAACCATCTTATCTTCCAAAGATCATTTAGAAAATCTATCTGCTATTAATTGGTTTGCTGAATTATTACTTGATCAGAAAAATGCATATTCAAGACCTTGTTTTAAAATTCAAAATCCAGATCTATTGATATTATTAGGATTGGATCAGCGTAAAAATCACTTATATTCCTTTATTGAAATTACCAATCCCCTGCAAGGTCAAGCAGAGTTAATAGATGAGCTTATTAACGCAGAGACTAAAGAGTTGGCTATCGTACAAAAACATTTATTAGAATTATATATCAAACATAGCTGGTTTTACAACGCTAGTTATAGCCTAGCACTAATCTTGCCAAATTTTGTTATTACTAACCAAGATTTACTAGCATCCCTCTCGTTAAATCAACGATCTAGCTATATAGATTTGCTAAAACAGACCGATATCATTACAGAATTAATGTTAAAGATTGTAACTAAAGAATCTTTAACGCAAGCAGATCAGGAATTATTATTCTTGGTAACACAAATGAAAAACCTCTCTGAGAAAAAACCTGATACAGCTTTAAAAATTATTCCAAAAACCAAAAGTAAGAATGAATGGTTAACTGCTTGGGATTACTTAAAATTAAATTCTAACTCTCTTCCAGATAACAACTACCTTATTCCCTGGCAGAATATAGCTATTGCCTATCAAAACACAGATATAGATCTTTGGAATAATAATCTAAACATGCTGCATAGTAAATTATCAGAAACTCTAACTAAGCAAACTGAGCTAAAATTAACATTAGAAGTTTTATATAATAAATTTGCGCTTTTTAACAAAGCAACATTCTGTTATTTGCTTAGTCTAATTTTGATTTTTATTGGCGGCCTTATTCATCAAAAACGTAATTTGTTTTACCAAAAATCCGCCTTTGTTCTGCTGATATCTGGAGCCGCCATACAGCTAACAGCTATTATAGCTAGAATACTAATTACATCACGTCCACCTGTTGCAACTCTTTATGAATCAATCATTTTTGTCTCTTTTATTTCAGTATTTTTTGCAATTCTCCTACAATTAAAAAAACGTAATATCCATCTAACCGCCATCTCAAGTCTAATTAGCGTTGTGCTATTATTCATAGCCGGGAAATATAATGTAAATCAAGATAGTTTTGCTGTATTAGAAGCCGTTCTGGATAATAATTTCTGGTTAGGCACCCATGTGCTTACAATATCAATTGGTTATGCTTGTTGCCTGATTGCTGGCTGCTTGGCACATATTTATTTAATTCTAGCTAACCTCAAGAAAACTAAGACTAGAGCCTTAGATGACTTACTCAAAAACATCTCCATCATAACCTTAATTGCCTTATTCTTTGCAATAACAGGGACAATATTAGGTGGCATCTGGGCTGATCAATCATGGGGCAGGTTCTGGGGTTGGGATCCAAAAGAAAATGGCGCGCTGCTTATTTGCCTATGGTTAATTTTCATCCTACATAGCAAACTAGCTAAGATGTTTAATAATTTTACTTACGCTTTAGGTCTCGCTTTTACCAACATAATTGTTGTACTGGCTTGGTATGGAGTTAATTTGCTAAATGTCGGACTGCATTCTTATGGATTTACTGATAATATCGCAAGTAACTTAGCAATATTCTGCATTGCTGAAATCCTATTTTTAGCAACAATGTTTTATCTGCAATATAGAAAGAATATTAAATCATAAGGGCGGGGAAAACACACATATTCACCCAATTTCATTATCCAAATTTCATAACAGATATTGAAACTTGTAGGAATATTACATACAACTCCTAACAGAGGACATTGCCCCGGCTCTAGTAGCTCAAACTATAATAGCTCAACTTCTAACAATCCATCAGGAGGACGTCATTAATTATCAGCATAATATTTATGTCATTTTGCAAAATGATCGTTGATTATGTTCTAAGCCGTTAAACGGCTGAGCCGCTCTATTTGACATAATTCATTTTCTGTGCTAATTATTTAAAATATCTAATTATTAGAGATGAGAATTATGAGAAATCCACAAGATAATACAGCTAGATTGGCTAGTAGTGAAGAATTAAATAGAGCTTTGGGAAGCAAAGCCTCAACCGAGGAGATTCAGCTACTTTTAGATAGGGGTGCAACACCTAATCAATATACTCTAAATGAAGCTCTAATTCACAACCATCCAACCGAAATCATCCAGTTACTTTTAGATAGGGGTGCAACACCTAATCAATATACTCTAAATGAAGCTCTAATTCACAACCATCCAACCGAAATCATCCAGTTACTTTTAGATAAGGATGCAAAACCTAATCAAGTTACTCTAAATAGAGCTCTAATTCACAACTATCCAACCGAAATCATCCAGTTACTTTTAAATAGGGGTGTAACTTTTAATCAATATACTCTAAATGAAGCTCTAGATTACAAAAATACAATCGCAACCATCGAGCTACTTTTAGATAGGGGTGCAATTCCAAATGCTTTTACTCTAACTTATGCTCTAAATAAAAACTATTCAATTGAAACCATCGAGCTGCTTTTAGATAGGGGTGCAGCTCTTAATAAAGATACTCTAAATAATGCTCTAAGGAGCAACCATCCAATCGCAACCATCGAGCTGCTTTTAGATAGGGGTGCAGCTCTTAATCAAAGTACTCTAAATGAAGCTCAACTTTACAACCGTCCAACTGAAACCATAGATTTGTTATTAATGCATGGCGCAGCAGAATTAATGGCTGCTAACCATCCAAACAGGCAAGAAATGCTTAATAGGCATCAAGAATTAATCGAACTTTATAATGAGAGCAGTCGTAAGGAAATAACTGATGCTGCCATAGGGTTATTGGAAGCAGATATAGAGGCTTTTAGAATAAGAGAAGAAGCAAAGTTTTTAAATGAAAAGAACCAAGATAATCCTGAAGTAAAACCAATAGATGTAAGTAACCTACCGAAAATGTTAAATGGCTGTACTGATGTAATGGTTGTAATCGCCTCATATTTAGGTAACGAACATGATACTCTAACCGAGCATGATAGAGGACAGATTGCTTGGGATGTTCTAAAGGAACAAAAGCAAGCAGAAGAAGCTAAGCGACTAAAGGAACAAAAGGTCGAAAAACGAGAAAGTCCTACAAGTGTAATGGACGGACTAGACGAAGAACGTCATAGTGTAACAGATCCCACAGCCGGCATTAGACAAAATATAAGTTATCAAAAAGATACGAAAATACAAACAGATCTTTACGATAAGACCGATTTATATAAAACCGTATCTTCTGATCCAAAAACAAAGGATAAATCTGCAATTCGTGTTGATCAAGAAAACCCATTCCACCAGGGAAAAATTACTTCAGAAAGAATCACTAATCAAATCGTCACAAATGTTCAATCCGCTAAAGATGAACTAATTAAGAAGTTTCAAACTAAGCCTGAAGAACTTAATAAGTTTGTCCCAAAGGTTATTGAATTTGATCCTGCAGAACTTAATAAGTTTGTCCTAAAGGTTATTGAATTTGCTCAAGCTAATGACGGCGTTGGTAATGCGGGTAAGGATAAATGGGATGGTTTCTGCAAGGGAGAAAACTTACCAAAAAATAACTTATACAGCTTTGAAAATGCTAAAGATTTCTCATTTCATTACCAACAAAAAGCTAAGGAATCTGGTATCTATACCGGTAGAGAAGAAAACTTAAAGCAAACTGGTGGTAAAATAGGCGCTAGGCTAAAACGTATCCCTGCTGAGATGAATGAGCAAATTCTTGAATCACTTGAAGGCGAAAAATCTCAAATACGCTAGGCTAAACTATATCTTAAGAGGCGGGAGGAATGCGTATATTCACCCAATTTCATTATCCAAATTTCATAACAGATATCACAACTTGTAGGGGCGGGGTCCTCCCGCCCGTGATTAACCAAATTCGATGCATTTGGATGGATTGATATTACACCAACGCTATGTTTTTCAAACAATATAAATCTCTCTTGTTACCGCTCCCATACGTTATGGGCAGGCGGGCGGGAGGAC
>JABJMA010000009.1 GCA_018659605.1 Rickettsiales bacterium
GGGCGGTGATATCTTCTTCTCTTGTTGATTTTCCTTCCTTCTTAGCTGTAATGCCAGCAAGCAAAGCTGAACGAGAGGATCTAAGGGCGGTGCTATCTTCTTCTCCTGTTGGCTTTTCTTCCTTCTTAGCTGCAATGCTAGCAAATAAAGCTGAACGAGAGGGGCTAAGGGCGGTGATATCTTCTTCTCTTGTTGATTTCCCTTCCTTCTTAGCTGTAATGCCAGCAAGAAAAGCTAAAGGGGGTCTGGCGGGGTTAGTGACCGGTTGCTCTCTTAGTATAGAGGAGCCGGGTATTGGCATTTCTGCATTAGCCCCAACATCTGTAATAGCCTTTTCTAATCTTTTTACCTCTGCTGTTGAAGATTCAATATCTGTACCAATCCTCGTAATTGTTTCACGATATTTATCATTAAACTCTATAGCAGGAGTTCCCTGGCCGGAGATTCCTTGGAAGCTAGATTTAATATATTGAATAGCAAATATCCCATTTAAAGTAACATTATTATTTAGATGTGTCTTTAAAGCTGAGCAGTCTTTGTTGGCGTATAAGGTCTTATCTTGTTTTAGACTCTTATCAAGCTTTGAAGCTGAATAAATTACATATTCAAATTGGTAATCTGACATAATATCAGTGAATACAGGCTCATCTTCACCTAACTCCTTGAACTCTGCAAATCTTTGCGTTAAATGAGACTTAAGAGTTACATCTTTTGTGGCTTCTGTAAATTCTGCCAAGGGATCGACACCATCAGCCGAAATTGATTCTATAGCAGACCTTAAATAAGCCGGTAGCGCAGCTTCTTCGAGATATGTGCCAAGTTGTTTTTTTTGCGCATCAGATATTGCTGATTGCTGATCAGAAGTTAGAGATGCAGAAGGGTCATTTGCTTCTTGTATTATAGCTTCAAATTTAGTTTTTATAACTTGAATTGCATCAGTATAATTGGTATGATTAGGATATGTTGCTTCAGTTTCTAAGGTATCAGATGTTATATATTTGTTACTTTCTGACTTGTCCTTTAATGATTGAATTAAGCCTGCTTTATATGCTGAAAATGTCCCGCAGGCGCTACTGGAAGGTATTTTAGTATCCTGAAGGAATGCGAGTTGCCTCAGTCGAATGATATTGCTTTGAGTAATTTCTGTTAACTTGGTGGTAATTTCTAGAATCCTTTTGGCTGGAGTTTGATAGGCATTTATTTTATCCCGAATTAAAACTCTTACCTCACTCCCCATGATACCCTAACCAATAAAAACTATTTTAACTATTATCATATAATTGAATAGGTCAGCATCTCCCACTCTTCTCAAGAGAATTTATAACAAAGAAAAATATAATAATCTAGTTGAATATTTGTAGTATTTATACTTCTATTAAGAGCTAGAATGTAATTTTAGGAATTTTGCTTCAGTTACGAATTCTAATTTGCTAATAATGCTAAGCAGCTCATTACTTATAGCATCATCGACAGAAATTAATGCAATTGCCTCGCCAGTATCTTTATCTTTACGACCAAGGTGAAAGTTAGCAACATTGATTTTATGCTCGGCAAGCGTTAACCCTAGATGGCCGATAAAGCCAGCTTTGTCCTGGTTCCTAATAAATAAAGTATTCCTTTGTAACTTTGCTTCAAGCTGGACGTTATTAATAGCAATAATTCGCGGATCTTGGCCAAATAAAGTTCCAGCAATATTGACTGATTCTGCGTCAGTAACTATATCAATGGCAATCTCAGTTGAGTAATTACCTTGTTTATTACTACTAATGACATTAACGTTTATACCTCTTTTTCGTGCTAGCGATAAGCTGTTAACGATATTAACATTTTCCGTAGTATGACGTAATATATTCTGTACTATAGAATGAGTAATTGGTTGCAAATTTAGCTTGGCAACATTACCAGTATATGTGATAGCAACAGATTCAATTGCACCTTCAGCTAAAGCGCCGATAAAATTACCCAGATCGGAACCTAATGCTAAATATGGGGATATTTCTTTTGCATCTTCTTTTGATATAGCAGCAATATTTATTGAATTCTCAATAATATTATCATTAAGATAGTTAGATAATTGCTCGGCAACTTGTTCGGCAACATTTGTTTGGGCCTCTATTGTGGCAGCTCCTAGATGCGGTGTGCAAATAACCTTATTATGACCAAATAAAATATTTTCTTTAGCTGGCTCAACCTCAAAAACATCTAATGCAGCGCCAGCAATATGGCCATTATCTAATGCATCTTTAAGATCAGATTCGTTAACCAAGCCACCACGAGCACAGTTAATTATATATGCGCCTTTTTTACATTTCGCTAATGCCTCTTTATTTATAATATTACGAGTTTTATCTGTTAGCGGAACATGCAATGTTATAAAGTCGGCTTCTGTAAATAATTGCTCAATGTCGACTTTCTTGACACCAATTTCATTAGCACGTTCTTCAGTCAGGAAAGGGTCAAATGCAATTACATTCATACCTAGCCCTTTAGCTTTTTTTGCTGCAATAGAACCAATATTACCACAGCCAATTACGCCAAAAGTTTTATTTGTGATCTCCGTGCCCATAAAAGCAGATTTTTCCCATTTACCTTGATGAGTTGAGTGACTTGCCTGCGGGATCTGGCGCGCGACAGCAAACATCATCGCAATTGCATGTTCTGCGGTTGTAATACTATTACCAAAAGGCGTATTCATGACAATAATACCAGATTCAGTAGCTGCGTCTAAATCAACATTATCAACTCCAATACCAGCTCGACCAATTACTTTTAGATTCTTTGCAGCACTAATAAGATCTCGCGTGGCTTTAGTTGCTGATCTGATTGCTAATCCGTCATAATCTGCAATGATTTTTTTTAATTCTTCAACCGCAAGACCAGGTTTAAAATCGACATCGATATTATTTTTCTTGAAAACATCGATAGCTAGATTACTCATCTTATCTGAAATTAATACTTTTGGCATTTGGGAACTTGTAAAAATGTTAAAACCCAGGCACCATAACAGATTATAAATTAAGATTCAAATCATTATGCGCAGACTTTTAATCATATCTCTTGCATTATCCATGTTGTTTTCGTGTGGGCATCCTAGGAAAAATATCGATTTGCAAATATTAAACGATGATGATTTTAAAAAATCATGTTCGAGTTTAGAGCGCGAGATTTATAGCTTACAAAGTCGAAAAAATAAAATTGAAAATAAAAAGAATATAAATAATGCTAAAAACTTCACATTTTATCTCATTGCAATTCCTACTGCTTTTATGTCATTATTATTTTTAAGCTCAGATGATGATGCTGATAAGGAACTCTATCTCTTGGATAGGAGAATTGATCATTTAAATGATCTTGCCGGTATGAATTCTTGTCAAAATACAACAAATATCGAATAAGTTATTCCCCTTTATGGGCGGCATCATTCGCTAATTGATCAACTTTCTCGTTATATTTATCGCCATTATGGGCTTTGACCCAGTGCCATGCAATATCATGCTTGCCCGACTCTTGATAGAGCTCTTGCCAGAGCTCTTTGTTTTTTACAGGCTTTTTATTGGCCGCTTTCCAATCATTTTTAATCCAATTATATATCCAGGAGGTAATTCCTTGCTGAACATATTTGGAATCTGTATAGATGTTAATTTTGCACTTTGCATTCAAAGTTTTGAGGCCTTCTATAACTGCTCTTAGCTCCATTTGATTATTAGTTGTATTTGCTTGGTAGCCAGCAATTTCTTTCTCCTTTTTATTATATATTAATATAGCCCCCCATCCCCCATTCCCAGGATTGTTAAGGCATGAACCATCAGTATATATTGTGATTTCTTTTAGCTTCTTTAACATAAATTATAATTTAATACCGCGCCATTGCATAAAGAAGTGGATACGGGAAAGAAACTCGGCTGGATCTTTCAAGGTAATGTGTGAGCTAGATGCTGCGCCATGAAAAGCATCATATAATCTTGTCAGATAAAACCTTGTTGCTGCTAGTAGGCAGAAACTGCGGAAGTGATTCCTCTCAGCAGCAGTCAAAGGCCTTACAGCATTATAACTATTGATAATAGTGAGAGCTCTTTCCTTGTTAAAGCGAATATCATTATCAAAACACCAGGCATTAATAGCAATGGCCAAATCGTAAATCAGAAAATCATAAGATGCGAAGTAGAAATCAATTAAGCCAGATATTTTAGCATCAAGAAAGAAAATATTATCAGGGAATAGATCTCCATGAACAATACCTTTGGCAATTTCATCATCAATTTGAGATAAAGGGTATAGCTCAGTATGAAGAATCTCATTAATAAGATTATGTTCATTCTCATCTACAGCTCTTCTGGTAACTAGCTCTTGAAATAGCTTCTTGCAGCCTTGTAAATCTAAGCTATTTGACCTTTTTGCTGAGAATTTAGTACAGCTATTATGCATATTACCAATTAGGGATCCAAACTCCTTGGCATGATCCAGGCTTATATCCTGCATAATTGATTTTCCTTCTAGGAATGAAAGAATAATTCCGGTTTTGGCATTATAGGAGAAAATTCGACTATTATTTTGATTCTCAATAACATGAGGGACAGGAAAATTATCATTAGCTAAATACTCCATTAGGCTAATGAAAAATGGGATATCTTGTTTTGAAACTCTTTTTTCAAAGATTGTAAGTATGTATTTTGAATCTTCTGTTTTAATAATATAGTTCGTATTTTCTACTCCGGCCAGAACCGGCTCAGCCCCGATAAAGGACCCGACATTATATTGCTTTAGGATTGAGTCAATATCAGTATGTGATAATTTTGTGATAACAGCCATTGTAAAACATGAAAATTCATGCCTAGTGTAAGACAATTTACTAGTAAATTTCAATCAAATTCTTGTTAGAGTATTTAGTATTATTGCATATTAGAACCTATGAGAATATAACAAGCATCTTGAATAAATATGTTGAAATATGCCGATAGAGAAATTGCACAAAGAAAAAAAACATAAAAATTATGCAATATTAGCAGCTTTGGTTGTTTTTATAGTTTTCATATTTGGCCTAACCATAGCCAGGCTTTCTGGCCAATAGGAGATTAGGCGGCTATTTCTTCCTTGTCTGTAACTGGTATATTTAAAACATTATTAGGGTCAAATCCCATAAGCCTACAGAAGGTTTTTATTCTTGCATAAGTGATATTATATCTTTTTACATCATAATCACTGAGCAGGTCTTTATTTAAGGCCAAAGCTGCAGGTAGGCTAAAAAGATCCTTAAGGAATCTTTGTTGAATCTCTTTAGTAATATAAAAAGTATTTAGACTAATAGAGATTTCTAGTGTTTCAGCCCGGTGCCACCATTTAAATGGTATAAATAAAATATCACCTACCTCAAGATTACAATACATTATATTATTGCTCTTATTTGCTAAGAACTCATCAAAATCTGGCTCTCCATTTTTTTCATTTAACACTGCATTTCTATCATATAAAATCCATTGTTTTTTCCCCTTGATTTGTGCTGACCAGACATTAACAAATACAGAATCTTGATGGATATGTGTGTTTGCACCTTTTGAGCCAATCCATAAGGTTGAGTTATAATAACCAAAAAAGTCTTTATTTAGATCATTAGCAAAATATTCTGGAATGATAAAATCTTTCATTAATTCAGGAGCCTCTTCCTGAAAACACCATTCCTGTAGATATTCGGGCTTATCCTCAGTTGCGGTTTTAATTTTTTGAATGATATCATTAATTGTTAGTAATGAAATTTTATTTGGATCATATAGGTTGTTATAAACTTTTAATTTTCCATAATTCTGGGCGAAGAAATCTAAATCCCAACTATCAGTAGACCATTTATTAGTTGAACCCCTAAGAACAAGGGGCTTTTGGTCAATAATACATCTTTGATTAAACTCTTCAATTGTACAATTTGTTATTATTGGAGTATGTGGTGCAGATTTAACAATTCTGTCTTTGACACCTCCAAGCATGTAATTTTCTATTTTCTTTACATCAGTAATAATTCCCGTCATAGCCATTTTGTAAGTTAGATTTATACATAACTATTTTTTTAAGAGTTTTATTTGATAAGTAAAGAAATTCAGCTTGAGGATGTGTTTCAGTTCCAAGCCCAGATATTATTTAAGCTGATGCCAACTCATGCCAGCCTTGGCATTTACAGTGAGGGGGACAGATATTTTTATAGCTTTCTCCATCCCATTTTTTATGATTGGCAAAAGCTTTTCTTGCTCTGATTGATCTAGTTCAAAAATTAATTCATCATGTACCTGAAGTATTAATCGAGCAGATAATTTCTTAGCTAAGATTTCATTCTCTATATTTACCATAGCTATTTTAATAATATCTGAGGCACTACCTTGCAAAGGGGCATTAATAACGGCGCGTTCTTGAAATGATTTAACCAGCGAGTTTTTAGTATTTATATTGGGAAAAAATAATTTACGGCCAATTAATGTTTCCACATATAAATTCTTACGACAATTCTCTAAAACACTATCCATGTAAAATTTTATTTCAGGATATCTAGCGAAATATTTTTCAATAAAATCTTTCGCTTTCTTACGCTCTATATTTAGACGCTCAGCCAGACCAAATGCACTAATCCCATAAATAATACCAAAATTAATTTGCTTTGAATGACTACGCATTTCATCTGAAACTTGATCTTCCGCTATTTCAAACATTTCTGCTGCTGTTGCTCTATGAATATCGCGTCCCTCGCTAAAGGCCTGTTTGAGAAGCTTTACATCAGCCATATGCGCAAGTAATCTAAGCTCTATTTGGGAATAGTCTGACCCTATAAGAGTTTTGTTTTCAGCTGCAATAAAGCATGAGCGAATCTTATCACCTTCTTTTGACCTTATAGGGATATTCTGTAAATTTGGGTTTGATGAGCTTAGGCGACTTGTTGAAGTTAAGCAATTGTTAAAAACTGTATGTATTCTACCGGTTTTATTATTAATTGCTCTAGGCAAAGCATCTGTATATGTTGAGCGTAATTTAGAAAAATGGCGCCAGTTTAATATCAGGCCTGCAATATCAAATCCTTGTGATTGTAAATTTTCCAATACGTCAGAAGATGTTGATTTATTCTTGGTCTTCCCTGTTTTCTTCTTACTTTCAATTTCTAGCTTATTAAATAATATTTCAGCTAATTGCTTAGGTGAACCAATATTAAACTCCTGACCTGCAATTTTGTATATTTCTTGCGCTAGATTATTAATCTCTTTGGTGAATTCATAAGAGAGAGTTTGCAACTTATCTTTTGCGATTGCTACTCCTCTAGCTTCCATATTAAATAGGATAAGATTGGTTTTTCTATCTATATTGTGATAAATAGATATCAGATTATTTTTCTTTAAGAGTAATACATAATTGGCTAAATTATGATAATTAAGTGAAATACTTGCCACAATATCTTTGGGAGTAGTATTGTCAGTCTTGGCTAATTCCTGGTATTTACTAATTAATCTCTGCTCATCCTGGATTGGCAATAAATATTCAATTAGATCAATATCAACTATATTGGCATGATGATTAATATTTGATATTAGATTAGTTTCTTGATTGTGAGATAGGAAATGAAGCAAATGTTTTAAATTTCCAGTCACCATTTTGATAGTGTTATCTCCAATTAAGTTGGAGATAAAGGATTTTATCTTTGATAATAAAATATCAGGTTGGCTAAAGAGAGATCCTATATCTGGGCTATCACTTATAAGATAGTAGAAATTTTGAGACTTGGATAATATAAGAATAATCCTAGAGGCTTTTAATTTTAGATAAAAAATACCTATTTGCTCTTGAGATAGAAGCTTATCCAGCTCCGTTATATTCTGTTGAGATAATTCGTAAAGAGGGGCTGATTTATTGTTATTTTGAACAATGGTATTTTTATCTAGGTTCGTATTAAATGCTGCGCTAACCTTTGCTTTTAATGCATAAAATCCATGAATGTTGAGAAATTTACCTAATGCTTCCTGGTTTAATTTATAGGCACCAACTGTATCTAAATCAAAGTCAAGGTCTCTTGGCTTTGTTAAATTGATAAGTTCTTGAGATAAATACGCATTATCCTTATTATCTAATAATAGATTCTGAATACGGATTTTACTAATTTTCCCTATAGAGTTATAGATATTATCTAGTGAGCCAAATTCAGTTAAAAGTGATGCTGCAGTTTTCGCACCCACTCCTTTAACACCAGGAATATTATCCGAACTATCGCCAAGTAATGAGAGGTAGTCACATACTTGGTCAGCCCTAATGCCAAATTTTTCTACCACTTGCTCATTGCCGATGACTTTGTTTTTCATTGGGTCATACATATTTATATCACCCCTGATAAGTTGCATTAGATCCTTGTCTGAGGAAATTATGGTAACTGGAATATTGAGTTCCTCGGCTTTATATGTTAAGGATGCGATAAGATCATCAGCCTCTAATCCCTCTTCTTCAAGGGTCGTTAAATTAAAAGCCTTTGCAGCATCGCGTATTATAGGAAATTGTGGCTTTAGATCTTCTGGTGCTGGCGGCCTATTTGCTTTATATTCAGGGTATATATCATGTCTGAAAGTTTTTTGCCCAGCATCAAGTACTACAATTATTTTATCATTGGGGTGCTCCTTAATGACTTTAAACAGCATGTTAGCAAAGCCAAAGACTGCGCCTACAAATACTCCCTGTGGATTTTGGAGTGGGGGAAGTGAATGATATGCTCTAAAGACAAAGCCATAGCCATCAATTAAAATGACTTTCTGCATCTTATTGTACAGTTTCAACTATTTGCTGCAGACTCTCTTCCAAAGTTTGATTCTCGAGATTATTGGCATTCTCATCGACAGGAACTATTACTTGTTTCCAAGGATAGAAGATAATCATCTTAGACATTTTGCGTAGGTCGTTGCCAAAATCTAAATACCCACCATCATATGAAGCAAGATATTTCATATATTGAAGCTTTGATCTAAGTAAATGGACATCATTTTGATAGTCGCGATGATTCTCTAATACAGCAGCAATTGATTCTCCTTCCAATCCTTCACATTCTATTTCGATTTTGAATTTCTCAGAGTCCCCGTCCTGAATATCCTTCTTTGCAGTAATTCTTACATGTAAATTTTCTTTGTTTAAAAAAGTTTGATATTTGCTGAAAACAAAAAAGGCGTTTGTGATAAGTTCTTTTATTAACGCTCCATCGATATTTAGATTTGGAAGAGTCTCGTCAATAATAGAATCACAGACAATATCAAATTTTTGCAAGTAATCCGGCTTATCTGTTTTTATATCTGCGATGATTTGAGTTAGAGTGCTTGTGATGTTAATCGTTTCTGATAAGCCTTTTTGAGATTTTAAATGAGATTTAAAGAAGCTCATAGTGTCGTTAATAATACCGTAAAAGTAAAATACAGTTAGATAAACATCATTGTAATATGAAATATATTCAGGGTCTATGTCACCAATAGCCCTACTCGAGATTATATCACCAAAAGCAATTGTCGCTTCCAAAGGGTGCTTTAATTCATTTGATAAATAGCCGATAGTAGATTCTGAATTTTTAATGACATTTTCCATTACTTTATCACGCTGGATATTCTGTTCTTCTAAGTTATTAATTTTAGAAATTATACCTCTTAATAAAACCTCTAATTTGACCAACTCGTTCTTACTAGATGAGAAAAAAGGACTTGATTCTGATAAGTGAGCATTTTCACTACTTTTATCAATAAGATATTGAATAGGACGTGAAATAGCTTTCTGGAATAAATTAGCCAAAATGAAAGCGAGCAGCACTACTACTGCAAATATTATTAGGCCAATTAGAAGTAGGTTTTGTACGTAATCATTAGCTCTGTCTAGGTTTGTTTCAATAAACAAATGTCCAATTATAGTATTGTCAACTTGACTGGAAACAACTCTATATAGGCTATATAGCTCATCCTGTTTATAGAGATTTGGCTCTTTTAACATAGCCGGACAATTACTCCCTTTGAATGTCCCCGCGAAATAGCTTGCAAATTCAATACCATCTTTATTGTAAATACAGGCTCTTGAAATTGATTTATTAACTTGTAATGCATTAAGACTTTCAATGGCAGAAGAATTATTATTAAATGCTAATGCAGCATTTACACGGTCAGCAATCAGTTTACCACTAATTAGTAATTCAGTTTCAATCTGATTTTTAATATTCTTCAGGCCTACTATTGAGATAGCTAGCATTGATATGGAGGTGCAAACAAGACTTACGGTCAGAATTATTACCAATAGTTTTGTTTTAACGCTAAGGTTATCGAAAAAGGAATTTGTTTCTGTTATCATTATTTGCTTATTTCAAGAAGTTTGGCATTAAAGGATATGTTTTTTTTAATAGCTAGCTCATTATTTATTATGAACTTATATTTCCCTTTATATTTATAAAATTCAACCATTCCGCCATGATCTGTAAAGTACTTAATCTCTGCAAAGCTTAGTATAGGGGCATTTTTTATGTAATCTAGTATATTCTTGTAGTCAGCATAATCCTGGCGGAAGTAGAGGATGTTACATGTTTGGCTACTTCTGCGATTAGGTTGGTTTGTTAAGGTAATGTCTGAATGTTTTGAATAGTCAATATCCTGGCTTATAACTTTGACCTCGTCAGTATTAAATCCGTAGAGGCATAAGGTAAGTTTATCATCTTGTGCAGGAAAATCATCGATAAAATCTAATACCTTAAAAATAAAAGCGAGTTTTATTTGATTCTCACTATATTCAGATGCATTACTCTCTGCTTGCGGAGCTAGAATAAACAACATAGAAATAATTATGAATTTTAAGCAAGGCTGCCATATTTTACAAAAGCTAGATAGAGTGTTAAAATGGGTTTGGTTTATATATCTTATCACAAGCCACTCCAAATCTTAGAATTGAGAGTTCTTGTTAAGCTATCACTTGAATACGAATTACCAGCAATATTATACATTTCAGCAATTAATTTATTAAAATGACAGCTGGATAGTAATTTAGATAAATCAAATGTTTTAAAATTAGCATATGTTAGATCTATGTCTAAATCTTCATATAATGGGATCTTGGGAATGGCCTTATTAATGACATCGTAATTTATACCTAGTTTGTTATAGACAATTCTGAAGTTACGAGATCTTTTTTTTGGAGTAATGGCAAACATATAGTCACATTGCTCTTTAACTGCCTTTGCTAGAATAAGCCCCAGAATCTCTTGTGTGATTCTTCGGTCACGATATTTTCCGTGAACAGCAATTTTGGAAATTTCGCAAATATTTTTTGAGCTTTTTAGATCAATATTTGTGACGATATCTTCAATATTTATATTTGCAGATTTCTCCAGTGGTAGCCTTTTGTTGTCACCTATAGCTCTTATATATAAGACGGCACCACCTATAATTTCTTTTTTTGACATAATGATGACAGGATATGCCATATTATCAAAAATTATATCATGAGGATTTACCTGATATTTACTCAGACCAAGAACGTTTTTATAGCAATCCTCTACTAATTTACAGTATGTATGCATTATATCATACGACTTGTCTAGTCTTGCATAGATGTTTGAGAATTTATAGTTTTGCATACTAAATTTAAAAGCGATAACGTAGTTTTAAATAAAAATGCCTTCCAATTTCCGCGTTAGTAGAAAATAATGCTTTAGAAAATTCTTGATGATGTGAGTCGAAAAGATTCTGACCTACAAAGTTCACAGCTAATTCATCTGATACTTGATAAGAAATATTAGTATCAAATTTTGTGTAGGCATTTACTTCCTTACCGGAGGCTGTGAGATTATCATAAAAATACAGCATGTTGGACATTGTTAATTTGTTTGAAAAGTTATAATAGGATTTTAGAGCTAATTGGTTTTGTGGAGATATCCCTTCATTAGCAAGATTATCTCCTAGATAGGTAAGACCTTCATCATCTTGTATATCCGTTTTTAGGAATGAATATGCCAGAGAAACTCTCCAGTTTGATTTTATATCAAGAGATGATGCAGCTTCAAAGCCATAAACTTTGCCTTCTCCGTAATTTGAAACAATATAAGCATTTGTGCCATCAAAATATTGAGTTCTTAAATCATCATAATCATTAAAAAATGTAGTAACATCTATTAATAAATTATCTTTTTTAAACCTGTAACCAAGCTCATAAGCTGTTAAATTTTCATTTCCATAGCTTTTGCTCCCTTGTTGATATAATGGAGCGCCAGTTGCATAAACGGTAATACCATCTTCTCCTCTTGTTGGTGTTCTTACAGCATGAGAAATAGAGGACCAGAAGCTATGATTAATTGAAGGTAGGAATGAAGCTCTAACAGTGGGTTGGAAACTAAAGTTTGTAAATTCATTATATCCAAATTTGGATCCAAATGTTAAAAATAGCTTATCTTCTATTGCTTCATATTTGTCCTGAATGAAAAAGCTATATATTTGGTAATCTAAATCACTAGGAGTATATGTAAGGTAGTTGTAAGTTTTTCCATCCAGCATGTCATAGATACTTCTGATTTCAAATCCCACAATTGTATTATGCTTTGGCTTTGCTTGAAATGAATATTGAACATCTAGGTCAAGAGTTGTTCTTCTTTGATCTAGAATTAGCCAGTCACGATCTTCATGGTCAATATAAAATAATATATCTAAATTCTTACCATCATCAATCTTCTTGCTTAGTTTTGCAACTAAGTTACCACCTTGAAAAGATTCGTCAGCTTCTGTTTCTACTGTGCCACCAGATACTGGTAGGAAAAGCACCTGATTTATAGTGCCTTCATAAATATCACCTTGTATTGTGTATTTAGTAGAAGAATTCAGAGATTTCTCATATTTAAAGCCAGATCTTGCTACGTCCCAATCATCATCCATGCTGACGCCGTCTGTTCGTTGAGTATTGTCCCTTCTAAAGTATTTTCCATATATTCGGTAATAAGCATTATCCTCAGTTTTTCCTCCATATCGATATTCTGTGTTAAATCTATCGTAATTCCCGGCTAGCATAGAAGCGTATTGCCCCTGCGTATCTTTGGCCTTTTTTGTGATGATATTAATTACACCATTAACTGCATTTTCACCCCAAAGAGTTCCGCCTGGGCCTCTCACCACTTCGATTCGATCGATATCTTCAAGAACATAATCTTGGCTATCCCAATAAACCCCAGAGAATGTTGGCGTATAAACTGACCTTCCATCAAAAAGAACTAAAAGCTTATTTGAGTATTGCCTATTAAACCCTCTAGCAGTTATAGCCCATTTGTTTGAATCAATCTGAGCTACTTGTATTCCAGGAGCCATCCTAAGAGCTTCAGGTATTGAGGTCACTCCGGAACGAATAATATCTTCATTAGTAATTACGAAAATAGCTGATGCTGATTCAAATGCCTTTTCTTCGGTTTTGGAGGCAGTTGTTACTTCTATTCCCATTAACTCCTCTAAAGAGAGGGAAAATATATTATAGGTAGACTTGGCTTGATCAGAGTTTGCAAGTGAGTTTGAGGAAAGCAAGAGTTGCAAGGCAAGGATAATATAGGTATAATGTTTAAGCATTGCTGCATACTTATTGAGTTTTAATACTGAGTTATATTATTCTTGCATAAAAAAACAACTAATAATTTCACGCATGGATGGTGGTAATAGTGAGGCTGCAAGGAATGGTAAATTTCATTAATGAAATATTGCAAAATGCAAAACTAGAGTTTAAACTATCTGTCTGGTAAGAAGCAGGTGGATTATTTATTTAATCCAGTCAGGTCCGAAAGGAAGCAGCTGCATGATAGGTGTCTAGGTTGCTTCTTGCCGCTTCAATATGATAGAAAAAAAGCTCAGATATGACAACGCAGAATCATGAATATAAAGTTTTAGCTCGTAAGTATAGACCACAAGATTTCTCATCATTAATTGGGCAGGATCATGTTGTTAAGACCTTAAGTAATGAGTTCTCAAGTGATAAGATCCCTCATGCCTTTATCTTCACGGGGATTAGGGGTACAGGGAAAACATCATTAGCACGTATCATAGCCAAAGCACTAAATTGCATTGGCTCGGATGGTAACAATACAAAGCCAACCATAAAGCCATGTCTATCTTGCTCTGTTTGTACTGACACTGCTAAGGGAATACATCCAGATGTTATTGAAATGGATGCAGCGAGTAAAACAGGTGTTGATGATATTAGAGAAATTATTGAAAATTGCACTTATACACCGTCATCTGCACGCAATAAGATTTACATTATTGACGAGGTTCACATGCTTTCCAATAATGCATTTAATGCATTATTAAAAACATTAGAAGAGCCACCAAGTCATACAAAATTTATATTTGCGACAACAGAGATTGAGAAAATACCATTAACAATTTTATCACGCTGCCAAAGATTTGATCTGCATAAAATTTCTGTAGAGATGCTATCTGATTTTTTAGCAAAGATTGCTAAATCGGAGGCTATTAAGACAGATGGTAATTCTTTGAATCTAATTGCTGAAATTGCTGGAGGATCAGTAAGGGATGCCCTTTCTATGTTGGATCAGGTCCAGTTTCTATGTGAGCAAGATCTTAAAATTGATCAAGTACGATTAATGCTAGGTTTAAATAGTAAAAATAATAATTTTTTACTTTTAGAGAAGTTGATTGATGGGAATCCTGAGGCTTGCTTAGAGCATATATCAGAATTATTTGTAAAGAATATTTCAGCCCAAAAAATTATAGGTAATTTATTGGATAGCTGTCATATTTTAACAACCCAGAAAGTCACAGGTAAGCCTGCGAAGAATCTTGA
>JABJMA010000010.1 GCA_018659605.1 Rickettsiales bacterium
CCGCCAATCTGATAAGGTGGTGTTTACTCTCTAATAGGTTTACCAAGCAATATTCAAGCCATTAAAATTTAATGATAAAATCCATTGGATTTATTAAAAATATCCTTTATTATAATCCTCAAAATTTAAATAAGGATTATGGATTTAAAATCAGTAACAAATAAAACTAACGGCCTAATAGTAATTTTATTAGTGCTAATTCTAGTAGCTATTATAGGCGTGCTATCATTAAAGATGCGCTCTGGGAATACAAATGATAGCTCATTAGTTGATTTAGAGAGCAAGGTAGAAGCATTTTTAATGAATAATCCAAAAGTAGTTGTTAATGCCTTAGAGAAACATTACCGTCAGGAAAAAGAATTAGAGAGAACCAGAAGAAGAGATAGTATAAGTTCTAAAAAACAAGATTTACACAATAACTCACCTTTTATCGGTAATCCTAATGCAGATATAGTGTTGGTTGAATTTTTTGATTATAATTGTGGTTATTGTAAGAAGGCTCTTACTACCATTACTGAGCTTACGGATAAAAATCCTGATGTTAAAGTTGTATTTAAGGATTTCCCGATTTTAGGGCCTGAATCATTGTTATTGGCACAAGCTTCTTTAGCTGCATATGAGATTAATCCTAATAAATATTTTGAAGCTCATAAAGTCCTTATGTCACTTGGGCGTTCTGCCAAGCGTAATAATATAGTTTCGGCATTATCAGCTATTGGTTATAATGATGTGGAATTATCAAAGGTAATGAATTCTAAAAAAGTTAATGAACGTCTAGCTGCTAATAGAAGATTAGCTAAGGAATTAGGTATAGGTGGAACTCCTGCATTTATCCTTAATGATAAATTTATTGAAGGTTTTGTTGATTATTCAAGACTTAATCAAATGATATCCGAGGTGCAATAATGTCACAGCAAATGAAATATAGCTTTATAGCTATTATTGTAATTTCAGTCATTTTACTTGTAAGCTTTCTGACATTTAGAACAAAGCGAGTTTTAGAAGAAAATCCAATTCTGTCAGAATCTGGCGAAGTCATTGAAAAGCCTAGCTACTCGGATTTAAGATCTGAATTAGTAAAAATTAAAGATATAGATGTCGTAATAGGTGATAATGAAGCGCCAATTACAATTTTTGAATATGCATCATATTCATGTTCTCATTGCGCAAATTTCTCAGCGAGAGTTTACCCAAAGCTTAAGGAGGAATATATAGATACAGGTAAAGTTCGCTTTATTCTGCGAGATTTTCCATTAGATGAGCCATCGCTTCGAGCTGCTCAATTAACTAGATGTATTAATAAAGATGGCTATGAGGCATTATCTAAGACATTATTTGAGCAGAGACAAAACTGGGCCTATGGTAAAGAATTTCCAGAGAAATTAGAGAATATTGCTAAAATTATTGGTATTTCAGGAGATGATTTCCATGCATGTGTGGGAAATAAAGTAATTGAGGAGAAGATCCTAAATTACAGATATGAGGTATCTAAAGCATATAATCTATCTTCTACACCATCACTTATTATCAATGGTAAGAAATATAACGGTAATAATTCCTTTGCTGCATTAAGTGAATATTTGAATAAATTATAAGGGTTTGATATGTCTGCTAGTCTTAATTTAGTTAACTTAGTCTCTGAGGCTGATATTGTTATTAGGTTTGTTCTGTTTCTGCTTTTAGCAGGCTCATTTCTATCATGGGCAATTATTATTGATAAATATATAAAATTTAAAGTTATTGAAACTAAAGCATTGCTTTTTGAGCGAGATTTCTGGTCTGGAAAAGAGCTAACCGAGCTTTATGAAAAGGCCCAGTCTAAAAATACCCATCCTTTATCTAGTGTATTTATTAATGCTATTAATGAATGGCAGCTACAAAACACATTAGATCTAACCGATGATTACGCTAAAGAGCGTTTAAAAGAGCGAGTATATCAAACTATGATGGTATCAAAGAGTAAATCAATTAATGCATTGGATAATAACATTAGTTTTTTAGCTACCATTGCTTCTAGTGCACCTTTTATTGGGTTATTTGGTACTGTTTGGGGAATTATGAATTCATTCTCAGCGATTGCAGGTACTCAAAATACCAGTCTGGCCATTGTGGCACCGGGAATTTCTGAAGCATTATTTGCTACTGCAGCGGGTTTGTTTGTTGCTATACCTGCTTTGATTTTTTATAATATTTTTGTAAATAAATTAACAGGATATAATTCTAGAATAGAAGATTTCTCTATTGAAATGCTAAACTTACTTTCTAGAGAGTTAGATAAGAAAACATGATATTTAAAACTAAATACGCTAATTTATATTCTGGTCGTAAAGCACGAGCTGTAATGAGTGATATCAATGTTACGCCCTTTGTTGATGTAATGTTAGTATTATTAGTTGTTTTTATGATATCAGCACCATTATTAGTACATGGTGTTAATGTTAATTTACCTAAAAACTCGCAGGCACCGGCAATTGATTCCAATGACCCTTTTACATTAACGGTAAATAATAAAGGTAAGATTTTTTACAAAAAGAAGTCTGTATCCCTAAAAAAACTTCATTCATTCTTGAAGGATAATGCATTATCACTTAATACAAAAATTTACGTCAAAGGTGATAAGAAAATTTCCTATGGACAGGTAATGCGGGTAATAGCCGAGATTAATCGAGCTGGTTATAGTAAGGTTGCTCTGGTAACAACCAAAACCTAAGTGAGGGTAGGGATATGCTAAGAGGATTTTTCTTATCAGCTATTTTTCACATTGGCTTGTTATTTGTGATGACATATTTATTGCCATATTTTCTAGTGCAAAATAGTTTATTAGAAATCAGTGTTGATATCATATCGCAGGAGGAAATTGAGCCAGATTTAGTCCCAGTAGAGGAGCCAAAAGAAAAACCCAAGCAAGAAAAGCCAAAAGAAAAACCAAAGCCTGAAGAGGTTAAGAAAGATGATAAAATTCGTCAAATTAGAGAGATATCAGCTTTAGAAAAACCAATTGAGAAAGAGTCGAAAATAATTCAGAAGGAAAAGAAAGAAGAAAATGGTCTAATAGATGATTTGCCTGATGCAGATGATGGTAAATTAGATGATATCCTAAATAGAATAAAACAAGCTCAACAAGATGAATCTGAGCGCCAGAAATCAATAGGATCAGGACCACTAACCAATGCTGAAGTTGGTTCAATTAAGCGTCAGGTTAATAGTTGTTGGTTTAATATGTATGGTCGGGTATTTGATGAAACTGATTTAAATAATATTAAAGTTAAAATATATGTCGCATTAGATGAATCAGGTAATGTTACTGATATTCGTCCAATTGAAGATGTAGAATCCTATATGGATTTAGATAATCACTTATATCGTAAAATATTAGACAGTGCTGTACATAGTTTTATAGCTTGTAAGAAAATTCAAAATTTACCTAAGTCAAAATATAAACATTGGAAGGAATTTGAGTTTACTTTTTCGCCATCTGATGCATATTAAAATAAATTTTATATTTTAAAATGAAGTGGAGTGATATTTACAGAATAGCTGAAGAGTTAGAAGATAATTATCCAAATGAGGATAATATAAATCTTAGGTTTACAGATTTGCATAAATGGGTTATGAATTTAGACGGCTTTGATGATAGTCCTGAGGCTTCCAATGAGAAGGTTCTAGAGGCTATACAGGCTGCTTGGATTGAGGAGCGTGAATAATAAAAATTTGCAACTTTCTTCTAGCAAGGATTATATATAAATTGATAATTCTTACTAAGGTTATATTGCAAATAAGATTTGTCCTGAGGTAGGAATGTCAAAAACTTTGAAGAGGTCTAAAATTAGTTACACATTACATATCAATGATTTACCAGACGGATTAGATTTTGGTTCATCAATCGCTATTGATACTGAAACATTAGGATTAAAACCACATCGAGATAGATTATGTGTTATTCAATTATCATCTGGTGATGGTACTGCACATTTAGTGAAATTCAATAATGAGTTAAATTATCAGGCGCCAAATTTAAAGAAATTACTTAATAATCCAGATATTCAAAAGATCTTTCACTTTGCACGTTTCGATGTGGCGGTAATCAAGCATTATCTAGCTGTTGATATGCAAAATATTTTTTGTACAAAAATCGCCTCAAGACTTACCAGGACTTATACTGACTATCATGGTTTGAAAGATATCTGTTCTGAGCTATTAGGGGTTTCAATTTCAAAAGCTAAACAATGTTCTAATTGGGCAAGTGCGGACTTATCAGATGCTCAGCTTGCTTATGCTGCACAAGATGTGTTATTTTTGCATGATTTAAAACATCAATTACTAGCAAATTTGGAATCGCTAAATCGATTGGAGATCGCACAGCAATGTTTTGATTTCCTAACTACCAGGGCAAATCTGGATTTAATCGGTTTTGAGCATTTAGATATTTTCGCTCATTAAATTATTTTTTAGAAACTAGATATCATGACTAATTTTAAACATTTAGCTGAACAGGTATTGGAAATAGAAATTGAAGGCTTGAATGCCGTCAAGGATGCTATAGATGATAAATTTGTTCAAATTATAGAATTACTAAGAGTAACTAAGGGCAAGGTAATATTTAGCGGAATGGGTAAAAGTGGTCATATCGCAAATAAAATTGCAGCAACTATGTCATCTATTGGTATGCCGTCGATATTTGTTCATCCTAGTGAGGCAAGCCATGGTGATCTGGGGATGATTACTAAAGATGATGTAGTTTTTCTTCTATCTAATTCAGGAGAAACCAAAGAATTAATAGATATAATTAATTATTGTAAGCGTTTTGGTATCAAGATGATTGCAATTGTCAGAAGAAAAACATCCCTTCTGGTTGAGCAAGCGGATATTGCTATTATCCTGCCTGAGATACCAGAAGCATCAGATGTTAATGCGCCAACTACGTCAACAACAATGATGTTAGCTTACGGTGATGCTATATCAATTGTATTGGCAAAATCAAAAGGTTTTAGTAAGGATGATTTTAGCGTTTTTCATCCAGGTGGTAAGATAGGTTCGAGTTTTATAAAATCAGTTGATATTATGCGTCATCATGATGATATGCCAATTGTAAATCTTGATGATAATATTGAAAAAATAATAGAGGTTATTTCTAGTAAATCTATTGGCTCAACAGCTGTATTAAATTCTGAGGGCAGGCTTGAGGGTATCATTACAGATGGAGATTTAAGGCGTAATCTAACTGATAACATCCTAGCAAAATCTGCGCAGGATATTATGAGCTCTAAACCTCAGTTTGTTACAACTAGTAGCTCCGCATTAGAAGCTGTAAATATTATGCAGAAATTAAAAATTACTACGATTTTTGTCCTAGAGGATAATAAGCCCCAAGGGGTTGTTCATATACATGATTGTTTTAAGGCAGGATTAATTTAATGTATAAAAACCGCTTTAAGCTTTTTACTAAGAGTTTCTTTTTTATAGTAATAGCTACATTGGTTACTATTTTGATTATTTCGGTATTTTTCAATATTTCGAATTCTGTTTTTATGTTAGAGAAAGTTAATTTAACTAAAGAGAAACCAGATGCAGGCTTTACTAATGTAACTTATCAGATGCAAATGGATGAGGATAAATTATTTGAGATAGAGGCCGATAAGGCAAAACAAGTTACTAAAAACTTAGTTTTTTTTGATAAGGTTAAAATTAAGAGCATTAAAGGTGATATTAATTTTAGCGCTGAAGCTCAAGCAGGAACTTTTGATGAGATCATAAAATTATTAATATTTAATAATGATGTAAAAATTAATTATTTTAATGATTTTGCTGAGTCAGAAGAAGTTAAGATTAACATTGGCAGTCAGGAGGTCACATATCCAGAATTTGTAAGAATCTCATCACCAGAATATCATTTTACAGCTGAGTTTTTAAAATATGATGTTAGTAGGGGGCAGCTAGTAGAAGCTAGGAATAGCGAATATCATAATAAAGTAAATGGTAATATTCTTGAATCAGAAATTATATTATCCGACCAAGAAAACCCAAACTTACTGAAGGCAAGTAATGTAAGAATAACTAATAACGATATTGTGCTTACAGGTCAGGATTTTCAGATCGCATTATTAGAAAATAATATAATAGAACATATTAATGCTAGTGGAGCCATTAAGATGATTAATCCTAAATATATAATCACATCAGAAAAACTTTTTTATGATCCAAAAAACTTAATTATTCAATTTAGGGAGAATGTTATCCTAAAGAGTGAGTCTGGAGAGATGGTAGGAGATAACCTCATTTACGATATTAATACAGATATTGCAAAATTTGTTAATCTTAATGATAAGCAAATTAGAGCAAAATTAGGTAAGTTAGATTGATGGACCATATTTACGCTAAGAATATTTCAAAATTTTATAAAGAAAGGCAAGTCCTTAAGGATGTTACATTAGAGTTTGGCCTTGGTGAGATTGTTGGTTTATTAGGCCCAAATGGGGCTGGAAAGACTACGTTCTTTTATAGCTTGCTTGGTTTGGTTAGGATTTCCTCTGGATCTATTTTTGTTGGTGATACAGAAATAACAAAATTACCTATGCATGAAAGGTCTAGTTATGGCCTAGCATATTTACCGCAAGAAAATTCAATATTTAGGGATTTAAATGTTGAAGATAATATTATGGCAATTCTAGAAATTAAATATCAAAGCAAATCAATCAGAGAGGAAAAGCTTCAATCCTTGCTTAAAAACTTTGGCTTAGGGCATTTAAGAAAGGTTAAGGCAACAGCGTTGTCTGGAGGCGAAAGGCGTCGAGTTGAAATAGCAAGATGTTTAGCACTGGATCCTAAATTTATCTTTTTAGATGAACCATTTGCAGGAGTGGATCCAATTGCAGTTCAGGATATTATGAGTTTAATGCTAACTTTAAAACGTCAGAATATAGGAGTGTTAATTACTGATCATAATGTAAGAGAGACTCTAAAAATAGTCGATCGGGCATATATTATTCATGATGGTGTTGTTTTGATTGAGGGTAGTAGTGAGAAGATTGTCAATGATAAGAAGGTAAGGGAGATCTATCTTGGTGAGAATTTTTAACTGTAAGTTATAAATAAAAGCTGTAAAAATCGAACAAGATATGTTATAATTAAGTTACAGTACGTTTTTTGTTGTGAATCTATAGTTTATAGTTTCCGTGATAAAAAAAGGAATAATTTATCTAATTGAGTACTAAATTTGGGATATATTAGCTAAGCAATTAGCTTTTTCTTTTAATTTATAGGAAAGCATTATTTTATTAGCAAAATTAAAAATGAAGCAAATTTATATTAATTGATATTTTAAAAACAAAGATCACACTAAATATATTAACAACTTTTTATGAGGTAAGTTATGCATATCAAAATTTCTGGTCATCACATGAGTAATAGTTCAGCTTTAAATAGTTTCGTTGAAACTAAGTTGTCGGCAATTGCAGACAAATATTTTAAGAATGCTGTAGGAGCTGATGTGTTGTTTTTGAAAGAGAGAAATGAGTTTATTGCATCGCTTAGAATTAATAATGGTACAGGTGACCATCATATTATCAAAAGTAATGCATCTTCATATAATGTTTATGCAAGCTTTAACATTGCATTGGGTAAACTTGAAAGCCAATTGAATAAAACCCATAGTAAAATATGTTCACATAAAAATAAATTCATAGCAAAGATAAAACGTCAAATATAACCTTCTTGAAGTAGTAGGTCCACTTCTGGTGGGCCTACTGACATAAGGATTCTGTTAAGCACCAATCGGTGCTATTATTATTATTAATTTCAACATTATTATTGTTACAAATCTGATAATTCTATTTGATAATTGTTAGAATTTGATTAGAAGAAATAATATGTGAGAGGATAATAATAATATTTCAATAAAGATAAATGAGTAAATTACCTAACTGGGATCTATCAGATTTATATTCTGATATTAATGATCCCAATATTAATAAAGATATTAAAAATTCCTTAGAAGGGTCAAAAAAATTAGAAGAGAATTATAGGGGCAAGATTATTTCGTTATCAGGCGATGAAATAGCTATTATTCTAGATGATTATGACAAGATATCATCAAGATTATGTAGAGTTATAACTTTTGCATATTTGAATTTTGCAACTGACATGCTTGATGGAAAAAGAGCAGAATTTTATCAGAACTCATGTGACAAAATAAACGACATATCCAAGTCACTGATATTCCTGGGTCTAGAGATCTGCGATCTGTCAGAGGATGTGTTTGCTAATAAAATGCAATCAAAGAAATTACAGCATTACAGCCCCTTCTTGCGTGATTTACGTTATGGTAGGAAATATAATAAAAGTCAGGTAATAGAAGAGGTGTTACATGAAACCTCACAAACTGCTGCAAATGCATGGTCACGGTTCTTTGATCAGTATTTAGCCGGTTTAAGATTTGTAAAAGACGGTCAAGATTATGGTGCAAATGAGATTTTTAATTTCTTATCTTCTCATGATCCAGAAGTAAGGAAGTCATCATCTAAAGCAATTGCTAAAACATTGGGTGATAATATTAAAACTTTTGCGTTTATTACTAATACTTTAGCTAAAGATAAATCTATCAATGATAAAATTCGAGATTTCGAACATCCTGTACAATCTAGGAATGTTGCTAATTTGATTGAAGATGAGGTAGTAGAAAGCCTCACAGAAACTGTGAAATTAAATTACCCAGATATCTCACATAGATATTATAAATATAAAGCAAAGTTATTTAATAAAGAATATCTAGATTATTGGGATCGTAATGCTCCTTTACCAAAATCAATAGATCGTAAAATCCCATGGCTTGAAGCTAAGGATGTGGTTCTAACTGCTTATCGTAACTTTTCTGTCCAAATGGCTGATATTGCAGAGTTATTCTTTGATAATAATTGGATAGATGCAGCTGTGACTAAAGG
>JABJMA010000011.1 GCA_018659605.1 Rickettsiales bacterium
CCCGTTTTTCAACAAATATAAATCTTTGTTTATTTACGGTGGTGACGGGGTTGTTATCGCATTTTAATTATTACCGTTCCTGTACGTTACATGCGGGCGAAAAATCACATTTCACCCAATTTCATAATCCAAATTACATAACGGATGTTGAATCTTGTAGGGGCGGGGTCCTCCCGCCCGTTTTTCAACAAATATAAATCTTTGTTTATTTACGGTGGTGACGGGGTTGTTATCGCATTTTAATTATTACCGTTCCTGTACGTTACATGCGGGCGGGAGGACCCCGCCCCTACAAGTTGCAACATCGTATTTTAATTATTGGCTATTGTATTTGTTCCGGGCGGGAGGACCACGCCCCTACAAGTTGCAACATCGTATTTTAATTATTGGCTTTTGTATTTGTTCCGGGCGGGAGGACCACGCCCCTACTTTAATAAGACTTCTTTGGCCTTGTTAATAAGCTTGGACATATATTCAGATCCATCCATATCAGGATGTAAAGATTTCATCATCTTTTTATATTTTGCATTAATTTCATCTTCTGTTGCATCAATATTTACCCCTAATATTTCAGCCGCCTCTTTCTGACTCATTGGCTTATTAGGGTTCTGCCTGGGTGAATTTTTATTAAACATCTGCGCTAAATATGTTATTGAACCAAAATTCCTTAAGAAAAAAGGTATCGCAATTGCCAATAAGGCAAATAACGCCTGACCATATCGTAATAAGATCGCACCGAAAACTAATCCCATGAAAACCCTAACCCAATATTTCCTATTTTGACTAATCTTCTTTCGAGATTTAAAAATCGAAATTATAATTATAACTAATGCTAGAATAATTAGAATTTGCATTATTTCCTCCTAAGAAAATTATATATGAATTGCCTTATCAAATGCATCCAAAACAGACTCATGTATCATTTCAGATAATGTTGGATGTGGAAATATACTATTCATAAAGTCAGCCTCTGTTGCTTCCATAGTCTTGCCAATTACAAATGATGATATCATCTCAGTAACATCAGCTCCAACCATGTGAGCACCTAATAACTCACCTGTTCCCTCATCAAATATTGTCTTAATTAATCCACTCTCAGCAGATGACGCAATTGCCTTTCCATTTGCCATAAATGGAAATCTCCCTACTTTAATATTAAGTCCCTGTTCCGTGGCCTGGGCCTCCGTTAAACCTATAGAAGCTATTTGAGGATTTGAATATGTACAACCAGGAATATTCTTGCGATTTAACTTATGTGTTTCTGCCGGGTTTTTAATATGATCTACACATATAACCGCCTCATGAGAAGCTTTATGCGCTAACCATGGACTACCCGCAACATCACCAATTGCATAAATGCCATCTTCATCTGTACGACAAAATTCATCTACTATGATTTGATTTTTCTCAACCTTAACCCTGCTAACATCTAATCCTAAATTCTCAACATTACCAACTACCCCAACCGCAGATAAGATTTTATCAGTCTTTAATGTTATTGTAGTATCATCCTTATGATTAGTAATAACCACTTCTACACGACCAGCCTTCTTTTTATGCGATTTAACGCTATGACCTTTTAAAATCTTAATACCCTGCTTTCCAAATTCCTTTTCAGCTATCTTAGAAATTTCAATATCTTCAACTGGTAAAATTCTATCCTGTAATTCAATAATAGTTACCTCGCTACCAAATGAATTATAAAATGAAGCAAACTCAACACCAATTGCACCACTTCCTACAATAACAATAGATTTTGGCAATTCCTCAGGAACTAATGCCTCTCTATAACTCCATAAATAATCTCCATTAGGCTCTAAACCTTTTAAAACTCTAGCTCTAGCTCCAGTTGCTAAAATTATATGTTTAGCTGTTATATCTTCCTGATATTCACCATTCTTAAATAATCTCACCTTACCAGAGCCATTTAATTTTGCCTCATTATGGAAATGTTTAATTTTATTTTTCTTCATTAAATGCTGAATACCAGCTGATAATTTAGCAGATACACCCCTTGATCTCTCTACTATCTTGGCAAAATCAAACTCGGCTTTAACTGGAGCCTTAAAGCCATATTTATCTAAATTAGCTAACATATTATTAACCTCAGCAGATTTCAGCAAAGCTTTAGTTGGTATACATCCCCAATTTAAACAAACACCACCTAGATTTTCCTTCTCAATGATTGCAACTTTATAACCTAATTGTGCTGCCCTAATCGCTGCCACATAACCACCAGGACCTGATCCTATTACTATTACATCAAAATTTGCCATTTTAACCTCTAAATATTTAATCTATAAAACATAACTATTCTACAGTTACTGATTTTGCCAAATTCCTTGGCTGATCTACATCGGTACCTTTATACACTGCTACATAATATGCAAGCAATTGAACAGGTACTGTATATAAAATTGGTGCTAAGAAACTCTTAACTTTTGGTAATTCTATAAAATCCTGACAAAGATCCTTAATCTCGTTAATTCCTTCAGCCTCAGATATAAAAACAACTCTACCACCACGAGCAGATACTTCCTGAACATTGGATAGTAATTTATTAAAATTATCATTTGATGGCGCAATAACTATTACATATAAATCCTCATCTATTAATGCTATTGGACCATGTTTTAGCTCCCCTGCCGCTATACCTTCAGCATGGATATATGATAATTCTTTTAATTTTAAAGCAGCCTCTTTGGCTATCCCATATGATACCCCACGACCAATATATAATACAGTGCTACTATTTAGAACCTTATTAGCTATTGTCTTGATTTGGCTTTGATTATTTAAAATTTGTGAGATTTTAGCCGGCAAACGCCTAAAATTACGCATTATGTCAATTATACTGGCCTCATCCATAAGCTTCTTTTCCTGAGCAATTTTCAAAGATAATAATGCAAATACCGATAATTGTGCAGAAAATGCTTTTGTTGATGCTACACCAATCTCAGGACCAGCATGCAAATAAATAATATTATCAGCAATATTTGACATACTGCTAATTTGTGTATTAACAATAACTAAATTTTGTTTGTTTTGCTCCTTCACAAGCTTTAGAGCTTTTAAGGTATCCGCGGTCTCACCTGATTGAGAGATTAATATAACTAAATCATTATCATTTAATTTATGGTGATGAATAAACTCAGAAGCAATATATAAGCGAACCGTTACATCGCTATATTCCTCAAACCAATATTTAGCCACCTCGCCCGAATATAATGAAGTGCCACATGCCACAATAACTATATTATCTATTTTGCTGTAATCTAACTCGACCTTATCAAAACTTATAACATTAGTAATTCTGTCATAGTAAGTGTTAATTAGATTTGCGATGACAGTTGGTTGCTCATCTATTTCCTTTTGCATGAAATGACGATAATTCTCCTTACCAACATATATTTGTGATATATTTTGCTCAATTAAATCCCTTTTTACCAATTGATCAGAACTATCAAAAAATTCTGCCTTATCACCCGTCAAGAAAACAACATCGTCATCTTCTAAATAAGAAATTTTTGTCGTCAAAGGTGCTATAACGAAAGCATCTGAACCTATATATTGCTCATTTACACCTATACCTATAACAAGAGGAGAGCCTCTTTTTGTTGCAATTAATAAGTCAGGATAATCCTTTATAATTATTCCTAAAGCAAAAGCACCTTGTATTTTCGCTAATAATTTTCTAACAGCTAGATGTATTTCATCTCCCTGATTTAAAAAATAATCTAATAAATATGGAATTATTTCTGTATCAGTATCAGAAACAAAATTATAACCTAACTCTTCTAACTCTGTTCTTAATACTTTGAAATTCTCAATAATCCCATTATGTACAACAGCAATTCTACCATTAGAATGAGGATGCGCATTCTCAGTTATCGGCTGACCATGAGTGGCCCACCTAGTATGAGCTATACCAATAGTGCCAGGGACTACTCTATCACCTATTTTCTTTTCTAATTGTCTAATTTTTCCACCAGCTTTCTCAATTTGCAAAGCACCATCGCAAATAACTGCAATACCCGAAGAATCATAGCCTCTATATTCAAGACGCTTCAAACCATCTATAAGATTATCGGTTACTTGATTTTTACCTATTATACCAAAAATTCCACACATAAATTTCTATATTTTAAAGACGGCAATTATATAAATTTTATTTAATATCACAATATTTTTTTTGAATTGTGCTGTAATTATGTAGGGGCTGGGTGATTATCGTATTTCAATGGATTAATCATTTCTCTTGTTTACTGGCGGGCGGGAGGACCCCGCCCCTACAAGTTGCAACATCGCATTCCAATTATTGACTATTGCATTTGTTCCGGGCGGGAGGACCTCATATATTCGCCCAATTTCATAATCCAAATTACATATCGGATATTGCATCTTGTAGGGGCGGGGTCCTCCCGCCCGTTTTTCAACAAATTCAAATCATTGTTTATTTACGGTGGAGACGCGGTGATCCACTCATTTCTCTTATTACCGATCCTGAACATTACATGCGGGCGGGAGGACCCCGCCCCTACAAGTTGCAACATCGCAATTCAATTATTGACTATTGTATATGTTCCGGGCGGGAGGTTCCCGGCCCTTCGTGGTGTGCCCCTACTGTGGATGTCTTGAATTTTGATTTCCTTTACTATTCGCTTCTTGATCCCTTACTGATTTCCCCCAATCTTTTCTATTAGAAATATCATTCCTTTCGGTTTTGCGTTCAAGTAATTGTTCTTGAATGTCATTACTTACTTGTGAATATTCTTTTGATTTTATGGCTTTATCTTCTCTACCACTATTAATTACTTTATCTCGAGTAAATGAAGCAATTGCCGTACCTAATGCTATTGCAATACCGCCTAATATGCCACCAACTACAGGTAGTGCAAATGCAGCAACAACTACAAAAGCAACACCTCCAGCAACTGAGCCTTTTACAACAGAGCTAGTTGTTGAAATTTGGTCTTCATTATCATTCTTTACTTCTTTCTTAGATTTGGGTTCAATCACTTCTTCATTCTCTATCTCATCTTTTGATTGGTTATATTCATCTGAGAAGTCAAAACCTAGTGCATCTAACTTATCTTCTAAACCTTCAACTCTTTCACATTTTTTTTCTAATCTTTCTTTTATTTCATCATCTTCACAATAATTTGAAATAAGTTCCTTAGCTGTCTCTTCATCAAGATTTCTTTTTGTTAATAACCTTGTTAAGAATCTAGCTTTTGGATCTGCCGCAATTAACATATCGGTTTTGTTATTACTATCTATGTCGTCAATAAAGGTTGAGAGCACCTCATTACTTTTAATTTTCTTCATAAAAGCTATTAAGTCACGGCCATCACTAGCATGGTCAATTACTGTTTTAAAATATTGCTCTATATTATCTTCATCACCAGCAGCTAAAGCCGAATAATTCCTTATGGCAAAATCACTAAATGATTCATCTGCGTTATCAATTATAGTGGCAATCTTCTCAAGTGATTTATCTTTATTATTACTAGTTGCTAAGGATGTTTTTACAATCTTCTCTAGTGAATTTAATATTTCATCTCTATCTGGATTATCTTTATCCATCTTTTTTGATAAAACTTCTAAATATTTAGATACATCATTATCAATATTAATTCCTTTTAGATATAAAGCCTTTGTGGCAGCTAATTTTACTTCATCAAATTTTAATTTGCCAAACTCTTCATTAATTTTATTCTGTGCTTTAACAATGATTTCTTCTGATCTATTAACTCTTCCAGAACTATTGTGCTGACGATCCCTATCTATAGCGTCAAAAGGAACATCAATATCATCAATATCATTGAGATCTCCTTCAAAAAACTTTAAAGCTTCTTGTAATTTTTTAAAGCCTTCAACATTTTCTATTTGCAATAGATCACCTCTTTCACGTTGCACACCATTATAAATAGCTTTAAGTGTTTTGGTATCTAAACCAGATATATTATCTAATGGATCAAATAATTTTTTATATTCCTGAGACTTCTTTATTATTTGCGCATTAAACTTTTTAAATTCTCCTTCATCTTCTTTTTCTTGCGCCTCTTCTTTTTCATCTGCCCTTACTAATGCTTCACGATCTTCTTGATCTTTTTGATCAGCTACTCTTTGTGCTTGCAAAGTTTCTTGACGGCCATGATCTGCAACTTTTGCATCCTCTATTGCTTTAGCCTCAGCTGCTCTTGCTGATACACGTTCAGCATCTTGCCTTTTTTGTTCGTCTATTTGACCCTTTTGTAACTCTTGTTGTTTTGCTAATATATCTAATTGACCTGCTGTATTCCTAGTAGCTGCAACGGCATCAGCTTTTATTTGATTACTTTGCATTGTTACATCATGCTTTCTTTGCTCTTGATTATTTTGAAGCTGTAATTCAGCAATTTGAACTCCAGCAATCTCTACTGCTTGATGAGCCCGGCTAGCCTCTTCTTGCGCTGCATTAACCTTACCTTGCATTTCAGCTATTAATTTATCATTTGCTTCCCGCTGCTGTTGCAGAGCTTGCTGATTCCCTTGCTGCTGTTGTTGAAAAAATTCAGTAAATTGTTGCCGAGCTATTTCAGATCGTTGCGCATACTCTTGTTGTAATTGAATTGTTTCTTTTAATTGATTTATAAGCTCTTCATTTACAGCAGCCCCAGTGCCTTTTACTTGCTTTAATTGATCTTGCTTATACTCCTTCTGCTGCTCTCTTAGTCCTTCAAGCTCTTGATCTTTTGCTCTCAATTTTCTTTCTGAAGCATCTAAATCGGCAAAATTATTATTAGCTCTTGCAGTTTCAATTTTTGCAAAAATTTGAGCTTCTTTTATACCAACTTCACGATTAGCAATTTGTTCTCCTGCTGATTCTAATTGTTCTTTACTCTTTCTTTGTTCTTCTTCTAATTGAGTTCTTAATTGAGCAATTTTACCTGTATCTTCCTTTCTAATACTAGACTGTTCTTTTTCAATCTTATTACGTAAATTCCCTTTTTCTCTGTTTAATCTCAGAATATTTGCTTTTCCAGCCTCAACTTCTCTTCCTAATAGCCCATTTTGTTCTTCTAGTACTTGATTGCTAGCCTGAATCGTTTGTAACTGTTCTTCTAGAGGTGCAAGTCTAGCTTCTAACGCTTTAAACTCACTTGTCTTTGCCGCAAGAGCCGCTGTTAATACTACATTTTTTTCCTCTAATGCACTTACATATCCACTCTGTCCTTCTGCTTCAGCCTTGATACGCTTTATAACTTCTTCATTAGCTTTAATTTTAACCTGTAATTCACTAATATTTAATACATACGTATCATTAAGTAAGGATTTTTCCTCTACAAAATTTCTACGTTCCTTATCTAGCAAGGATTTAACTTCAGCTAACTCAGCTCTAACCAAATTATGCTTAAACCCTAAATCTACTAATTCATTTCTTAACTCTTCTTTATTTATAGCAGTCGCTTCATCTATTTGCCTATTCGCAATTCTTTGTCCAAATACTGCTTGTCGTTCTGATAATTCATTATGTTGCCCCATTAACGTTTCAAGTTCGGTAATCCTAGCTACTTGCGCATTTAACTGCTCCTGCTGAGTTGCGGCTTGCTTAGTTACTTCTTCAAGCGCTTTTTTTTGCGTAGCTATGGTATTCCCTGACTCCACCTTCTGCGTTGTTAATTGATTTTTTGCTTCTTCAAGCTCTTGTCCTTGCGTAGCTATGGTATTCCCTGACTCCAACTGCTGCGCTGTTAATTGCTCTCTTGCTTCGACAAGCTCTTCTTCTTTCTTAACTAGAACTGCATTTGAATTATTGTTCTGTAATCTTAATTCCCTTATTACCCCGCTTGATACTTCATTAATTTTCTCTAATCCTAAAATTTTATCATTATAAGCAGAAGAAAAAACATTAGACTCTTCTTTATCTAATGATTGCTGTTCTTTTAAAGCAATGTTCATTGATTTTTCTGATTCAAGCTTTTTCCTTAATCCTATTATCTTTTTTTCACTTGCATCTCTTTCGCTTAATGTGTCCTCTACTTTTGCACTAATCACATTAGCTGCACTAATTTCTTGCTCTAATCTTACAATTTTTATTTCTTGTTCTTCTATCTGTTCAGTCTTTTTCCTTAATTCTGCTAAATATTGCTCATTTTCATACTTTAATGCTATAGCTCCTAATATTTCCTTTGATTTGTCATTTATAATTTTTTTGAAATCTGCTTTAGATTTTCTACTTCCAGAAGGTAGTGATTTAAATAATGCTTTTTCAATAATAATCAAATCTTCTATCTGTTGTTTGTCTTCTTTGGATATCTTTTCATCATACTGAGCTCTTCCGTTCAATATATTTGCTTTTTGAATTCTTAAACCAATTACTTCCTCTATAAATTTGTTTTCTGCACTTAACGTTCCTTCTTGTGATATTTGATTTTTTGCTTCTTCAAGCTCTTTTCCTTGCGCAGCGAAATTAGCCGTAAGGTCTACATTCCGTTGTTTAAGAATATTAAGTTGAGTTGTATGCTGTGACTTTAACCCATCAATTGCTGCTGCATTGACTTGAACAAGATTCGCTAAGGCGGAATTTTTATCAGCTTCTAATTGAGCTTTTTGTTCTGCAAAAGCTAGTTTTTGCTGCGCAAGTTCTTCTTCGCTTTGCTCTTGAGCTTCATTTGCTGCTTTTATTTTCACTTCAGCTATTTCTAAGTGTGTTTCAAAAACTAGTTTAGTAATATTTTGTTCAGCTTTAAGTGCTGATAAACCAGATTCTGCTTTTTCTTTTGCTTGCTGTAATTGTGTTATTTGTGAAGTAATACCACCAGCTGGGCCTGCTGTAGCTGCTGTAGCTTTTTCATCAGAAACACCTAGACTAATTTGATTCGCAATAGCAGCTAACTCTGATTCTAGTGCTTTAACTTCTTGATCCTTATTATTAATATCAACTTTTAGACCTTTATTAGTTTTTTCTAATTCAGCTTTAGCTTTTTCATAGGCAGATTCCTGCTCTGCTATATGTGCACCCTGTGTTTCAAAAGCTTCTTTTTGAGCTGTAATTTGCACTCCTTGTTGAGCAATCTGATCTTTTTGCTCGGTGTTTTCTTTTTCTAAAGCTTGGTTTTTCTGTTTTAATTCTTCTTGTAGTTGCTTAAGTTCATCTAGTTGTTTTGTAAGCTGTGTATTTTCTTTTGTTTTTGCAGTAATATCGCTTTGGTTTTGATCAAGTTGTGTTTGAAGTTGTGTAATTTCTTCTGTTTGGTTTTTGCCACTTGCGTCTAATTCTGCAATTCGCCCTTGAAGAGTTGTTTGCGCCAGTTTTAAAGCAGTAATTTCTGCTTCATTTGCAGTTATTTGATTATTTTTTACTACAACAGATTGTTCTAACTCCTGATTTTGCTTCTTTAATTCTTCATTTTCGGATGTTAGAACTTTGTTTCTTTCTTCTAGAGCAACTATTTGCTGAGTTAGTTCTTCGTTTCTGGCTTGTAATGCTGTATAATCTAAATAAAATTGTTTCCTTTGTGCTTCAAATTCTTGATTAAATTCAGCTTCTCTTCCTTCAGTATAAATTTGATAATCCAATATATGTTGAGCTTGCATTTCTAATAATGCCTCTTCATGCGTAGTTTGCTGTTCTCTTAAGCTAAATTCTAATTTATTTACCTTTTCTTGTGCTTGTTCGAGTGCAGTTCGAATCAGCTCGTTTTGTTCTGTTGTTTGACCAACCTCTAATACTCTTTCTTCAAGCTGAGTAGTTAATTGATTTACATTAGTTTTTGCCTCTTGAAGCTCTCTAGCTAAAGCTTCATTTGCTACTTTCTCGGCTTGAAGTTGTTTTACTAATTCATCTTTAGCCGTTTGGAAACTAGCTGCTTGTTGCTCAAGTGCTTCTGCATGCTCTAATTTTAATTGAGCAATTTGTGTTTTGTGTGCTAGTTCAAGATCTGTTTGCGCTTGTTTTAATGCAGTTATTTGCTTTGTTAGATCTTCATTTGCAGTTTTTAATTCTGATTTTGTAGCTCTGAATTCATCGGTTTGAATATGAAGCTGTTTAGATGATGCTAATTCTTGCTCAGCAAGTTTATTGACTGCTTCCACAGTCGCTAATTCATTTTCCTCAGCTACCTTAAGCGCTGCCGCAAGACCTGCTTGTAATCTTGTATTTTCTTTACTTATTACTTCTGACGCAGCTTCAGTTTTTGATTCTTTCTCACCTAATGTTTTAAGTTTAGCTTTTAGCTCTATAACTTCATTGTTAGCTGCTATTTGTTGATCATTTGCTGTTGTTATTTTTGATTTAATTGCTTCTACTTGATTTCTTAAACTTTGTAATTGTTGATCTTGCTGAAGAAGCTTCGCTTCCTGCTCCGTAATTGTTTCTTTCTTAGCTTCAAGTTCAGCTTGTAACTCATTAAGTGAATCTAATTGGGTTTGATTTAGTTCATTAATTTTTTTATTTTGTGCCTCAAACAACTCGTTTGACGCTTGTAATATCTCAAGCTGACTTTTAACAAGTGTATTTTCTTCATTTAAGGCTTTAATCTCTGCAGCATGATCGACTACTAACTTTTGATTTGCTGCTTTCAACTGATCTATTTCATCATTTAATTGTGTTTTTACTGCTAAATCTATTACTTGCTGTTGGCTAACTTCTTCTATTCTTGCATCTAAATTAAGAATCTTGGCACTCTGCTCCTTCGTTAATCTTACACCGCTCTGATGCTCTATTTTTACTGTCTCAATCTCTAGCCTCAATCTCGATAACTCCTCATCTTTCGCTGTTATTTCTACATCCTTAGCCTTCAAGCTCTGCTTCTGTTTTTCTATTTGCTTAGTTAAAATACCCTGTTGTTCCTTATAAACTTCATTTGTACTAACTAACCCTTGCTCTGCTTTAACTAATTGATCTTGTAAATCTAAAGTAATATCATAAGCAGTTAATTCTTTTTGAAATACAGTAACATCATGATTAGAATATCCTTGATCAGCAAGCGCTTTTGAAAATGCAGTTAGGTAATCTCTTATTTGTTCTTTTCTAGCTTTAGGTTGTTGATCACCACTGCTACTAGAGCTAGCTACATCTTGTGCAGGCTGTTGAGCAAGTCCCTTATATTCCCTTACTAATTCTTCACAACCAACTATTAATCTTTGATATGTAGACCCATAATTTGAAAGATCTAATTCAGATATTGATGCAATGCTATTAGTGCTATTATCACTATCATTTCCACTATCATTGCTAGATTGAGGTTCATTTGATGCTGCAGGAAATAAATTTCTTACAATTACAGAATCAATACCTGCAGTTTGTAAATTTGTTTGATCAAAAGTTGTAGGCGGTTTTCCTGTAGGACTAAAAGCTGATATTAATGCTTTGTTGTTGGCCTCATTTTGCTTTTCTTCCTCTTCTGCTTGCTGTTTCAGCAGGGATTCCTGTTGTCTTTGCTGGGCTTCCTGATCCTTTGCTTGCTGGGCTTCCTGTTGTTGTCTTTGCTGGTTTGCCTGTTGTTGTTTCTGCTGGGCTGCATTTTCTTCTGCTACTCGCTTGGCTTCCTTTTCTGCCGCTTCCCTTTCTTCCACTAGGGTTTTTTTAGCTAGTGTAAATTTAGTAAGACTTTCACCAAAATGTTTATTCATATTATCAACCAAACCTTGCATAAAAGCTGGATCATCTTTGCTAGTAACAAATGTATTGTTTTGTATTTCAATTTCACTAATTATTGTAGTATAATAATCGATTGTTTTTTCTTCTTCTTTTGCTTTATTAGCAGCTGTAATTATACCATCGATAGTTATAGACGTCTTTATAAGGCCTTCAAACCTTGAAATATTTTCAGTATCAAATAATGTAATATTCTCCACAAATGCTTTTGCTTGATCTTGATCTAACCCGCTTAGGAATTCTATTGCATTCTGAGTAACTGGCTTGGAAGAATAAGATGCTATAAAACCTTTAAGTGTCGGAGCTGCAACTTGAGTAATTAAACCCATAATATCCTTGTTACCAGATACTTGTGCTACCTGACTAAGAACAGTATTTAATTTTTCCATACCAGCTACATCAAGCCTTTCTGATAAAGATGATAAATTACTTTTTTGAGTCTCAATTATTATTAATAAAGTTTCAAAACTTATCTTTCCTTCGAATTTAGCAAATGTAGGTATTGTAGGAGCTGTTGTAGCACTTGAAGTTCCTGTTGTAGCACTTGCCTTGTGGGTGGTGATAGTTTCTTGAACAAATGATTTTGCAACAACAACAGCAGCCTCCAAACTATCTGAAGCTTCTGATATTTCAGGAGCGACTAAATTTGGATCTTTTATTTGAGCTTTTGCAATCTGTAATTTTCTAATTTGTAATTGGTAGAAATCATGTTTAGGATTATGTGGACCTGTGAGCATTTCATCTATTGTTCCAATTCCTTTAATTACATTATTTAGAAAAGTTTCATTATTAAGAACTATATCAGATATTAGTTCAGTCATTTTTACATTACTTGGAATTTTGATCAATTGACCATTTTTGTCAAATCCACAACCGTATTTCTCCAAAAATGCTTTTATGTCAGAAACTTGGTTATATTCATTACCTATTAATTTTTTAAATATATAATTTGTTATATCTGAATGAACTTTATCTTTAGTGGTGTTCGCAGCCAAACTGGACGTGTTAAAATTAGTAGGAGTTCCTATAATATTTTTTAAATAATTACTTATCTTTTGAGTGTTTTGTATATTGTTTTCCTTACCTTGCGTTAAATTAAAACATGTATCTGCTATTCCTTTTATTGCAGATTTATCTAGTGTTTTATTGTCCTTAATATCATTAATCTGCTTATCTATTTCTGCAGATTTCTGCTTTTTCATTTCTGCTTGAAATTTTTCTTTGTTAATACCAGGACCGCTAAGAAATCTTAATGGAAGATTTGAAGTAGCTATTGTTGATTCGGCATCTAATGATACTGATCTAACTCTTCCATAAAGCTGTACCCAATCATTTATTGTTAAGTCTGAAATATTAGCATCTATTACTCTTTGGTCACAAGTTGTTGCTTTTGACAAATTACCAAAATCAACACCTATATGATCTTTTTTACTAATATCATAACAACAAATAAATTTTGCCTCAGCTTTAAAATCATTTCTAAAATCCTCACCTGCACTATATGCCTCAAATGTTTGATCTGTAGCTACATCATTACCCTTCTCATATATCTTAACTTGTTTTGTATTTTCATTATCTATATATGCAATTATAACTTTTTGACCTGGGTAAAATCCCATTAATTTTTCAAAATCAATATTTGGAGGGGGTTGCTGGGATGGAGCTTCCTGGGATGTAGCACCAGCAGGAACAACAGATTTATAGAAATAATGAAATCCCGGACTTTCCCCAAGATTTTCTGGAGGATCTTTAACAGTTCCGATATTCTCTACTACATTTTGTAGAATATCATTACGTTTTGCATTTAAAATGTCATAATCATTTTGATAAGCATTATGCTTGTGTAAACGATTTGCTGCCGATGTTTTTGGTCTGCCACTTCCAGTATCGGATTGAGCGGATTTTGCTTTAAGAATCGTTCTCTCTGTTTTTAAAAGACTTTCATATAGATTTGGTGTTGCAGATAAATGGATATTTACTTTACCCGTTTTTTCTTTCTTATATTGTACATCTTTTTCTTTAACCTTTTTTTTAATATCATCTGATTGAGATTCAAATTCATCAAATATTATAATATCATAAGTTCCTATAGCTTCATGACTTTGTTCAGCTAGGAAATCCTCATATGATATCTTAGGGAAATCAGCGTTATTAGGATCAAGATCAGTCCTTACGGATGTAACGAATAAAACCCCTTTCACCTTTAAACCAGGTATTTTGTTAATTTGTTTACAAATATGAGTTTTACCGGATCCTGCTGGAGCATTAAAATTTATCGGTTTTGTTTTATCCTTTCCTTTCCCTGATCCTGTTGCTCTATCTCTAACCTTATATAAAAAACGATTTTGTTGTGCTTCTATCGAACCAACTTCATAAAGACTATAACTTTGATCAAGCATAATTGCCGCATGTTTTCCACCTATGAATTTTGGAAATTCAGTAGATCTCTTCATCATATATGGTTCTAATGTTTTTTGCAGCTCTGCAATTCGAAGAAGTCCATAATCTACAAAAGTTTCACTTATCTGTCTCGATGAAGCTAGATCATCTTGTCTCTTAACTGTATCACTTGCTTTAAAAGTATTATTTACTGCAAGTGTTAAAAAATCAGATTCAAGTTGATCAAATAAATTATTTATTCTTGTTTGTTCAGTTTTAACTTCAACAGGTGTTGTTAGCAGTTTAGCTTTTTCAAGCAGTGCATTTCTTTTAGGAGTAATTACTGTATTTCTTAATTCTAAACATTGATTTATAAATGCAATGCAAGATTTGCCAGTAGAGTTATTTTCTAAGTTATTTAGTGAACCAGTAGGAATATCACTATATTGTATAGGACGTTGTATAGGAGGTTGTTTATTCTTAACTGAATTATAAATTGCTTTTAAATTTGATGTGCTGGGATTACTATCCCATGGAGAAGTATATGGAGTAGTCGGTAAATTCTTATTAAAATCGCCTAAAATCTCCTGAATAATTGTAGTATTCTGTTTTAATGTCTCAAGATAGGTTATATAATCTAAACCCGTTAGATCTTCCGCCCTAATTTCTTCTCCTTCAGCTGCAGTGCCTTTGAATTGTCTTAATAAGGCCTGATCTGTTATTTCATCATCCAATAAAAAAAACATAGGAGAGTATTTCTCAATAAAAGCAGCCATGAAAGCACTATGTTTCGGTTTATCACTATCAAAATCTTGAAATCTTTTATGAGAAATAGGGAAATTTGTAATTTGTGGCTTTGGCGGTCGCCCATCCCTACTCACGATAGCCTCTTTTAATGTTTTGTATGAGTTTTGCTAAAAACATAAATATCCCTATACCCTTCTATAAATTAATATTCCTTATTAAATTATAGCAGATTTTAGGCCAAAAATAAACATTTTTAATTAGGTTGATGTAGTATATGAGCAACATTTACGAGCGGAATCACTTAGATTTAAAATGGCTAATCAAATAATGATAAGAAATAATCTAAATTCTTCCCTGAATTTATTGAGTTATTACGTGATATTTTTTAATTTATCCGATAAATTTCTTTCTGAATTAATAAAATCTTCTTCTAACATAACAAGCTCTGCAGCATTGTTAATTGTTAATGTTTTCATGGCATCCTCAGTTTTATTTACATCGCTTCCTTCATCCTGTAATGCCCGAATTGTAGATTCATATGCAACCATTAAAATAGAAACTTTTAACTTATGAGCTTTTCTTAATTCCTTAAATGCTAACTCTATTTCTTTTGGCATATTAATTGTTTCTTTCTCTTTATCACCCATTGCAGCAGCATTTAACCTAACTCTTTCTATTTCCCTTGTGTGATGATCCAAATCTAGCTTAAGCTTATCTGTTAATGTTCTATTTTTATGATATCTTTTTCTATCTGAATCCATTTGTGCCCTAAGCTCAATTATATCCTGCTTATGATGCTCTATTTCTTTATTTAGCTGATTATTTGACTCCTTAGTTTCATGATGGTTTTTTCTATCTTGCTCCATTTGCATGTTTAAATTATTAATATCATGCTTATGAATTTCTATCTCTTCCTGTAATTTTGCATTTGACTGCTTAACATCATAATGATCCTCCTGATGATCATCTAACTTCGAATTTAAATCATGAATCTCTAATTTAAAATCTGCATCACGCATTTGTCCTTGCATTAATTCATTTTGCAAGGCTGATTTCTCCTGCTCTAGCCGCTCTATCTCAAGCATTTTAGCATTCATCTTCTTCTCAAAAGAAGCTATGATATTATCTTGTTTGAATAATTTTCCATCGAGCCTTTCTTCACTTTGTCTTAATGCTGTGAAATTTGAACATAACTCATCATATTTTACCTGCATGTTAATCTTAATATTATCATGACTATCTTTTATCTCCATTACCTGATTTTGATAATTCTCATATTGCTTTTTGGATTCTACTTTATATTGGGCTTTAATCTCATCTAACTCACCCAATAAACGATAATTTTCCTTATCAAGATTTTTTTGCTCATTTGTTTGATCATTTATTACAATCTTTAACCTAGCTTGCTCACTCCTAGAGAGATTTTTATTATTATCTAATTTATGCTTTAATTCCTTGTTTAATGACTCTAAAATTAAGATTCTCTGCTGACTCTCATTAAATTTAGTTTTTATCTCTTCGTAATTAGCCTGATGCTCTAATTTTAAATGATTTTGCTCAGATTGTAAATCCTCTATGTTTAATTCCTTATCCTTTAATGATTGTGCAAGTAATTTATTATCATCCTCAAATATTACAGATTTCTCCTTATATTGATTTAACTCCTCACTAGATCTAACCTTCTGATCCTCTGAAATTGCTAACTTATCATTAATGACTTTATTGATTTCTTTAGCTGAATCAAGTGCTTCATGTAGTTCATCAACCCTCATCTCTAAGTCGCTTACTTTACTGGTATACACATCTTGTTTCTCGAGAATTTTATAATGATGAGATTGCTCTAAATCTTTGATTGCTTTGTTGGATTTAATCTCATTATTTTGTAATTCAGTTTCTAAATTGTAAATTTTATCCTTACTATCAAATTTCTCCTGAAATGCATCATTTATATCCTGCTCTAATTTACTAATTAACTTCTGCTGATTTTTATTATTCTTATCAGACAACTCATAGTCTTTTTCTAATTTAGCTAATTTGTCATTAAGTTTCTCTAGATTAATCTCTGACTGCATTAAATTATTCTTAGTTTCAGAAAGCTGATTATTTAATTCCTGATTATCTAATTCATGTTTTTTCTTAACTTCCGTTAGATTTGAAACATATGTTTGCTTTAATTTAACTATTTGAGCCTTTTTATCCTCAAGCTCCTTTATTAATTTATCTAATGAGGATTTTAGTTTTTCTAATTCAGATGTTTTTTCCTCATTATCTAATTTAACCTTTTCTACTAACTCTGTTAATTCATCACAATTGATAGTTAATATATCTATGCTTTCTTTATATTCTTTTGATAATTCACTATCATTTTGACTAGACTCCTTAGCATTCTGTAATTCTTTAAATGCATTTTCTAATATAGATTTATTCTTGATTAATTGAATTTCTGAATCAGATAAATCATGTGATAGATTCTTAACCTGTTCAGTTAAAATATCATTTGATTCCTCAAGCATCATCTCAGCCTTTTCTAAATCTGAATAAAGCTGTTTGATTAATTCATTTTCATGTAGAATAAATTCAATCTGATCAGCCTTATTATCGATATCTTCCAAGCCTAATTCTTCCAGCTTGGACATTTTATCATTAAGAGTTTCTGAATTCTTGCCTGTCACAATTTTACCTCCGAATATAGTTCCATAAATAGAAGAATATTCTCATTATTAATTTACACCAAATATCTTAAGCAAATCACTAATCCCGATTACCTTTTAACATTATAGCAAATAAATGGCCGTAAGAAAACTATTTTATTATATTTAACCTGGTTTTAAATATGTTATGGGATTTTTTCTTTTCCTGAATAATCCTTATATGCAAAGAAGCTATATGAACCAATAACTACAGAGGCAGTATTAATATTCCAAGCAAATAACGAAAATTTATGAATTCCAATAAAAACTCAACCTAAATTCAAAATATCTATAGATTTATCAATGAGTTTAAGAATTTTGTTATACGCTGAATGCGTCTTGTTGGATTATCATCAGCATATTTTAAGACTATTTTCTGATCTGGACGAATCTTTAATATTAATGGATTTTGATTAAGATATGCAATTAGCTTTTCCGGCTCAGGAAAAATATCATCTTTAAAGCCAAATAATATTGCCTTAGGACCAGCTTCTATCCTATCAATATTTAAACGATAACAAAATTGCTTAAGTGAAACTATAGAGAATAAATTCTGTACTTCATCTACCAAGTCACCAAATCTATCCATCATCTCAAGCTCTATCTCCTCTACTTCCTCTACCTCCTTACATAAGGAAATTCGCCTGTAGAATTCTATTCTTATACTCTCATCAGCAATATAACTTGCCGGGATTAATATTGAGGCACCAATGTTAATTTTCGGTGTGTAGTCATTATCAATTACTTGCGAATCTGCACCTTCTGATGCTAACTCCATCCTATTTTTATCTTTTAAAGCTGAAATCGCCTCTTCCAACATTTGCTGATATAACTCAACTCCAATATCCTTAATATGTCCAGATTGTGCCTCACCAAGTAAATTACCTGCACCTCTTATATCTAGATCATATGAAGCTAAACTAAATCCCGCACCTAAACCATCTAATGTCTGCATAACTTCTAAACGCTTCTCTGCATTTGAATTTAACTTAACCTTCTCATCAAATAATAAATAGGCATAGGCCCTAATCTTAGAACGTCCAACTCTACCCCTTAATTGATATAAAGCCGATAATCCAAAATTATGCGCATTGTGAATGATAATCGTATTTGCAGATGTGATATCAATGCCTGATTCAATTATCGTAGTTGATAATAATAATTGATATTTGCCATCACAGAAATCCAACATGATCTGATCTAACTCATTTGGACTCATCTTACCATGAGCCATAATAACCTTAACTTCCGGAACTAATTTAGTTATTTGCTCATAGATCTTCTCTAAATCACGAATTCTAGGGCAGACATAAAATACTCGACCATTTCTATAAAATTCACGCAGAATAGCTTCACGAATAATCATACCATCAAATGGCATGATAAATGTCCTTACAGCCATTCTATCAACTGGTGGTGTTGTAAGTAGGCTTAAATCCCTAATACCATTTAATGACATTTGTAATGTCCTTGGAATTGGAGTCGCTGATAAAGTTAGGATATGTAGATTCTGCTTGAGCTTTTTTAATTTCTCCTTTTGCGATACGCCAAAATGCTGCTCCTCATCAATAATGATTAATGCTAAATTCTTAAATTTAATTTTATCATTTAATAATGCATGAGTTCCAATAACTATCTGAATCTTACCAGATTCTAAATCTTCAATTACCTTCTTTTTACCAGCGTTATTTACCATTCGTGATAATTGACCGATTTTAATATCAAACCCTTCAAAACGCTTAATGAAATTATTGTAATGCTGACGAGAAAGTAATGTAGTAGGTACAATTAAAGCAACCTGAACCCGATCATTCATATCATTTGTAATTACACTAAATGCAGCTCGCATTGCAACCTCAGTCTTACCAAAACCAACATCACCACAGATTAATCGATCCATATTCTTACCACTGGATAAATCCGATAATACATCCTCTATCGCTCTGTCCTGATCCTGAGTCTCAGTAAATTCAAATTTTGCCTCAAATTCCGTTTTTAAATGATCGTGAGAATAATAACTCTGCCCCTCCTGAAGCTCTCTTGCAGATGCAATATCTATTAACTCACCAGCTATATCTTTTAACTTCTTTTTTACCCTGGATTTTTTCTCGCCCCAATAACTAGAACCTAATTTATCCAATCGAATATTCTCACTATTCTGGCCATAACGACTAATCATATCCATATTCCAAACAGGAACATATAATTTATCATTGCCCAAATAATTTAAACATAAGAAATCATGCTCTAACTCCTGAATGTTTAATTTTTTCAATCCTAAAAATTCAGCAACTCCATGCTCCTTATGCACAACAATCTCTCCTTCCTCAATTGAACCAGCCTCTAATATTAAACGCTCAGCTCTACGCTTATTTGAAACTGATCTATTTACCTTAACTCCTAATAAATCTTGCTCACTAATGACAATGTAATTACCAAAGTGAAATCCCTTCTCTAAAGGCATGTGAATAAGTGATATCATCCCTGTTGCCCTATCTGGCCATTTATCAATAATAACCGATATTAAATCATGCTCAGATAATATATGCTTTAATTGCTCCAAACTATGCTTATTATAAATGCAAATCACAATAATTAGATCTTTAGAATCTATATCCTGCTCTTCTATATAGGATTTGAATATATCTATGGCTGATTTTTTTAATGCCAAACTGGATTTGTAAAAATCAATTGTAGATGTGATATTAAAATCAAAATTACCCTTAGTTTTTAACTCAAATATTAAATTATTGTAATTATCTAAATTGTTAGAGATCTCCTCCTGAGTTAAATAAAGCAATTCTGAAGGTAATGGTAAATAATCCTTTACTCGAACCTTTAATTTCTCAAAATTAATCTTACGAGTTTTGTAATAATCTCCTATCGTATCAATACGCTCCTCTAGGGAATTATCTGCAGAGGATCCAATAATTATATTTATATCTTCAGGTAAATAATCAAATAAACTCTCCATCTTTTTATAAAATAATGGCATTAAATGTAATGTCATCATCCCTAAAACCCCGCTTATACTCTCCTGATAAACTACTGACTGAGTATCGTCATAGGAAAAATATTTGGTAAAATTTGTTGAGAAATTATCAATATTTTGTGAATTTAATATTACCTCAACTGCTGGAATTACCCTAATATTCTTAATTGTTTTAGATGTAGATGTTTGCGTAAGTGGATCAAAGAATTTAATGATATCAATCTTATCACTATGGAAATCAATTCTAATCGGCTGACTATATGATGGTAGATATATATCCAGAATTGAACCCTTGCGCGAAAACTCACCAATATCTGTCACTGTAGCAGAGTTCTTGTAACCAGCTGTAATCAAGTCTCTAATTAAATCATCCTGATTAATAATATCACCTTTTGATATCTCAAAACTAACTGATTGTAAAATCTCCCTTGGTATAACCCGATTTAAAATTGCATGATATGTTGTAATAATAATCTTAGGCTTACTAGTGGTTAGAATTCTATATAAAGCATTAATCCTATTTGCCTGAATCTGTATATTAGGAGATACCCTATCATATGGCTGACAATCCCAAGCTGGAAATTCTATCAACTCATAGCCCTTCACCATAGCTGATAAAGCCTTAACACTATTTTTAACAACAACATCATTACAAGTAATATATAAATAATTACTTTTTTTATTATCCTTAATAATATCAGCTAGGACAAAATCATTTGCATAAAGCGGAACACCAGAAATATATGATTTTTTAGGTATCTGTTTTAGGTTAAGGGAATGCTGCATATTTTGTTAATAAAGTAAGAATGGGGTATTATTACCCTTGTTGCAAAAGGCTTTATCTCTCTGGTTAATGGGCAGTAATTGCGCGGGCATGTGTTTGGTTAGGTGAGTCAATTTTGCATTATTGAGTTTGGTTGCGGGCGGGAGGACCCCGCCCCTACGAGGGGTTGTTCGAGTCAGTAATGTGAGCATGTGTTTGGTTGTGTGAATCAGTAATTCGTCCATAGGATGGGATCTTCCATCTTGATTAATGATCATAGGCTGCATTTGTAAAAGCTAAAATATCATCAACTAATGTAGCATATTGCTTTGGTGTTTCGAATTTACCTATTAGCCAATTATAAATATCTAAATCATCCTCATCTAGAAAAACCTGAAATAGCTCAAATTCCTCAACGGAAAAAGCATAAATTTTATCCAAACTATATTTACCAAGTAATATATCAGTCTCCTTACAACCTCTATGATTACTACGGTAAATGACTTTCTTAATGAGATTCTCGTCTATTTTTGCAATCATTTTCAATGATATTACTTAATAGCAGCATTGATTAATTCACAAGCCTTAGCCTTATTCTCAAATCCAGTAACTTTTGCCCATTTGCCAGATTCTAAATCTTTGTATCTCTCAAAGAAATGCTTAAGCCTGGCTAAAGTTGTTTCATCGATATCATTAATGTCATTTATATTTTTACTATATGGATGTATTTTATCAATAGGAACAGCAAGTATCTTCTCATCTTGACCTTTTTCATCTTCCATAATTAAAACGCCAATAGGCTTACATTCAACAACAGCACCAGGAATAATTGCATCCTCCGATATTACCAACACATCAGCCGGATCACCATCATCAGATAATGTATGTGGTATAAAACCATAATTTGCCGGATAAAACATTGCGGTTGTTAAGAATCTATCAACGAATATTGCTCCAGAATCCTTATCAAACTCATATTTTACTGGATTTGAACCAGCAGATATTTCAATGATAACATTGATTATTTCAGGTACATTACTACCCCTAGATATTTTATTTATGTCCATGATGTTTTCCTATATTTGATTGGGCAGGTAAATTATGAGAATTTTTTAAATTTACAAATAAAAAATCACTTTACAGCAACATATGAGTTAAGCATGATAAAATCTATTCTATCTCTATTACTTTGAAATAAAGCTAGCTCATTACCCTTAATACGTTTCTGTGGCTGAATTTTAACCTTGTTTGGATTGATAGCTTTGCTACTTTGATATACCTCGTAATGAAGATGTGGACCCGTTGACCTTCCTGTTGAACCAACATATCCTATTACATCTCCCTGCTTAACTCTTTTGCCTTTTTTAATTGAACGCGGGATTTTAGATAAATGAGCATAGGCAGTCTTATAGGTAGAATTATGCTCTATTTTGACATATTTTCCATATGAACTATACCAGCCAGAAAAACTTACCTTTCCACTTCCAGCTGCATAAACAGGAGTTCCGTAAGGAGCCGCGAAATCAATACCCTTATGTAATTTTGTATAGCCTAATATTGGGTGTTTCCTATAGCCAAAAGAAGAAGAGATTCTTGCCCCATTAACAGGCGTTCTAAGCAATGATTTTTTGATACTCTTACCAGTCTCATCAAGATATATTTTATCTCCTTTGCTATTAACATAGCGATAAGTAGCTATATCTCTTCCTGTTTTCCTAGAAGCATATGATGAATATATTAAATCGCCATATTTCACCAAATCACCATCTGCATTGTGATATGTCTCATAGAAGATTTTAAATTTATCACCTTTTCTAATATCACGCTGAAAATCAAGATCATAACTAAATAACTTTATGTATGATAAAATGATTTCAATCGGAACATTATTATCTATTGCATCATTATATAAACTATTTGAAATAGTTCCAGATGCCATGGTTGGCTTCATTGTTAGCTCTTGATCTATATCATATGCATAGAATTTTCCGCGATAAAATGCAGATTCATACTCAGTGCCGTCATTTAAATGAAATTTAACCCTATTAACAATTACTTGATCAAATTTTCCATTAACAAATTTATCTTTATATTCGACGTAAATTTTATCATTTACCTTTAACCGCTCAGGACGAAAAACATTTTTAAAACTACGTGATATTGAATATATATCCTCATTCTCTACTCTCAACCTTCCTAAAGACCCGCCTAATGTATCGCCACTTTTGACGTTTATGACGACCTTCTTATCCTGATAGGTTACAAAATCATTATCACTATTAATAATTGTCTCTATGGGTTTTGGGATAGCCTGAAGTGAGGTAATTTGGGCTTCTGCCACAGTTATAGTTGCAGTATTAAAAAAATATAATAGTACAAATATAAAAACAGTAGAAATGCAGAAAAGAGAGCATTTCATCTTAGTTCCAAATCTTAATATATTAAAGCACTTTTTTAACACAATCTCAGTTATTTTAATTGATTTCAACTTGATCTACTATTAACATAACTATAAATAACCCAAAAGCAAACCAAAATATATTATGAAATTATTACAATATATTCTAAATTTTGGCCGACGCAACGCTATATCTGATGAGTTTATTCTGGGTAATCATAATATAGAAACCTATAATTATATCAGCCAATATCCAAATTGGCCTAATAAAATTATATTTATTTGTGGGCCAGATGGATCTGGTAAAAACCATATTTGTGATTATTGGCAGAAACTATCTAATGCCTCCTATATAGAGCTATTCAATGGAAATGAAAAAAATTTAAACTCCATATTGGAAAATAATGATTGTTTTATAATCGAGAATTTAGAAACCTACTTCTCCAGGAAATTTATCCTACGTAATATGGATAATCATGATTTTAATTGTTTTGAACAAACTATCTTCTCCATTCTAGATCATATTATTAACGAAAATAAATACTTACTAATTTCATCGCAACTACAACAAAAAGATCTTAATATTAAACTGGCAGATCTTAATTCACGAATGATGTCACTTGCTAAATTAAAAGTTGCAGTTCCGGATGAGCATGCATTAAAAACTTTCTTGATAAGAGAATTCTCAGCTCGTCAATTAAAAATTAATAATGACTTATGTGATTATATTTTAAAAAGATCTGTCAGATCATTTGATGAGCTAACTGAATTAGTCAATAAATTAGATATGTTATCCCTATATAAGAAACGCAACATTACTAAACCTTTTATAAAAGAGGTAATGGATAATGAATTCCTGTAGTAAAGGCACTTTAATAGATTACGCCTTTAATAAAATTAAAAAGATTGATTACCCATTTTACATTATTTTCAAAAACGAGAAATTTGCTAATGAAATTTTTACCATATATTGTTTTCATTTAGAATTATCTCAAATACCTGCTGGTAGCAATAATATTGAGACAAAACAAATAAGAAGCAATTGGTGGCTTGAATCCTTGCAGAATATCCAAAAGCCACAGCAGAAAACTTCTCACCCTGTTATTAGCCTGATTGCCGAATATTTTAGCCATAATAACGAAATAATAAATAGCTTCCAGGAATTAGTCATATTACGTAATAAAGAAAATGAATTACATGGATTCAAAACAAATAAGCAATTATCCATCTATATAGAAAAAACCAATTTTATCATCTGGCACTTAATCTATGAAATGATTAACCAATGCAAAGCAACTAAATCAAAATATGACGCATTAATAAAATTTAGTACCGGTATAAAATATGTTAACATTGCCTCATCGCTTTATTACAGAGATTATAATAATCATTTTTTTATCACTTCTGAATTAACTCAGAAATTCAAAAATACAGCTGCAAAAGACAAGCAGGAATTAATATTTAAACTATGCTGCAGCCTAGCTAAAAAAGAGCTTATAGAGTTTATAAAAACTAGAACAAAAGATAAAGATTTGAAAAACTTTGTTATTTATAGTAAGCTAAATAAATCACGTTTACATTTGTTGAAAAACTGCTATAAGAATAATATAAATAACATTCCACCGGATGTGATAATAATATCAACATATTTAAAAATAACATTAATTAGAATATCTCTATGGATTTAGTTACTCACTCGTCAGGTTATTCCCTTCTTCAGATAATCATAGTTCTATTCTCGGCAATTTCTGTTGTTTTAATCTTTAAAAAAGTAAAATTATCTCCTGTAATTGGTTATATTATCGCTGGTGCAATTATTGGTCCCCACGGATTAGCAATTGTTGGCCATACTGACGCCACAAAATCCTTGGCTGAATTTGGCGTTGTATTTCTACTTTTTGCAATTGGCCTAGAAATGACCTTTGAACGTATTACCGAAATGCGCAAATATATTCTCGTATTTGGCACTCTACAATTTTTATTAACCACAGTTGCATTTGCGAGTATTATATATTTATTCACTAAGCAATTAGCTCTATCTGCAATTGTTGGAACAGCCTTCTCCATTTCCTCAACAGCAATTGTATTAAAGATTTTATCTGAAGAGAAAAACACCAACTCTTCAACTGGTAAGATTTGTCTATCAGTATTATTATTTCAGGATATGGCGGTTATACCTATATTTATCATTATACCTTTAATAGGAATTGCTGATATTGATTACACCTTTTTAACATTCAGTATCCTAGCTAAATCACTAATAGCACTCATAAGCATTATATTAGTTGGAAGATATATACTGCGTCCTTTAATGCGCTATATTATCTCCTCTAGAAATGATGATATCTTTATTGCTAGCACATTACTAATAATTATTGGTAGTGCCTGGGTAACATTTGAATTAGGATTATCGCTCGGTCTTGGAGCATTTATTGCTGGTGTAATGATTGCTGAAACGGAATTCCAACATCAAGTAGAATTAATCACGAACCAGTTTAAAGCATTATTTCTGGGCTTCTTCTTTATGACTGAGATCGGTATGAATTTTGACTTTAATGTCATAATGAATAATACCCCTCTTATTCTAATAATTACCCTAGCCTTAATGTTTATTAAAACCTCTATATTCTTCGTTATTTTACGACTTTGCAACGTTAAGGCTCCAATGGCATTACATACAGCTCTTTTAGTCTCGCAATCAGGTGAGTTTGCCTTTATTATTTTTGAATTAGCCAGTGATGTTAATATCATAAATCCAATGCAATTACAGATTTTATCTGTTGTCGTCGGTTTATCAATGGCTTTAACGCCATTATTTGCAGCCCTAGGCAAGAAATTCGAGAAGAAATTCTCATACCAAATTACCACTAAACATAATGTAAAAATTATTCCGGAATTTAGCGATCATATTATTATTGCTGGTTATGGTAGTATTGGATCTACAATTGGAGATATATTCCAAAGATTAGAACTAAATTATGTAGCTATAGATACTAATCTAAAGCATGTCTCTAAAGAATTTAACAAGAAGAAACCTGTCTTTTATGGCGATATCAGTAACCTTAAGGTTCTAAATAGCTTAAACATAAATGATGCTAGAGCCATAATGCTTACAATGTCAGATATGGTTGCTCTAAATAAAACAATTAGATATTTAAAAAAGAAGCATCCTAATATACCCGTTATAATAAGATCTGTTGACGTTAAAAATTCTGCTAACCTTAAAAAGATTAATGATAAAATTATACTTCCAGAAGTTTTTGAGCACGGATTACAAATGACTCGGGAATTATTAATAATTTCCGGCGCATCACCTGATGATATCTCCGAGATATTAAATAAACATCGAGACAAAATTGCATAAACAAAGAAATGTTTGGGAGAAATAAACCATTAACTATTCTTAATAGTTATAATAATCACTTAGATATTGTAAATATTTTTAGCACAATCCAAGGCGAAGGACCTTATGTTGGAACCCCGGCTATATTTATTAGACTTGGTGGCTGTAACCTAAAATGTAATTTCTGTGATACTGAATTTGATAATTACACTAATACGCATATAGACGATATCATAAAAGAGGTAAAATCTCTTTCTAATAATATTACTAAACTTATCGTAATAACTGGTGGTGAACCCCTAAGGCAAGATATTACAGAATTATGCGAATTACTATTAGAGAATAAATATACTGTTCAAATAGAGACTAATGGTACTATCTTTCGTAATTTAAATAAATCAGTTAAAATAATTGTCTCACCGAAAAATTATAATGGTAATGGATATAATCATATTAATCCCGATATAAAAAAAAGAGCTAATTGCTTTAAATTTATTATTTCTAATAATAATAAAGATTATAATTTTGTACCAAAGGAATATGATTCATATGACAATATTTATGTACAACCAATGGATGAATATGACCAAGCTAAAAACCTTGCCAATCATGCATTATGTATTCAACTTGCCCAAAAACATAATTTTAAAATTGGGATTCAATTACATAAAATATTAAACATAGAATGAAAAAAGCAATTTTATTACTATCGGGTGGATTAGATTCAGCAACAACTGCCGCTATCCTTGCTAATGAAAATTACGAGATTTTCGCTTTAAGCTTTGATTATAATCAAAGACATCAATTAGAATTAGCATCAGCAAAGAAAATAGTTAAATTCCTAGATATCCTACATCATAATATTATTAAAATTGATTCAACAATATTCCAAAATTCAGCCTTAACAAATAATATAGAAGTTCCAAAAAATCAGGATATTAACCCAGATAAAATACCTGTCACATATGTACCTGCCCGTAACATTCTTTTTCTTAGCTATGCTACTGCCTATGCTGAATCACTTGCTATTAACGAGATCTATATTGGCGCCAATGCTATTGATTATAGCGGCTATCCAGATTGCAGACCTGAATTTATCGAAAGCTTCAATAAAATGGTTAACCTTGGTACCAAAATTGGCTTAGAAACTTCTCTGGCAATAAAAACACCGCTAATTAATTTAACTAAAAAAGATATTATAACTAAAGGGTTAGACTTGAATTTTGATTATTCACTAACTATAAGTTGCTATGATCCTGATAGAGAAGGAAAAAGTTGTTCACTTTGCGACTCGTGCCAAATCCGCCTTAAAGCGTTTAGTGAATTAGGTAAAAATGATAATATAGAATATGTATAAAAATGACGATTCCAAATTTCTTTGATAAATTCCCCACTCTAATAATTGATGACAATTATATATTACGTGAGCAATCAATTAATGATTACCAAGATTTCTTCGAATATTTTTCTGATAATAATGTCTCAAAATATATTCTCTCAAATATCCCAGTTTCACTTGCAGAGGCAAAAGATGAAATGCAATATTGGATAAATCTCTATCAAAGACGTATCAGTGTTTACTGGGCAATTGCTGATAGGAATAGTAATAAAATGATTGGAGCCATCGGTTTTAATGATTGGAATCGTTTTAATAATCGTGCTGAAATTAGCTATGATTTAAATAAAGCATATTGGCGCCAGGGGATTACAACAAAAGCTTTACAAATTGTGCTAGATTACGGCTTTAACACAATGCAAATTAATAGAATTCAAGCATCTACCTTATTGATAAACAAACCCTCTTGGCAACTCCTTAAAAGCGCTGGCTTTCAACGTGAGGGTTCCCTTATACAATACCGTCTTCATAATGGTAAATATTTTGACATAGAGATGTATGGCCTAACTAAGGATCTTTATCTAAATAATCAGAATAAAAGAAAATCAAAAATCTCTGCTTTTTTTAATAAATAAATGAATAATAACAAGTTAAACTCCCTAGGTAAACAATCTAATATCCCTATAGAACCGAGTAATACAATCTTAGAGGCGGTTGATAACCCTCATATAGATACTAATTATGCAATTCGCTTTACTTGCCCAGAATTCACATCAATTTGCCCTATTACCGGTCAACCTGATTTTGCTCATATAACTCTAGATTACATTGCGGACAAATCAATTCTTGAGAGTAAATCGCTAAAATTATATTTATTCTCCTATAGAAACCATGGGGCCTTTCATGAAGATTGTACAATTAGAATTGCTAAAGATATAATAAAAACAATAAAACCTAAATGGTTAAGAATTGTTGGATTATGGTATCCAAGAGGTGGAATTCCTATTGATATATTCTATCAAACTGGAGCTAAGCCCGAGAATTGCTTTATCCCAGAAATTGATAATAAACACTATATGGCTAGGTCCTAAATGATCAAAGAAATATCACCAATAGAATTTTCCAAGCTTAACGATACAGATTTCAAACTAATTGATGTGAGAACCAGCGAGGAATATGATATTGTTAATATTGGTGGAACATTAATTCCACTGGATGAGATAAGCTCACGCCATAATGAAATTAATACCGATAAAAAAATTATCCTATTATGTCATCATGGCCGTAGAAGTATGATCGCATGTCAAATTCTAGAAAACCTAAATTATAATAATCTTTACAACCTTACAGGTGGTATTGATAAGATGGCTGCTGTAGTGAATAATGAACTTGTACGATATTAATAATTCTATTGTTAAGCAAGCTATGTACTACACTATAAACAAAGCATATCTAGTGTTATCAGTATCTATTTATATTCGAAGATTTCTTATTAATCTAACCAGCATAACTTTGCTATTAACAGCTATATTCACAACATCATCTTTTGCTAAAGATATTGACTATATTGATAACCTTGAGTTTCAAACCCTTTCTGGAAGTAAATATTATTTAAATGATATTTCTCATGATATTATACTTCTAAATTTTTGGGCATCATGGTGTGGTTATTGCAAAGAAGAATTTGCATCTATGTTTAAATTAATTAAAGAATCAGAAGGCAAAATTGCATTAATTGCTATTTCAGTAGATGATAAGGCAAATGATGCTACAAATTTTCTAAGAGAAATTAATTTTAGCTCAAAGGAATACCCAGATGTTTTTTTTGCTTGGGATGTCGGCGATAGAATTTCCTCCGAATATTTTAAAATAGTAGATATCCCTAAAACAATAATAATCACATTTGATCACACAAAAAAACAACGAATTATCATCGATGAAATAGCTGGATCGATTGAATGGAACAAGGATGTAATAGAACCTTACCAGTAATAATTATCTCAATTAGTAATTTACTTTATCCATAAATTTGTTATCAATACATATTCAGGTTATTAATTTTTATCCATATTTTCATGAAAGAGAAAAATCCATTTATATTATTTCAACAATGGTTTAAAGATGCAGAGAATCACCCCAATATTGAACAAGCAAATGCTGTTAACCTGGCAACAAGTACTAGTAATGGCTTTCCCTCTTCTCGTATTGTATTAATAAAAGATTATAATGAAGAAGGATTTGTTTTTTATACCAATCTTGAAAGTAGAAAAGGTATAGAATTAAAAAATAACCCTAGAGTTGCTTTATGTTTTTATTGGGAACCATTAGGGACGCAAATCAGAATTGAAGGCAATGTAAGGCCAGTTACTAATGATGAAGCTGATGATTATTTCAGCAGCAGACCTATTAATAGTCAATTAGGTGCATGGGCCTCTCAACAATCTCATACAATGGAGAAAAGTCTAGCAAGCTTAAGAAAGGAAGTTACTGATAAAGTTGAGAATAATACAACTCCTGTAAAACGCCCTCCATACTGGTCTGGATTTAGAGTAATTCCAACAAAGATAGAATTCTGGCAAGATGGCGGTATATCAAGATTACATGATAGAACATTATATGTAAGATCTGATACTAATTCTGATTGGGTCATTAAGAAGTTATACCCTTAGAAATATCATTGTTAGCTATAAACTAACTTACCTAATAATAACTTAAGAATATTACTTAAAATATTCTAATAATCTTAGAAAACTATTATCAGCAGTATTTATATAAATACTATCGATTCTGTGAATAGCTAGAAACTCGTCTATTTCTTTTTTCTTCTTATTGAAGATCGATTGGTATTTATATCTACTGATATTATTAGATTTTACCAGAAAACCAGCCTTATTATCAATATTTCTAACTTCTAAATTATTTAAATATGGTAATTTACGTTCTAAATTATCCCAGACAAAAATAAATGTTAGCTGATTACAAGTAATGATTCTTTTGATTGTATCACGATATTTATCATCGAAATCATATAATATGGGTAATATAATAAAAATATTTTTACCTGCTATATCTTGCTTAGCTAGGTTATTTAACAAGGTAAGGTTAGATAATTTATTCTTCTTACTTGCTTCTGAATTACATATTTTAGAAATTATTTGAAATATATTATCCTTAAGATTCGTCTTTTTATATAAATATTCTTCAGAATCCGAATTAAAAATATAGGGTATGATATAATCCTTATTTATTAATGCTAGACTTGCTAAAAATGTAAAAACCTCAATGGCAATATAGGATTTAAATTGATTTTTGGATGCAAAAAACATTTCTGATGAATTATTTAAGACTAATAATAACTCAGTATTACGTTCTTCAATAAATTCTTTTACATGTAACCGTCCAGTTCTAGCTGAAGCCTTCCAATCAATTCTTCTTTTATCATCTCCAAATTGATAACGCCTTATATTATCAAATATCAAACCAGAAGATTTATATTTAGATTTATATGCACCAGAAAGACTAGAGACATGATTAGAGCGTAATTTTATTTTCTCATGTTCAATGAAACTGGTAATTTTATCCAGTGATTTAAAATCAGGGTATAAACCATATTTATTCATATGATTAGTAAGCAACAACTGCTATAATTCGTTTAATTACTTCATCTTTTGTAATTCCCTCAGCTTTCGCATTGTAATTAATAGCTAATCTATGCCTTAGAGTGTTAGGTAGCATTTTTTGAATATGAGCTGGAGTTACAAACTCATCTCCACTTATATATGCTAAAGCCTGAGCGGCTTTTAACAATGAAAGTGAAGCTCTAGGTGAAACACCATAATCTATATAATCTCTAAGATCTGAATCATATTTATCTGGATGTCTTGTTACTGATATCAGTGAAACAATATATTCCTGTAATGCGGGGCTAACAAATATATTGCGAACCTCATCACGCATTAACGAAACTTCTTTGATATCGGTAACTGCTGTAAGATTAAACTCTTTAAACTTACCCTCTAGTTCATATTTTAAGATCTCTAACTCTTGTTTAAATGAAGGGTATGTTACAACAACATGCAGCATAAACCTATCTACAGCAGCCTCAGACAAATTATATGTACCTTCCTGTTCAATCGGATTCTGAGTTGCAGCAACTAAGAAAAAACTATCTAATTTATGAGTTGTATCAGCCACTGTAATTTGCTTCTCAGCCATAGATTCTAATAAGGCCGATTGAACCTTGGAGGGCGCCCTATTGATTTCATCCGCAAGAATTATATTACTAAATAATGGGCCCTTTTTAAATTCGAAATTATTTTTTTCATGATTAAATATTTCAGTTCCAATTAAATCCGTAGGTAATAAATCCGGTGTAAACTGAATACGTTTAAACACTGCTTTAATTGATTTAGCCAGCGAATTTGCAGCTAATGTTTTAG